>NZ_BAAAKZ010000002.1:0-35138 GCF_039528015.1 Leucobacter albus | reverse complement strand
TGTCGCAGCTGTCTGCGAGCGCCGGGGCGTTTTCGTCAGCTCTCGGCGCACAGCAAACCGTGCTGCGCGAGGCCGACGGGCTGCTCGCGGGCATCGACACGCAGCTCGTCTCGACGGGTGACGCCCTCGAAAGCTTCGGCGAAGACATCGCCGGCGTGCGCGGGGGAGTGCAGACGGCGAAGGCCGATGTGCTCGCGCTCGGTGCGGCGTCGGAGTGGGGCACCCTCGGCACCGTGACCGGGCTGAACGCCGAACAGATTGGTGAGTTCGTTGCCTCGCCCGTGACCGTCGACGAGCGGGTCGTGTTTCCCATCAACGCCTACGGCTCGGCCATGGCCGCGCTGTTCACGAACCTGTCGCTGTGGATCGGGGCGTTTGTGCTCATGGTCATCTTCAAGATCGAGGTTGACACCGAGGGCCTGCGCGACGTCACCGTGCGCCAGGCATACTTCGGCAGGTTCTTTCTGTTGGGCACGCTCGCCGCCCTGCAAGCGCTCATCGTGTGCATCGGCAACCTCGTGATCGGCATACAAACCGTGAGCGCTGTCGCATATGTCGCGACGGGGGTCTTCACCGCGCTCGTGTACGTCAGCATCATCTACGCGCTATCGGTCGCCTTCGGGCACGTCGGCCGCGGGCTCTGCGTGCTGCTCGTGATCATGCAGATTCCCGGCGCGTCCGGTCTCTACCCCATCGAACTCATGCCTGGCTTCTTCCGGGCGATCTACCCGCTCCTGCCGTTCTCGTACGGCATCGACGCGATGCGTGAGACGATTGCCGGGTTCTACGGCGGTCACTACTGGCGTTTCGTTGGGGTGCTCGCGCTCATGGGGCTGCTCGCCATTGTGCTCGGCCTCGTGCTCAGGCGCCGACTCGCGAACTTCAATCTGCTGTTCAACCGGCAGATCGCCTCGACCGATCTGCTCATCGGCGAAAAGGTACAGGTCATCGGCTCGGGCTACCGCCTGGGCGATGTGATCCACGCACTGCAGAACAAGGGCGAGTTCCGTGCCGACCTCGCCAGGCGCGCGCGGCCCTTTACCCAGCACTACCGAGCGCTGTTGCGCGGCACCCTCATCGTCGGGGCAGTCGGCATGGTGGTCATCGGAGTCATCGCGTGGGCCCTGCCAGGCGGCAAAGCCCCGCTGCTCGGCGTCTGGGTGCTGTGGTGCCTCATCGTGCTCGGCTTTCTCGTCGTACTCGAATACATCAAACAGAGCTTTGCGCACGCCGAAGAGATCGCGAGCCTCGACGAGGCCGAACTGCGTGACGCCGCACTCACCGACCCAGCGGGGTTGCACTCATGAACAACATCTTCAGCCTCATTCGCCGAGACCTGCGGCACGCGACCCGCAACGTGATGGCTGGCATCGTGCTCTTCGGGCTCGTGATCATTCCGTCGCTGTTCACCTGGTTTAACGTCATCGCCAGCTGGGATCCGTTCGCCAACACGAGTAACCTCAAGGTCGCCGTCGCGAGCACCGATGAGGGGTTTCAGAGCGATCTGATGCCGATTCGCATCAACGTTGGCGAGCAGGTGCTCTCTGAGCTTCGCGCGAACGAAGACCTCGACTGGGTGATTACGTCGAAGAGTGACGCGATCGACGGGACGCGCTCGGGTGCCTACTATGCGGCGATCGTGCTGCCGCCGTCGTTCAGCTCTGACATGATGACCTTCTACGCAGACGGCGCAGACCGCACGGCCCTCGAGTTCTACACGAACGAGAAGAAGAACGCGCTCGCCCCGAAGATCACCGAGCAGGGTGCCGAGGGGGTCTCGGCCCAGATTAGTGAGGCTTTCACCGTCACGCTGAGCGAGGTCGCTCTCGGGCTCGTCTCTTCAGTATCTGACTACCTGTCTGACGGTGACACCCAGGCCGCCCTCGGCCGCGTCGAGGCGCGCATCGGCAACGTCGCGACCCAGCTGCGCGCGAGCGCTCGCACGGCAGACACCATGTCGGCGCTCGTGCGGTCGAGTATTCCGCTCGTTGACAGCGCCGAGTCGCTCGTCACGGCCGCTGGGGGCGCGTTCACCGACACCTCGAGCGCCGTAGGCCTCGGGGCTGCCGCGGTCGGCGACCTTAAGGGCGCGCTCACGGGGGCAACGCAGTCGCTCGTCGACGCGCTGACCGCGACCGCATCGAGCTACGACGCGGTCGGCGCGCGCATCGACGACCTCTACGCCCAGGCGGGTAAGACCGGGGCGGGTCAGGCCGCTGCGCTGAACGCCGTCGCCGATTCGGTGCAGCTGCAGATCGACCAGACCGCGGCGCTGCGCGCCACGCTCGAAACGGAGGTCGGGCCGCAGCTGCCCGAGTCTGCGCAGGCCGCGCTCACCACGGTGCTCTCGCGCCTCGATGCCTCGATCGCTCGGCAGGAGGGCGTGCGCGACCGGTTGCGGCAGTCAGCCTCTGACATCACCACCGGGGTGGGTAACGCCGAAGCATCGCACCAGGGGGTTGCCGACGCGATCGCGGCTGCCAAGGCCGCAGTCACCGACGCGAAGAACGCTTACGTGCAGGGGTTGCAGCCCCAGCTCGACGAGCTCGCGACCACCCTTGACAGCATTAGCCGTGATGTCGCCGGGATCCGCACCGATCTGTCTGGCTCGGCGACGCGGCTCGGCGGCGCGGCTGGTTCCGTGCGCACCGTGCTGACAGAATCTGGCGAGGCGACCCAGAAGCTCGCGACCTCGCTCACCGAGACGGCCGACAGATTCGACGAGCTGCAGCGAGCGCTCCGCACAGCGGCTGACACTGGCGACCTCAGCGTGCTCTCCGAAGTGATTGGTGCTGGGCCTGCGGTGATTGCGACCTCGCTCGCCGAACCGCTGCGCGTCGAACGCATCGCGGTGTACCCGATCGCCGGGTTTGGCGCCGGGATGGCGCCGCTGTACAGCGTGCTCGCGCTGTGGGTCGGCGCGCTGCTCATGACCGTCACCATTCGCGTCGACGTCAACGAAGAAACACTGCCCGGTCGCGCCGAGCTCACCCCGACCGAGAAGTACCTCGGGCGCTACGGGGTGTTCGCGATCGTCGGGCTTGCCCAGAGCACGCTGCTCACGCTCGGCCTGATTCTGTTCGTGCAGATCGAACCAGCGCACCCGCTGCTGCTCATTCTTGCCGGGTGGGTGATATCGCTCGTGTTCGCGCTGATCATTTACACGGCTGTTGTCGCGTTTGGCAACGCTGGCAAGGCGCTCGCGGTGCTGCTGCTCGTGATTCAGATCTCGGGCTCGGGTGGCGCCTACCCGCTCGAGCTGCTCCCCGTCTGGTTCCAGAACATCAGCCCCTTCTTGCCAGCGACCTACGCCATCGGGGCGCTGCGATCTGCCGTCGCCGGCAGCTACGGGGCAGATTTCTGGGTCGCGCTCGGCACGCTTGCGCTGTTCGTGGTGCCCGCGCTGCTGCTCGGGCTCGTGCTGCGCCGCCCAATGATTCCGTTCAACCGGAAGCTGATGGATGCGCTCGAATCAACGAAACTCATGTGAGGGAAGATGACTGTTCAGCCAGCGAACGCCGCTGACGCCCGTGCCGCTTCGGCCCTCCCCGAGGCGCGGCGACGCGACGCGACCGAGAACCGAGAGCGGTTGCTCGACGCCGCGCAGGCAGCGATCGCCGAGCAACCGAACGCCTCGCTCGACAGCATCGCGCAGGCTGCCGGGCTGACGCGGCGCGCGGTGTATGGCCACTTCCCAGACCGCGAAGCGCTCGTGCTCGAGGTTATCGCGGTCGGGGCGCGCCGGTTTGCCGAGATCGCGGCGAGCACGGTGAGTGCGGATCCCCGGCTCGCCCTCGTGCACCTCGCGACCGGGTTGTGGCGTGCGTCTGTCACCGTGCGTGCCTCGGTGAACATCGCCACGAACGAGCACTACCGGGCCGCAGCCGCGACCGCGTTTGCGCCACTGCGCGAGAAGCTCGCCGAGGTCACCCGCGCGGGTATCGAATCGGGTGCGCTCCGTGCCGATATGACGCCGGAGGTGCTGGCCTCGCTCATCGAGGAGGCCGCGAAGGCGACGCTTCGCGATGAGCGGATCACCGCTGGCGACTCCGAGCTGACCGCGATTCGTGTGGTGTTGAGCATCGCCGGGCTGTCGTGGGTCGAGCAGGGGGAGCTGCTAGCTGGGCTGGGGGAGTAGGGGCTGCGTCGGGCTCACGAGACCAGCGCGAGCCGCTCGGCTAGCTTCGCAATTTCGCGGCTGGCAGTGCCCCGGCCGTACGGCGACGGCGTATCAGCGAGGGCGTCGTGTGAGGCCCTGAGCTCACTCGCGATCTCCTGGGCGAGATCAAGCTCCGGCGTCACCAGCCGAGAGAACCCAGCGGTCATTGATTCCGGGCGCTCAGTCGATCGCCGCACGACCAGCAGCGGTTTCTTCAGCACGGTCACCTCCTCCTGCACTCCACCGGAATCGGACACGATGAGATCTGCGTGGGCCGCGAGCTCGAGGAAGTCTGCGTGGCCGACCCCGGTGAGAATCTCGAACGGTGTAAGTAGATCGGTGAGCCCAAAGCGCTCGGCTGCGGCGGCCGTGCGGGGGTGCAGGGTGAAAACGACCGGCTTGCCAGAACTGGCGAGGTCGCGCAAAATGCGCTCGAGTGACTCTGGGGCGTCGGTGTTTTCCGGGCGGTGAATCGTCGCCAGCATGTATCCGCGCGAGACTGTCTCGTCGCTCACCATTGCGGCGAGGTGACGGTGCGCTTGGGCTCGGGCCAGCTCGGTTGCCTCGACGACCGTGTTTCCGGTGATCACAACGCGATCTTCCGCGACCCCCTCGGCATACAGGTTCGCGGCGTTCTCGGGTGTTGCCGCGCAGTGCAGGTCAGCGATCGCCCCGACGACGAGGCGATTGATCTCCTCGGGCATGTTGCGGTCGAACGACCTCAGGCCGGCCTCGACGTGCACGACGGGCACGTCGAGGTAGTTCGCGGCCTGGGCGCCGATTGTCGTGCTGTTGGTATCGCCCTGCACGATGACGCACCGCACGGGGTGCTCAGCGAAGTGCTCGGCGAGCTCGGCGACCCCGAGGCCGATCTGTAGACCGCGAGGTTTGCCGGCTACCGAAGTGAGCCTGACTTGAGGTTCGCCGATGCCGAGGTCGCGAAAGAACTGGCCCGCCATGGAATCATCCCAGTGCTGACCGGTGTGGATCACCCGGGCTCGATCGCCCAAGGCGGTGATGATGCCAGCAAGCTTGATGATCTCGGGGCGCGTTCCGAGAACCACGGCGATGTCGCCAAGGGCATTGACGCAATTGGTGGCGGGTGCTTCAGTCATGAGGGTGTTAGACATGGTTGTTCCAATCGAAAGAGGTGGGGTAATTCAGAGTTCGCCGCGCTGGGCCGCAGCGAGCGTGCGTTCGAGCCAGGGGGCAACGAACCTCATCCCGTCGAGGGAGAAATGCACATCGTCTTCGAGAAACAGGTCTCCGCCGTTGGGGGCCTGTTTGAGGCACGCACCCGCCGGGCAGAGGTGCTCACGCAGATCGATGAGGCTCGCGTTGTCGTTGGCTGCGACGAATTCGTCGAGAAGCGTGCTGAACGCGATCATTTGCGCGGGGTCGGTGACGATGCCGTTCGTGTTGCGGTCGTTTGAGACGAGTAGCTTCGTGTGTGGCGACAGTTCGGAGACCCAGCTTGAGAGTTGGGCGAGTCGGGCTGCGTAGCGTTCGTTGTACGCGGGGTCTCCCGGCCGCATCCAGACACCGTCGACCAACTGGTCGGCGGCGTCCCAGTACGTGTGAAGCACGACGAAATCGGGTTGGTGTTCTTCGAGTTGCTGCGGCCATGATGACTGCCAGAAATCGCAAAACGTGAGGTCATCCCAGGCGAAGCCGTCGCTCGCGCGAACCTGCTCGGTCGACATGATTCCGCACCCGCCATAGCCGCCGTCGACCACGGCGAATGCTCCTGTGCCGTTGTCGGCCAGCGCGGTCGCAAAGTCATTGGCCAGAGAATCCCCGAGCGTCAGCACGACGGGGCGCCCACCGGCGACGCCGGGTGCGAGATCGAGAGCCTCAAATGCCCCTTCGTTGGCCACCGTTGATTGCATCGCGGCTAGGCGCGCATCCGGCAGATACACGCCCATGCCCGCGACCAATGCAACACTGAGCGCGAACACCGGAATGCCGCGAGTCAGCCGCCACTTGGCGAGCCTCATTCGCTCCGTGATGGCGAAGTGAACGAACGCGGCGAGAATCCACGTGAGGAGGCCGCCGATTGCGAAGAGCACGAGTGGCGAGATCGTTGGGGTGAGCATCTGAAGCACCCAGTACACGGGCAGGTGCAGAAGGTAGATCGTATAGGCAAGCTTGCCGAATGACGTGAACAGCGAAAACGAAAAGAACGGGACGAGCCGGTTATTTGCGGAGCAGAGCGTTGCGGTGAAGATTGCGGCCGAGATCGCGACGGCGGCGAGACCTCCCTGATAGAGCCAGGCCTCGTGATACGAGGTGGTGAGCACGCTGGCACCAACGATAGCGGCGAGTGAGACCACGCTCAGCAGGGTGAACCACACCTGGCGCAGCGGGCTGACCTTTGGGTCAGTGCCGAGCGATAGGCGCCGGTTCGTGAACCAAAAGACGGCCGCCGCAAGGGCTGCGCCGGCGATGAACGCGACCGCGCGGGTTTCGGTGCCGAGGTACAGGCGGTCGCTGTTGCTGCCGTCCCACAGCAGCGGGGCTACAAGGCTCGAAGCCGCGAACGCAAACGTGAGCACGATGACCATTGCGAGTGGTTTCTTCCACGTCACCCACCACAGCGCGAGTAGCACGAGAGGCCACACGATGTAGAACTGCTCGGTGATCGAGAGTGACCACATGTGCGCGAGCGGCTGGACCTGGCCGGTCATCTCCCAGTAGGCCTCGCCGGAGTGCAGCTGGTGCCAGTTGGCGACCTGCAGTAGCGAGTAGATCGCCTTGGTCGCGTTCGTCTGCAGTTGCTGGAGCGTGCCGAACTGCCAGGAGATTGCGAGCACGAGCGCGAGGGTGATCAGCAGGCCGGGGAGAAGCCGCTTCGCGCGTTTCGCGAAGAAACGGCCAAGCTTGATCGTGTTGGTCTTGCTGAGTTCGCGAAGCAGCAGCAGGGTGATGAGAAACCCCGAGACGACGAAGAAGACATCGACACCGAATAGGCCACGGGGGCTCCAGTTCGAGTGGTACAGCAGTACCGATGCGATAGCAAGGCCGCGCAGCCCGTCAACCGCAGGGAAGTGCCATGGCGAGCGGGCGGCACGTTGCTGCCCAGCTGGAGGCTCGTCTGCAACGACCGGGGGTGCTGCCGGGGGTGCTGCCGGGGGTGCATGGCGAGCTGTCGTGGGGTGCACGGGAAGGGGATCTGTAACAAACTGGGTATCGAACGGGGCGTCTTTGCCAGCGGGGAGTTCGGCGGTGGCAAGTGAGCCACCGTGCGCGGGAATTGGGTGTGACATGTCGTTCAATCTGGGTCGTGAGGGTGAAGGAATAGTGCGGGTGAGCGCTAGTGCAGTCGTGCGACCACGTCGGCGTCGGTGACGGTCTCTGCGTTGCGCACCGTCTTCGCCCAGGCTGTTTGGCGGCGAATAAGCTGCCAAAATGCCTTCCACACGATGACGTAGACGAGGTAGATATAGAGCACGTAGCTGAGCCCCCAGCCGACCGCGGTCAGCACCGTCGCGCTTGGCTCGCTCTTGTGTCGGTAGAGAATGCCCCAGGCAGCAAATTCGCCGAGGCCGACGACCGCGTACACGATCAAGAGAATCGTGCCGCCGTTTGCGAGGTAGTGGGCCATCACATCGGGGTGCGCGATGAAGTTGTAGAACATCAGGATGATCGGCAGCGGATAGAGGATCGTGCCGAGGATCTGGATCCACGGCTGCAGCAGAAAGTAGGTGATTTCGAGTGCCCCAATGTTGCTGATCGCCGGCGTCGTCCACACGCGCTTCAGATACCGCGCGCACTGCATGGTGCCCTGGGCCCAGCGGGCCCGTTGCGTGAGATAGCGCGGGAGCGAATACAGGGCTTCTTGATCGACCCAGGCGTCAGGGGTATAGGCATTTCGCCAACCCGCTAGAAGAAAGTGCACGCCGAGCTCGAAGTCTTCGAGCAGCGACCCTCGCCAGGGCCCCTTCTCGTCGGCGATGTCGACGAGCGCCGACATTCTGGCGAGCTGCCCGTTGCCGCCGACGTTCACGGTGCGGGTGAACTTTCTGCTCATTTGAATCGCAGAAATGGGCCCGCGAAATTCGAGGTCTTGCATCCGCACGAATGTGCGGGCAGTGAGATTGCGGAGCCAGTCTTCGCCTGGCCTGGGGGTGCGCACGTCGCGATTCGACATGCGCACTTCAACCTGCACTGCGGCAATATCGGCGGCACCGAACATCGCCTCGCCCGCGCAGACGTCGAGCAGGTTGGCCGAGGGGCGGCCGTCGGCGTCGACCACTGCGAGGATGACTTTCGCGAGGTCCTTCTGCTCAGCAAGTAGACGGTCGCGCAGCTGCCGCCAGGCGAAGTTCAGCGCGTGGGCCTTGCCAGTGCGGGCGTCGGGGCGGCGGCGCTGCACGAGGTGCACGTGCTCGTCTTCCGAAGCGAAGCTTGTGACGATCGCCGCAGTTGTGTCCTCGGAGTCGTCGTCGATGACCCACAGGTGGGCATCGGGGAAGTGCCCCCGTAGGTAGCTAATGGTGTGGCCGATCACCGCCTCTTCGTCGCGGCACGGAATGGCGAAGTGCCACTCGAAGTCGCGAGAATCGCCGGGCGTATCTGGTTTGCGCCGCAGAAACGGAATCACAATCGCGATCACGTAGGCGAGGAACATCGTGCCGAGCAACAGCGAAAACACGATGCAGATACCGAGGAAGACGTCGAATGCGTTCACCGGCCGTGCTCCGACGCCGAGTGCTTCGATGTGCGGTTGCCGCGGGTGATGAAATAGACGAAGCCGACAAGCACAACCAGCAGAGCCCCGAGCACGAGCGCCGACCCATAGAAACTGTGAGCCCACCCGAACCCCTCGAGGTTGTCGCGACGGGTCATCGACGCGATCAGAATGAACCTCGCAGCGTTGGCGGCGACGAGGAGCGCTGCGCCGACGAGAACCGCCGGCACCGCGCGAAACACGGTGGTGCGGCCGGTGAAGAGTAGCCCGGCTGCGACCAACAGAAGCGGCGCGATGATCAGTGCCACGCTGCACGCGAAAGACAGATCGACCGTGAAGTAGTGCTGGCTGCCGCCCCCAATCGATATGAGCGTCGAGCCGGCAGGTACCTCGGTGCCGACCCCGAGGGCCGTGGAGATTGCCCACCCGGCAAGCTGAGCCTCGAGTTGCCGGGAGGCCTCGTTCGTAGCGAGGAGCGCGACTGCGCAGATCACGGCGAAGACAGCGACGAGTTTCTGCGCACCGCTGCCTCGAAGTTTGGTGTGCGCTGTGCGCGGCGCGGGTGTAGCGGTGGTCGAAATTGGTTCCATGACACTCCTCGGTCGGTTGCACGGCCAGAATATTGCATATCGGTTGCGGGCACAAGGGTTGATACTCAAGAAAGTAATATTTGCAGTTAGCGATATGTTAGTGTACTTTCGTGTGTGCCGGGCAACCGGCATCGTGTGCTGAAACGAAAGGAGCGAATGCCGTGTATGGAAATGGTGGATTGCCACCGCTTGGGGGAGGCCTCATCGGTGGTGGTCTCGTCGCGACCGGGTTTGAAGCTCTCGGTATCACCGTCCTTGCGATCGCATTGACGATCTCGGGCCTCTTGGTGCTTCGAGCTGGTCTCGTGCGCCGCGCGGCAGGGGCGCCTGCCTAACAGGGCACTGCCCGGAGTGCGGGGACGCGAATCTAGTAGTCAAACCAATCAAAGTGAAGGAACAATGTTTAATAAAGCACTAACCACGCTCTGCGTCGCAGGCGTAGCTCTGACAGGTCTTGTCGCTGGGGGAGCGACCGCAGCAAGCGCCGAGGAGCGGGTGGGCGCGGAACGCGTTCAGGGGCCGCTCGTGACCAAGACGTCTGCAACGCGGCCATACGAAACCTCTTGGGCAGTCGAATTCGGCAGCCTGGGCAGCCGCAGGCTGACGCCAGAAACCGCAGTGGCAAACGCCCAGGTGTTCGAGTTGCCGGCGCCCGGCACGCAAGGGCCGATCATCACGCAAGATGACTTGTGCCTGGTGAAGGGGCCCGCAAACCCTGCACACCCGTACCTAAACTCGGTCGCGGCCGTGCGCTGCACGGGCGGTGTTGAGCAGGACTGGGTCTTCGGGCTCGACGGTAGCCTGCGGTTGCAGGGCCTCGCTCTCTCGGACGGCCAAGCGAGTACGGAGTGGTCCGCCGGCTATATCGGTAATTCCTCCGCCGTCGGGTCTGGCAACATGGACCTTGTCGACCTGAGTCTCTTGGCTCCCGTCGTGTCGTTGGCTCCTCTTGAGGCCACCGTCGAGTCAGTGAACCACAAGGGTAAGACCGCCGTTCTCAGTGGTACGGGTGAGCCCGGTGCCGTAGTGACCGCGCACGGCCCGAGCGGCTCGGTCGAGACGACTGTCGGTGCTGATGGCCGGTGGGCACTCACAGCTGCGGGCCTAAACGTCGGCGACAACGCACTGCGTGTAGTGCAACTGGTTGATGGCAAGGCTGCGGGCGAGGTCGACCTCACCGCAACGGTGGTGAAGCAGCTGGCTGAGTTTACCGCGCAGGTCGACTCAGTTGACCAGGAGGCAAAGTCTGCCGCCGTATCGGGCAAGGGCGAGCCCGGCGCGACCATTACTCTGACGACGCCGACTGGCCCTGTCGAGTTTGCTGTCGAGGCAAGCGGCACCTGGTCGGGGGTCATCACGGGTCTTGCCCCGGGCGAGAACGCGATCGCCGCAACCCAGACCGTCGACGGTGAAACATCGGCTGAGATTACTCTCACCATCATCATCGATGAGCTTGCGACCCCGATCGTCGACCCGCTGATGGCTGGCGGAGTGGGCCTGCTCATCGTTGCGCTCGGTGCGGCGGCCCAGGCACGTCGCAAGCAGACTACCCTCGAGCTCGCTTAGCTCGCTCGCGGCTCGATCCGCCTGCACTGCGGCGTAGCGGGGAACGCACATCGCCTTCCCCGCTACGCGCCTGCCCGCTGGCAAGCTGTCAGGCCTGGCAGTGGAATTGCCTGAATGCCGCCCCGATAGGTGCTGCACCGCCGGAGGGCGCTACAAGAACATGAATGGAATGGAACATGATGCTCAAAAGAATCTTGGCAACGCTCGGCGTCGCTGCAGTTATTGCAGCAGGACTAGCAGGCGGCGGGGTCTCGGCTGCTAGCGCGAGCGAGGGCGACATTGGAGCGCCGCGTGCGACGGCTGGCGATCGTCTCGAAGGGCCCTGGACGATGTACAACATGGCTACTGCATTGAGCAGTAGCAGCAAGCGAATTGCGGTGACCGCTGACCTCAAGCCGGAGTATCTCCCGGGAGAAGAAGCGCGCTCCGTTGCCGTTCGTGCCTCGTTCCCAGCTCTGGGGACGACGGGGCCTGTCGTCGTGAATGGGCTGTGCGTGACGAAAGACGTACCCTCGACGGCCATGCCTACCTGGTGGGAGGTTGCGTTGGCGGAGTGTGTCGGCAGCCCAGAACAGATGTATGAGGCAAAACCCTCTCGGCATCTTGTGCCGGTGACCGAGCCCACTCAATTCCTTCAGCTGTGGCATGACAGAGTCATGATCTACAACGACTCGGATGACTATGATGAGTGGCTCGATGTCAAGTACTTGACATCCATCCAAACAGCACCGTTAGTAGCGTCGGTCAGCTCAGTGGATAGCGATGCCAGGTCAGCGGTCGTCGGAGGCACCGGCGAGCCCGGCGCGACGATTACGGTGGAAAGCCCCAACGGGTCGGTTGAGACGACCGTCGACCCGGAAGGCAAATGGTCGGTCTCCGTGCCGAATCTCAGTGTGGGAGACAACGCGCTGCATGTCACGCAGCTTGTTCACGGCGTGGCGTCTGGCGAAGCGAACCTGAACGCGACGATCGTGAAACAGCTTCAGTTCACCGCTCAGATTGACGGCATCGATCACGGGGCGAAGACCGCGACCGTCTCAGGGAAGGGAGAGCCTGGCGCCACGGTTACCCTCACAACCCCGACGGGCTCTGTCGAGTTCGTCGTTGACGTGGACGGCAACTGGGCGGGCACCATCACTGGCCTGGCCGAGGGTGTGAATGTCGTTCCAGCAACTCAGAACGTCGGCGGCGTTGATTCCGCTCCGATTGAGCTCACTATCATCGTTGACGAGCTCGCGGTTCCGGTCGTAGAGCCCCTCGCTGCTGGTGGGCTTGGCCTACTCATGATCGCAGTCGGGGTTGCGGCGCGTGCTCGGCGCCAGAAGCTTGCCGCTGAGCTGAGCTGAGCTGAGCTAGGGAGCCGGAGTAAATCTGCCGCCGCGGCGCCGCAACTCGGCTCCGGCGGCACTCGCTCCCGAGCGCGTCCCCGCGCCGGGACTCGACAGGGCGGGTTTCCCCGCCCGCCCTGTCAACTACTGCAGGCAGTGTGCTCGATGTAGCGGCGAGCACACTGCCTCTCCTCGTCAGCTGAACGAAAGTCATCCGAATGCCAGTACCAGTCGCTACTCGCGAAGCACCCGCGCGCTCACTCCTGCGTGACGAGGTGCTCGAGCAGCTTATCGAGGCGATCACCGACGGCACGCTTGCGCCCGGCGAGCGGCTGCGGGATCAAGACCTCAGCGCCTGGCTCCGCGTATCGCGAACGCCAATTCGCGAGGCGCTGGGGCATCTTGCAAAGGCTGGGCTTGTGTCGCTATCGCCAAACCGGTTCACCAAGGTCGCTGACGTTGACCCGGAGGTGCTTGCAGAGTCGTGTCGGGCCCTCGTCGTGGTGGTGGGAGGCACGGTACTTGTGGATCCGCTCGCGTGGAGCCGAGCGCGCAAGCACATTCCGGCCGCAACGCGCCTGGTTACTCCGCGCGATACGCTGCACCATTTTTGGGAGCTCACCGCAAGCGTAGTTGCAGGGGCAGCGAGCGCCGCGCTCGAGGACGTCGTTGAACAGGTGCGTCTCGTCGTCGCTCGTGACCTGCAGTTCGGCAGTGAGTGGATCGATGTCAAGGAGTACAGGGGGGTCGCGGAAGCTGCTTTCGGGCCAGCGCCTCCAGACCCGGGAGACGCTGTGCGCAAGTATCGCGAGATGAATGCGGTGCTCCAGCGCGGGTGCCTGCTTCGCCTGCAGACGCAATCTGCGTCATAGCGCCTCGAAACTGATATCCAATGTTTTAGTATATGCTTCACTGCATGGGTAGGGACGCTGTGCCAAGTCAATTGAACCGCACCCCCATGCGCGACACAATCTACGAGAACGTGCTCGGCCTGATTCGCACGGGTGAATTGGCGCCGGGTGAGATCATTCACGAAGACGAGATTGCCGTCTGGCTCTCAGTTTCGCGGCCGCCGGTGCGAGAAGCGATGGTCAAGCTCGAAGCCAACGGGTTCATCGAGGGCCGCGCCGGTGCGCGTGCGATGATTTCTGAGGTGAGCGCTCGAGACGTTGCAATGCGCGAGCGCATGGTCGTTTCCCTGCTGTGCACTGCGGTCGAGGCGACGCTCTTTCCCCTCAGCGCGAATGATCGATCGTCCATTGTTCAGGCCGCTGCAGAATTCAACATCGCAGTGGCCGGCGCGACAGGCTCCGAGTTCGAGGCAATCGCCGAGTTCGACTCCCGTGTCATCGAACTCGCAGATGCCCCTGCGCTCAACCAGTCGTATCATGAGCGGTTACGCCCGCACCTTCTGCGTCGCACGCAGTATTCGGCCAGCAGCCCATTTGCTCAGCGAGGGCCGGAGTTCGTCAGCTCGATGAGCGACGCTCTCGTCGCTGGCGACCAAGACGCGGTGCTCGCGATGCTCGAGAAGCTCCGTGCCCAGTGCGTCGCGAGGCTTGTGGATACAACGAGGTCTGCGGTGGCTGGCGGCCAAGGCGGTGACAGCTGATGCCAATTCCCGTGTCGAAGCCACAACCACTTGCGAAGACACTGATCGCTGATGAGCTGTATACGGTGCTGAAGCACCGAATTGTCTCGGGCGAGCTGAGCCCGGGGCAGCCGCTCACCGACGAGGGCCTCGCGGAAGAGTTCGGAGCCTCTCGCACACCGGTGCGCGAGGCGCTCAACCTGCTCGCACTGCAGGGCTTCGTTGAGACCGTGCCCCAGCGTGGAACGACGGTGACGGAGCTCAGTGCGCGAGTATTCGACGATGCGATGCGGGTGCTCCTGGGGTTGACCACATTTGCCGTACGCGAGGCGATCCCGCTGCTCACCGAGACCGACCGTGATCGATTGCGTGAGTTTCGAGAGGCCACGTTGCGCGGCAACGCAGCGCTCCGCGAGGTCGCAGGCGATGCCGCGATGGTGGATCGGCTCTTTGCCGTCTACTTTGATCGCTACGCAAACGAAGTGCTCATTGAAACCCAGGGCGGCGTGTTTCCGCACGTACGACGCAGCTTCCTCGCATTTGAGCACGAGATCGGCGTGGCAGGAACAGCTGCCGCCGAGGTGCTTCGCGCGGCTATCGATCACTCGCTGAACGGCGAGGCGAGCGAGGCGGTTGCTGCGATTGAGGACTACGCAGCCAGGCTTGAGTCCGCGATCTCAGAGTGCTTTGCGCGCCGAGACGAGGCTCGCGATGCGTCTGAAGGAGTGATCTAATGCCAATTCCCCGGGCCAAGTCTCCGGTTGCTCGGAGAACGCTCGCCGACGAGGTCTACAGCCATATCTACGATGCCATCATCGAGGGCAGGCTGCAGCCGGGCGAAGAGCTCAATGACAAGGAGATTGGCGCGCAGTTCGGCGTGTCACGGACACCGGTGCGCGAGGCGCTGAAAAAACTGAGCCTGTATCGCCTCGTCGAGATGGTTCCCAGTAAGTACACGCGGGTGGCGCTGCGCGACGAACGCCGATTGATTGAGGCATCGAACACGCTCTACTGCCTGTATCTGGTCGCCCTCAGGGAGGGGATTCCCGCCGCCGACAGCGCGACGAAGGCGCGGCTCACCGAGCTGCTCGAGCAGCTACGCGTCGGCGGTGTTGCGGGTAACTATCGCGTTGTCGGCGAAAAGTCATACGAATACGTGTGGCAGCTAGTCGAGGCCTCAGGCAATGACGCGCTACAGGCCACGCTGAATCGCCTGGTACCCCAGGCGACCATGGCACTGGCGCCCAGAGACAACCTCACGCCGGCCGCTGAGATCTGGAGAGGTTTCGAACAGGTTCACGCCTGCGTGCTGGAGGGCGATGTTGCCGGGGCTGTCGGCGCGATGTACGAGCTCACCGCCCCCGCCCGGGAGCAATTTCTGGCGCTCGCGCACGCAGGCGGCACGGCAACGCCCGCCGCGTAGTGCCTGCGTTGCCGCGCGATATGCGCATGATTTCGTGCACTGACCGAACCGAGCCGCCCAGGCCCGTTGCGACATAGATTGTGAGCAGCCGAGGCGCTAGTGTCGGTGGCACGGAGAAGCAATTTCATCGAGGAAGCGAGCACCGGCATGGATAAACGTTCTGATGCGATGCGGCAAGCCGTTGACGTGCTGGAGTCGGGCGGATCCGCCCAAATCTTTGGCAACCACGGCAGCGGAAAATCGATGTTTCTCGCGCGAATTGCAGCGTCCTTCAGCGCCCGCGGCTGGCAAGTTCTGCGGCTCAGGGGCAACCGGTCGTTCAGCTCGACTCCGCTGATGGCGCTTGCACTCGCGGGGGTGACTGCCGCCGAGTCTGGGCGTGTTGGCGCAGTGGGCGCGGCGGTGAACGAGCTCGAAACACTGCTACCAGCACAGCGCTCGCTCATCGTGATCGATGATGCGGAGCTCCTCGATGACACCAGCGGCGGGGTCATCTCTGAGCTGCTCGCGCGACGCAGTATCTCGCTGCTCGTCGGCCGTGAATCCCGCTCAACGCAAAATCGCACCCGCGATTTTGATTGGCTCAGCAACCCCTTTGGCGTCGGCATACGACTGGGGCATTTGAACTACGACGACTTGAGCAAGGTCGTCAGCCACCAGCTCCAGGGCGCAGTGGGGAGCGCCGCTATGAGCCAGATCTTTGCCGCTTCTGGCGGCAACCCCGGGCTCGCAATCGCGATCACAGCTTCGGCCCGATACGAGGGCACGCTCATCAACCGCGAGGGTGAGTGGGTGTCAACCGGCAGCCTCTGGAGCGACTCGCTTGCGCCCTACGTCGAATCCATTCTCGCGCAGCTACGATCAGATCAGTGGGATGCCCTTGAAACGCTGGCGCTGCTCGGCGTCGTCGAGGCACACACTTTCCTCGAACTCACCGCGCCAGACACTCCCGTCGAGCTCGAAGAGCTATCGTTAATCGAGTTCTACCCCGCCGATGGGCAACTATTTGTGACGGTGTCGCCCCCGCTGCTCGTCGACTATTTCCGACACCGGCCCGCGGTTGCGCGCCGGTACCGGTTGAGCGCTGCGCTCGAGGAACGGTTTCCGGGCGACGCCAAGTCGCTTACTCGGTTTCAGGCACGTGAGCTGGCAACCTCTTCAGACGCGCCCTTTGTGCGACTCGTGCACGAGCACCTGAGAAACCGCCTGATTCTTGCTCAGTCTGAGTGGAGTCGTAGCCCGTCGCAGGCGACTGCTGCCCAGCTCATCGAAGCCTCGCTCGACTCCGACGCCTCAGCGGAAGACGTACAGGCACTGTTCACCAGCTCAGAGTCTCTCGCTGGCGACGAAGCTGCAGCGATCAAGTGGGCGCTGTTGCGAGCTGAGTTTCTCATTCTCTTCCCGCTGGACCACCGGGCGGCGATCGACTACCTCGAACGGCAGGCGCCGCGCTACCAACAACTCGGGGTGCTGCTCACGATCCGCGCGTTTGAGATTCGCAGCTCCGTCGAGCGCGCGGCCGGGCCCGTAGATCTCCCTGACCCCGGCGACGAAGCACTTGACCCGCGCGTGCGTTCGGCCCTGCACGCCGCCATCGGCATGCACGCAATGCTGCAGGGAAAACTTGGCCAGGCCAGCGAACACCTGACCGCGGCGTCGCATCACGTCGGCCGCGACGAAACCTACGATCGCGTCGCTCTGCAGGTGCTCAACAACTATTTTGGCTCGAAACCGCACGAGGCTCGAGCAATCGGTGAGCGCGGCCAGGCCCGGGCGATTGCGGCGTTCTCGAGCCTCGAGATTCGCAGCTACAGCTACCTGACGGCCCTGATGGGCGTGCTCGATGGCCGCACTCGCTCTGTCGAGCGCGCGATTCGCGTGACGCTGTCGCTTGGCGAACCGGTGCGTCGGCCGCCGTTCGTTCACATCACCCTGCTCGTGATCGGGGCTGTGCTCGCAGCCAGACGAGGTGACGATGCGCGAGTGCACACGTTCATGGCCCAGCTGGGCGCGCTCGAGGCTCCTGACAGCCCGGTGCCTGGCGGCTCCCGGTGCTGGGCCGAGGCACAGATTCTCGCGAGCAACGGGCAGGCGGTTCAGGCTGCTGACCACATGCAACGGAGCGCCGACAGTGACTTCGAACGGGGGCTGACACTCACCGCAGCGTTCCACTATTTGCTCGCGCTTGAGTTCGACCCGACCGCGGAACGCCTCGCGGCCACGCGAGACCGAATTGCGCAGGTGGAGTCGGAGTATTTTGCGGTGTTTCTTCGCTACATCGGCGCAATAGTCGACCGCGATATTGAGGGCCTGCGCACCGCGGCAACGCTATTCGAGCGAGCTGGGCGCTTCGGGCACGCCCTCGCTGCGTTGCAGCGGGCGCACTCGTTTGCCGAGGAGTCAGGCCAGGAGGCGGCGGCGGTGCTCGAACACCTGCAGACGCTGCAGCAGGAGCTCCCCTCGGACGACTTCGCCGAGATCGTGACGACGCGCGCGACGCCCCGGTTCACCACGCGGGAGCTGCAAATAGCCGCGCTGGCGGTTGGCGGTATGAGCAACCAAGAGATCGCAGACGAGCTCGTGCTGTCTATTCGCACGGTAGAAAGCCACATGCACCGCGTGATGAAGAAGGCGGGGGCCGAGACGCGCGGCGACCTCAGCGCCGTCGTCTCATCTCGGGGGCCCGTATCGGCCTGGGAATGATCGGTTCGCGCGTCACGCCCGAATAGTGAGCGTCTGCGAAAGCGTGCCGACCGGGCCGTGCTCGTCGTGCACAACCGACTCGGTGAGCCCGACCGCGTCTGGCCCGAACGAAACTGTCGTATCGAGCCCCAGCCAATCGCCGGCGGGGGCACGGAAGAACGACACGTTGAGATCGACGTTGGGGAAGGCGATTTCCGCGGGGTTCGCGCGGGGCACAAGCCCGTTCGCGAAATCGAGCATTCCGACGAATCGGGCGTGCTCACTGACGGTCGCGCCCGCGAGCAGCTCGGTGTCAGTACGAACCCAGCTGCGCCCGCGCCCCGCCCCCAGCTGCTCCCTGCGCACTTCAAGGGTCTTCACGCACTGCCCCTCCCAGGTCTCGCCGAACGGGAACGGGGGAGTGGAAGCGAGTGCCGGCATCGCGGCAAAGCCGCTGCCCGCTACGCCCTCCGTGTCGGCGGTCTGCAGCATCCACGCGCGAGCCCGCACGCCCGTGCGGCCCCCACTGGTGAGCACCGCCTCAACAAGCTCGATCGTGCGGCCAGGGCGCACGACCGAGACCTCGACATCGAACTCACCGATGGCAAGCACCCCGAGAATGTCACACGACAGCGACGCCAGCCGCAACTGGCCACCACGACTGCGATGGTCTGCTTCGATCAGGTGCGCGAGCAGACCGATCGCCGGGGCGATGTGCTGTTCGGAGGTATTCCAAGCCCCCGAGGTGAACTCCGTCGCCTCGAAACGGGTGGGGGAGAGCTGACGGAAGTACGCGGGGCGCGGGGCGGTCATAGCTAACTGGGGCCTTTCGCAGTGGCTTTCGGTGCGCCCGCTCGCAGGGGTGTGTTGCGCGGCAGGCCGACTCGATTCATTCTTGCAGAGTTTGCGCCCGGTTTCTCTGCTCACCGCGCCCCGAGCGCTGTCCCCGCTCCCGCGAAGCCGCGCAGCGCTCGGGGCCAAGTGAGGTCGCGCCGCGACTCGGGCGGTTATGGCGTGCAACGTCGCGGATCCGTCGCGACCCGGTTGTCGTGGACGTACGTGCCCACGGAACACGCGTAGATCTCAGTGCGCGACCCCGCAGATCTCGCGCAAACCCGTGGGGGCACCCATCTCAGGCGGTTGACTCGTTCTCGAGGCAAACACCCAAGATCGACACTCCGACTCGATCTGGCTCTCACCCATTCCCCCCCCTGAGAAAGGTCAGTCACCATGGCTACGCAGACATCCACCAAGAAGAAGATCGCGATCGCTGGCGGTTCGCTCCTGCTGATTGCCGGCGTTACCGTCGGCGGTGCGCTGGTGACCGCGAACAGCACCATCTTTGACAACGTCTTCAAGACAGAGATCTCGGACACGACCGCTGACGGCGAGCTCATTGTTACCGGCGCTCCGATGACCAACACCTTCACCGGCGAGATGGATGGCGAAGCGGTCACCGGGTACTACACGGTCACCAACACGTCAACGAACGCGACCCTCACCGTGACGCTCGCGTCGCAGGTGCAGCCAGGCGGCGCCAAGGGCGCCCAGCTCGCCGGCGCGCTCGATACCCGCGTCGCGGTTGACGGCGGCACGCTCGTGAGCACCGGCAAGCTCGCAGACATGCGCCTCAGCGGGAGCGACTCGTTTGAGCTCGCGCCCGGCCAGAATGCCAAGGTGCGCGTCGACGTGTTCGTCGACGATGCGGCAGCGTTCCACGCAGCGGGTCTCGACGACGCGCAGGTCACGGCCGACTACCTGTTCAACAGCATCGCGAAGAGCAACTAGCTCCGCGCTGACCCACCCGTGGCGCCGAACAGCGCTGACCCCGGTTTCCGCTGTTCGGCGCCACGCGCGCATCTCGCGCACCCCCACACGCTTTGGCCGCACTCGGGCCGCTACTTCGGAGGACGACATGCGAAGCATTATTCTGACACTGCGAACGCTCTCAAGCATTGCCCTGGTGGCGCTCGCTGTCCCGTTTCTCTGGGCGACGGTGAGCGGCGACTACTACATGACCGTCACGGGCGTCTCTATGCAACCCACGTACGAAGTCGGCGATGTGCTTGTCGTGCAGCAGCCCACCGGCGATGAACTGCAGCGCCCAGGCCAGCCCGTCGTTGTGTCATTCTCGGCAGGCGACACCTCTGATCAGTATGTGCACCGCGTTCAGACCGTCACCGACGACGGCGCTATTCTCAAGGGCGACGGCAACGAGATCAGCGACCCGCTCCCGGTGACCCAGGAGCAGGTGCTCGGCACGCCTCGCTTCGTGCTGCACGGGACCTGGGCGACCCTCTTCCGAGTGTCAGAGCTCTGGGCCGTTCGGCTCATCGTTGGCGCCGTGTTCCTTGTCGCGCTCTTCGCACCGAGCACGCGCAAGCGCCAAGCAGCGCGGCCCGCTTCAGCCGGGGATGCCGCAACCGATCTCGAAACCTATCCCGCAACCGAGGAGCGAACAGCCCATGTGGCTGATTCTCGGCGGGCGTTCGAGGGCGCTGTCACCGGCGGGTCGTCGCGATGACCGCGCGACGACTCCTCGCGACGATGCTCGCGGGGAGTTTCGCCGCTGTGTCGATAACGGCGGCGGTCGTCGCGCCCAGCCCGGCGCACGCGCACGAACTCGCACGCGGTGCGCGCGCCGACGCACTCACGGTCACGCCGGCGCGCGGGCTGTTTCACGTGACGCTGCACCCTGGTGAAGAGGCCCGTGCCGTCGCTCAGGTACACAATGGCTCCGGAACGGACCTCGAGCTCGCACTCACGCCGATCGTGGTGAGTGAGCACGGACTGGGCGATGGTGCAGCTGCGCTCACACTCTCTTCCATGCGCACCACAGACTGCTCGGCGGAGCGCATGGCGGCGGCGCCGGCGGTGACGCTCGCCGCCGCGATGCCGTTGTCGCAGGGCACGATCGCGGCAGATTCGACCGTCGATCTTTGTGTGCAGGTGCGCTACCCCGAGGCGTTCGCCGATGAGGGAGCGGCGGTATCGGTCGTCGACCTCGCATTCACTGGCATCGAGCGCCAGTCGCCGGGTGCACCTGACACCGCGGGCCTTGTGAGCACGGGCGCGAACGATACGACGCGTGTTGCCCTGCTGCTCGGCGCCGCAGCGCTCCTCGCCGCGGGCTTCGCCGCGCTGCCTCGACGCACGAGGCAACCGGGTACTGCGCGGGAGCGATGATGCGCGATATCCTGCCTGTACTGGGTGAGCGCGACGGCCGACCGATGTCTCTCATTCAGCGGGGGCTGCCGCCCTGGCAGCAGGAGGGGGAGCCAGTGTACGCGCGAAACACCGAGGTTCAGCGCATTGTGCGGTACGTGATCGACGGCACCTCGGTATCGGTGACCGGGCAACACTGGTCTGGCCGCACCGAACTGTTGAAGCGAGCGGCAGACGCGCTGCGGGGCATTGGCCTCGCGCTCGTGCAGCTTCGCGGCATCGAGAACGCGCGCCCGCTCGAAGCGTTTAAGGTCGCGCTACCAAACTTGCCGGTCAACCGTCGGCCCGACGCCGACCTCGCGATCGAGCTTCCGCGTGCCGTCACCGAGCTCTTGAGCGAAGGCCCAGCTGCCGTGCTCGTCGACGACATTGACCTGCTCGACGAGGCATCGTGGGTGCTGCTCGAACAGATTCACAAGGCGACCGGCGTGCCGATCGTTGGCACCTCGGAGTCGCGAAGCGACATTGACCCCGATGAGCGCCTGCTCATTCGAATGGCTCAGCCCGTCGTGAAGCTCACGCTCGTGGAGCTGCGCCTCGACGCGATCCATGACCTGCTCGAGGAGCGGCTCGGAGACCAGGTTGCGCCCTCGCTGAGCGGGCGGGTTCACATGAAGTCTGGCGGGCTGCCCGGCTACGCCATCGCCTTCGCCGACAGCGCAAAGCGGCGTGCGAAGATTCGCAAGCAGGGCAACGTCTGGCACGACGGAGCAGACCTGTGGTCAGACGAGCTCGAGGGCGCATTCGAGTCGCTGCTCTACCGCTACTCCGAGGAGACGCGAGAAGCTCTCGAGATGCTTGTCGCGACTGGGCCGCTCGCCGTCGACCAAGCCACAACCCTTGTCGGCCAAGAAGAAGTCGAGCGGCTTGAGGGGCGCGGGCTGGTGCGGCTCTTCACCGCGGGGCTTGGGCCACGGGTAACGGTGAACCCCCCGGGCATCAGCGACTACTTTCGGCACCGGGCGCCGTCGGTGCGCGGCGTTCGGCTGCGGCAGCAGATCGAGGAGGTGCTCGGCACCGAGTTCGGTGCGGAGGTCGCCGAGCAACCACAGATTCCGCGGCAGTTCGCCGACGTTATTCCGAACCCCGAGATACCCCTGATCGCCCGCGCCTTCCGCGATCGCTTCGAGGCCGACCTCGGCCGCACGTGGGCGAACTGGTCTGATCGGCCTACGCCGGGCGCCGGCATCGCGGCTCTCGAACTTCGCCTCACGGGAGACTCCCCAGAGGGCCAGGTCGAGGCGATCGTTGCCGGCACCCCGCTCGAGTCAGCAGCGCCCGTCGAGGCGCTCTACTTCCGCTATCTCCACGCTCGCTGGCTTGTCACCCAGGAGCAGCCGCTTGAGGTAATTGAGGAGACTCTCCGGGGGAGCGCCGCACCCGACTACCCCGGCGCGGTCGAGGCGCTTGCGATAGGGTTTCGCGCCGAACAGGCGGAGATCACCGCAGCGATGCTCAGCCGCATTGAGGAGCTCTCAGAGCTGCCGGGGATCGAGGGCGACGTCGGTGGGCTGATCCTCATCGCAATGCACGCGCTCGGCGGCCGACCGGCGACCGCTCTTGAGCAGTTTGCGAAGCTGCCCGACACCGGCTGGGTGCCGCGGTTCGCGGCGCCGCTACGAGGCGTCGCGCTCGTCACGGCCGGGCGCCCGCAGGAGGCGCTCGAGTGGGCATCGTCGCAGCTCTCGGTGGCCCGCGAACGGTTCGACCGCTCGGCGGTCGTCGCGCAGGCGTATGTCGCGGTGATGGCGCTGCTCACAATGAGCCGCTACGCCGACGCGACGGCAGCGGGCAGCATCGCGGCGAGCGGCCAGTTTCAGGCGGCAAACATATTGTTCGGCCCCGACCGCGCCCTGATGAACGCGCTCGCGATCGCGGCCCGTCGCAGCGGCCGCATCAGCTCAGTCGGCACGCTCATCGAGCGCGGAGCCTCGTACAAGGGGCGGAGCGACGGGGTGCCGATGGGGGCGCTCGGTTTCCCTGCGGCCCTGGTCACGGAGATCGATGGTACGCCTGAAGAGATGAGCGCGAGCTATCTCGCGCTCGCGGGCGAGCTGCGCGAGCGGGGCTACGAGTTCTCGGCCGCCGGCTCGACGATGCTCGCGATGCTGCTCGATTTCAACGTCGACGCGGCCGTGGCTGAGCGCTCCAGGCTCGAGTACCTCGGGGGCACCGTGTTTCTCGCCTATCTCGACGCCAGAATCGCCCTGCACAACAGGGATGCTGCGGGCCTTGTCGCGGCCGCGAGGTGGCTGCGGCGCGAGCACGCGAACGACTCCGCGCTCAGGTACTTTCTCGCCGCGGCAAAGCTGTATCGCGAGGCGGGGGAGGAAGACCGGGCAACCGAGGTGCGCGAGGAGGTCGCGGCACTCATGTCATCGGAAGACCCGGCGACGGCGATCGCGCTCACCCAGGTCGAGTCGAGCCTCGGATTCACCCAGCGCGAGCGGGAGATCATCGACCTTGTCGCCGAGGGCATGAACAACCCCGCGATCGCGAGCGCGCTCAGCCTCTCCGTGCGCACCGTCGAGACGCACCTGCGAAACATTCGCCGCAAGTCTGGTGCGCTTGAGCGCGAGGAGATTGGCGAGTACTCAACGCGCAGGTAGCGTCAGGCGGGCCCGTGCTTCCCTGGGCACCGAACCGGCCTTGACGCCACGACCGGCGGCGCGCTCAGCGCCATCGGTTGTGCGCCGCATGGCATCGGCGACACGCTCAGTGTTCTCGCCAATGTGCTGCGTGCCCGCGGGAGACCCGTCGCCGGGGTGCCCATCCGCCGGCTGCTCTCCGAGATCGATGTCGAGGTCTAGGTCTAGGTCGAGGTCGTTGGCCGGCCCCTCGCCCGCGATAGCCTCCGGGGTGTCGGTGGGTTCCGTGCCCTCTGTGCCTGCCGCGTCGCCGGTGTCTGCCGCGGCCTCCTGCGCTGCGGCGCCCTGCGGCACTCCGATGGGCTTCGGCGTCACCTGAAACCCGTTGCCCGTGGTGCCCAGGCGCCCGCCGCTCTCCCAGCCCCAGCCATAGAGGGTGCCACCCGCATCGAGCGCGAAAGCGTGCGCGTCTCCGGCCGCGATATCGACGTAGCCCCCTGCGTCGCCCGGAAGTGGCACGCGCGTCGGTATCGCAGTCTTCGAGGGGGAGCCATAGCCGAGCGTCTTGGTGCCCCACGAGTACACCTGGCCGTCGGTCGAGAGCCCGAGCGAGACGCCGTCGCCCGCTGCGAGGCTCTGGAAGCGCACGCCCTCAGGCAGCTGAATCAAGCGCGGCTCCCACACGACGCGCGGCGTGCTGCCGTCGATGCCGGTGCCAGCCTCGCCGCCCTGGTTCAGGCCCCAGGCGACAACCTGGCCGGTGTCGGTGAGCGCGAGCGTCTGCTGGTTCTCAGTCGAACTGTTCGCAACGATCTGCACGATCTTTGCGTCGCCAGGCATCTTCACCTCGGTGAAGGTGTTTTTCTTCGACACGTTGTTTCCCAGCCCGAGGCGCCCCTCAGCGTTTGTACCCTGCGCCCAGACTCGGCCGTCGGTGTCGATGGCGAACGTGCTCTGGCTGCCGGCCTCGACGCTGACGAACCGCAGGTTCGCCGGCTGGCCGATGCTGGACGGCCGCCCGTAGTGAGTGTTGCTGTCGACCCGAGCCCCGAGCGCTCCGTGCATGCCCCAACCCCAGCCCTTCACTCGGCCGTCAGCGGTCAGGGCGAGCGAGTGGTGCGTGCCGGCGGCGACCTGAGCGTAGCGCTCGTTGTTGTCGACTCGCACGGGCCTGGGCGTTCGATAGGAGTAGGAGAGCATGTCGATCCCGGTCTGGGAATGCGCGTCGAGGCCCCAGGCATATGCTTCTCCCTCGGGCGTGAGAGCGAGCGTGTGATCTGCCCCGACCGAGATCTTCTCGAACCGCAGCCCCTCGGCGCTCTTGACCGGAGTGACGGAGGTGTCAACTGGGCGATTGGACCCGGTGCCGGCCTGCCCGTAGTCGTTCTTGCCCCAACCAAACGCCGTCGGGTCGCCCTGCGTCACCGCGATCGAGTGGCCTGCGCCCGCACCCACCAGGTGGCGGGAGGCGCCAGTAACGCGGCCCGCTACGTGCAGTTCGTCACTGGGGTGCGCGCTGACGAAGCGCTCGGGGAGCGTTGCGCCCGCCGTGACGGTAAAGCCGCTGACCCAGGTCGCGTAGTCGACGCTAATGGGAAACTCGAGGGTAGTTGTGCGGTAGGTTGAGACCGGTTCGGTTGCGGTCTGCGTGGCAGTGACCGTTGCGCCGGTCTCGGCGGGCGCGCTCGCCCACTCGGTCGAGATGCCGTGAGCGTCGGTGCGCGCGGGGAGCTCGCCCGGGTGAACCCCGGCCGGGAGTTGCACGCTGGTAACGAGCGACTCGCCGGTGCGCAGGTGCAGCACCTCGTCTTCCTGCCCGTCATGCGACGCGAACGCGATGCTCACCGAGGTTGGCGACGGGCCCGACACCGCGAGGCCGTAGACACCGGCCTGCGCATTCCAGGCCGCGGGCAGCACCGTGATCGCTTCTGGGTGCGTGCTCGTGAGGCGCTCGGAGGTGATGGTGCGCGCGCTGACCGTGAGCTGCTCATCTGACCGGACGCCGTCGAACTGTGTGGTGACGCCAAACGATCCGGCAGGCAGCGCAACGGGGCCAGTGGCGGTCGCGGTCACCGTGCTGCGCACGGACCAGACGCCGTCAGTCTGCTGCGAGCTCCACGCTCGGTCGAACGCGGTGCCGGTGTCGGCGCCTGGAACGTCTGTTGGGCTGACGCCGAGGGGCAGCGACACCTCAACGGCGACGCTCTCGCCCCGCTTCAGTGGGAGCGGATCCGCGCCCTCGGGCTGCATGTCGAAGGTGACCGTGCCCTCGGCATCGCCCGGGCCGAACGCTCCACCTGTCGCGGGGGTTGAGGGGGTCGCGGCGAGGTTGTAGGCGCCGCCGTCGATGCGGATCGACTTGCGGAATTCGTTGCCGTGAACCGTGGAGTTGTCGGTCGTCACCGCACCCACGAGGGTGGATGTCGCGCCGAAGATGGCGACGAGAGCCGCGGCGGCGACCGCAAGGCCCAGCCCGGCGCGCTTTGCGATGCTGCGGCTCGGCGCGGCGTTTCGATGAGTCTGCAGATCCATAGTGGAGCCCTTCCGTGTTGATCTCAGTCAACAGCCCGCGCTGAGCGCCCTCACGGTGCCCGGGGCAATCTGCGTGGTGCGCTGCGTGGATCTACGCGTGTGTGCGCGCGGCTACGCGTGCGGTTTTCGGAGCGCGTGTTGGGAGCCAACGACCCGTGAATGAGCCAAGCGCAGACGTAGGCTGCCAATTGCTGCTCTGAATTCGTGCGCTCATCGTCTGCAGCCCATGAGTTTTCGAGCCTTGTGCCCCGGGCGGTTCGAAGCAGTCGACACGCCGATAGCCGACGGGGTCTACGGCGAGTTGATGCAACGTACTCAAACTCCGCCCCTCAGCGACCAGCCCTCGATCGGGTGATCGCTGCCTCGAGCTCCTCGCGCAACGCCAGCGTGCGCGGCACCCCGGCTTCGTGGAGTGCGAGCATTGCAGCTCCGACAAGGCCGTCGTCGCAGCGGCGGAAGTCGGTGTCTGCAAGCTCGGTTGCGAGCACATTTGGGTGGGCGTCGGTGCCAAGGTAGCCGCGAATGAGCACGGATCCACTGCCTGCAATGGGGGTGCCTGGTGCAGACGCGCGCGCAGCTCTGAGCGTTGCCGCCACATGCTTCGCGCCGGTCTCAACGATACGTGCGGCAACGGAATCTGCACGTGCGTGCGCGAACGCGAGTTCGGCGAAGGCGGCCAGCTCCACTGGCGGCGCTGCATAGCAGTGCCGGAGCAGCTGCAGCAGCTCGGGGTGTCTGCCACCGCCCCAGCTTGAGACATCGGCTGATGCTATCCGGGCGAGCACGTCAGCGGTGAGCGCGGTCCGTGGGCCGCGCCCATCGATATCGGCGGCGACCGCCTGAGCGACGGCCTGCCCGAGCCAGAATCCGCTTCCGAGGTCGCCAAGCAGCCAGCCGGCTCCGTCAAACACCTCGGCGATCCTCGTGCCCTCGACGCGAATCGCGACGCTTCCGGTGCCGACAACGAGCGCGAGCCCGGTCGGTTCGTCGGCGACTGCGAGGTAGGCACCAACTGCATCTCCGACGAGCACCACCGGGGTCTCCGCGCTCATGCCCGAGCCGGCCAAGATCGCTCGCACCCTGTCGGCGTCGTGCTGCCCGGCCGAACACACGGCTCCGCCTTTGATGCGTTCTGCCGGGGTGCCCGCGGCGGCGAGTGCCTCCGCGAGCGCGGCGACGACCGCCGCATCAGCTGCCTCCCTGCCAACGGCTGTCGGGTTCCCCGGGCCCGCGATTCCGAGGCCGTGCAGCCGCCCTCTGCGGTCGATGACTGCAGCGCGGGTTCGGGTGCCACCGGCATCGACTGCGATGAGCGTCACTTCAGCGCCCCCTGGGAGACCGAGGCGAGGAGCCGCTTCTGGAAGATGACGTACACGATGAGCACGGGCAAGATTGTCATCACCGCGGCTGCGAACAGCGCCCCGAAGTCTACGTTGAACCCTGCCTGCACGGCGAAGACCTGGATGCCCTGCGTGAGCACGGACTTACTGGGGTCGGTGATGAGGATCACGGGGAGCAAGTATTGATTCCACAGGCCCACAAAGTTCAGGAGCGCGATCGCCGACATGCCAGGGCCGGCCATCGGCAGCATCACCGAGAAGAAGGTGCGCCACTGTGAGGCGCCGTCAATCGCGGCTGCCTCGGCGATTTCGTGCGGAAGACGCTCAAAGAATGCGGTGAGAAACAACACTGTGAACGGGAGCGCGTAGGCCGCATAGGTGACGATGAGCCCCGCGAGCGAGTTCATCAGCCCAAACTGCTGCACGACAAAAAACAGCGGCACGACCGCGAGGAACACGGGGAACGTGAGCCCGGCGAGAATCAGATTGCGGATCGCGGTGCGCCCAGGGAACTCGAAGCGGGCGAGCGCGTATGCGCACATTGCGCCGAGCAGCATCGTGAGCGCGAGCGCCCCGCCGACGACAACAAGCGTGTTCATGAAAAACTCGCCGATGCGTGCGTCAGCCCAAGCGGTCGCATAATTGGTGAATGACCATGAGCTCGGCAGCGCAAACGGGGAGGCAAGAATCTCCCGGCTCGACTTGAACGAGCTCATGACTGTCCAGAGCAGCGGAACGGCGATCACCACCGTCCAGATGACGAGCACAGCCTGCGAGCTGACCCCGACGAGGCGCTCTGACGGTGCCGATGCGCGCTTCCTGCGCGCGCGGGGGCCGGCCGCGCGAGCCGGGGTGAGCGCCGCCTTATTCGGTGTAGAAATGGATGAGGTCACCGTGCAGCCTTCTTCCGGGGCCTGTGTATGAGTCCGACAAAAGCGAAGGTGAGCAGGGTGAGCACAATGCCCATGGCGCACGCGAGCCCGAACCGCCCCTCCTGAAACGCTGTCGAGTAGATCTCCTGGGTGATGCCAAGGGTCGACCGCTTGGGCCCCCCGCTCGGGTTGAACGCCTGGAGGAAGACGAAAGAGTCGAGGGCGGCGATGCCCGCGTACACGTACGAGGTTTTCACGTTCGCGGCGATGCCGGGGAGCACGATCGACAGGGTGATGCGCATGCGGCCGGCACCATCGAGCCGCGCTGCCTCAAACAGCTCGGTGTCGATGCCGCGAATCGCTGCGATGAAGAGCACCATGTAGAAACCCGACGTGGCCCACACCATGGCCGCGATCGTCGCGGCCATCGCGGTTGATGCCTCCCCGAGCCAGGCGAAGGAGCGAAACTGTTCGAGCCCGATCCCGGTCAGGGCGCCATTGAGAATGCCGTTGTTCGGGTCGTAGACCTGCGCAAAGATAATGCCGATGATGATCGATGGGATCACGGCAGGGAAGAACGCGACGACCCTGTAGAAGGCTGAGCCGCGCACGCCCCGCACGCCGCCGCGGGAGGGGCCGGCGACAGTGACCATGACCGCGAGCAGCAGGCCGATTGCGAGCGACAGCACTGGAAGTGCAGCGAGAATGATGAGGTTGTTGCGGATCGCGATGAGAAACGACTCGTCGCGAAAGAGTTCGATGTAGTTGTTCAGCCCAACGAAGCCGAAACTGCCGCTGAAGCCACTCCAGTCGGTGAACGAGTAGACGGTCGCCTGCAGCATCGGCCAGATCACGAAGACGAGGTAGAGCGCGAGGGGCACACCGACGAATACGGCGAGCATGGAGGCCCTGTCGAAGCCCCCGCGGGGCCCCCGGCCGCGAGTGCGACCGGGGGCCCCTGGTAGTGCGGTGACGGTCTCGGTCACTTGCCCACCTTGATCTTCACGATCGAGTCGTCTTCACGAATCTTGTCCGAGAGCTTCTGCATCTCACTCGTGAGCGTGTCGACGTCGATGCTGCCCGACAGGAAGTCGTTCCAGATGCGGGTCTTGTCGTCGCCGAAGGGGTATGCGTCGGTGAAGTCCCACGCAAACGCGTTTTCGCCTGCGGTGTCGAGTAGGTCTCGGGCCGACACCAGTGAGGTGGAGCCGAAGCCGTCAGCTGGCACTGTGTCTTTCACGATCGTGAGCGACTTGTTGATGCGCGAGAATTCAGCGGCCGCATCGGGGGAGAGCATGACGCGGAGCGTCTCCTTCGCGCCCGCGGCATTCGCGGCATCAGACGGCACTACGAAGCGGTTGCCGCCCGCGAAACGCATCGCCTCGTATGGCAGAGCTGACTCTGTGGTGATCGTCGGCGCTGGGGCTCCGACCATCTCGAAGCCATCGGCGATCTCGTCGCCCATCTCGCCCTCGATCCACGACCCGGTCGGGTACATCAGGGCCTCCTGCTTGAGGCTCCACTGCGCCTGAGCCGCCTTGAACTGCGTGCCCGCGCCTCCGGGAATAAAGTAGCCGGCATCGACGATCTCCTTGAGGGCGGCGAACGACTGCTGCACCTCTGGCTGGCTCCAGGAGTCGGCCTCGAGGTTTGCAAGGGAAGCGAGCACGTCGCGGCCGCCCTCCTTCACCGCGCTGTCGATCGCGAGCGAGAGGTAGTAGGCCGAACCCTCCTTGCCCCAGGTGAAGAGGTACTTTCCCTCCTTCTTCGCGGCGGCGCCGAGTTCCATGGCCTCATCCCAGGTCTTTGGCGCTTCCCAGCCGTACTTGTCGAACATCGACTTCGAGTACCACATTGCATGAACGTTGAGCGAGTAGTTGACCGCCGCAAGCTTGCCATCGTACTTTGCAAGGTCGAGCACGCCTGGGTACAGCGTGTCGGCGATGGGCTCGCCATTCAGGTTCATCGCGTTCGTAACCGAGGTGAGGTCTTCGATATCGCCGAGCATCGACGCGACAGGGATGGAGCCTGAGCCAGCGGAGTGCAGCAGGTCTGGCGGTGTGCCGGCGACGAAGCGGGGCTGCACTTGCTGGGCGATCTGGGTCGACGGGGTGACCTTGAGGTCGACCTCGTGGAGCTCTTGCATGGTTGGGGTGACGGTGTCGAAGAACGCGACGTTGTTCGCGTTGTCAAAGATCACCGCGTCGACGGTGCTTCCTGCCGCGACGCCGAACGGGTTCTTCGCGTCGCCCGTGGTGTCGCTGCCCTGGCTCGGGCGCTCGGCCGGCCCTCCTGGCGTTGCTGCGCACGCGCCGAGAGACAGCGCGAGCACGGTTGCGCCCGCTGCTGCCGTGAGCACGCGACGGGACGTGGTGAAACGTGGTGTGTACATGTTGATCCTTTGGGTGCGGTGAGCTGATGGGTGAGCGTTAGGCGATGCGGCGGATGCGCTCGCCGTAGTGGGTCTCGTGGCGGCGGTTGTGCTCGTCACCGCCAGGGATGTTTGCGGAGAGGAACACGGGGGGCGCTTGCCCCGCCCGTTCGAGCCGTTCCGAGATGCCGACTGTGAGCAGCTGCGCGATAAACGCCGAGGTGATCGAGGAGACAGCGCCGAGCGGGGTGGATCTGGCGAGCACGGCATCGCCGTAGGGGGCGAGGTTATCGATAACTATGTCGGCGATTTCGCTCAGGCGCTTGCCGCTCGGGTGGGTCGGGGTGACCCTGGCGGTGTGCTCGAGGCTCGTGACGGCGATGACCGGGTGGCCAGCTTTCTGTGCGCGCAGAGCCATGCCGACGATTGAACCGTTCACGCCGGAGTTCGACGCGATGATGAAGGCGTCTTGTGGTTCGCGCAGGATCGTGGCGAAGAGTTCATCTCCGATTTCGGGGTCGCGCTCGAGCGGCGGGTACCCGGTGAGGGCGCTGACGTCTCGATCGCCGCGGATGACGACATCGCGAAGCGCAACCTTGTTCGTCGGGATCAGGCCGCCTGCGCGACCTGCCACCTCCATCGCGAAGGCCTCGGAGTGGCCGGTGCCGAATGCGTGGATCACCCCGTCAGCCGCGACGGTGTCGCTGAGAAGTGAAATTGCGGCGTCGAAGCCGCCCTCCTCGGCGGTGCGTGCCAGCTGAGCGAGTCGGCGCGCGACTTCATCGTGAAACTCCACGATGCGTTCTGTCATCAGGTTCTCCTTTGATGCGTCTGATCCACGGTCGGTGAATCTCTAATACACTTAACCGGGTGAGTGTGAATGATTATTACACGTTGCGTGAACTCTGGGTGAAATGAATGACAAAGCCGCCTACTTCGCCGCGCGAAATCTCGCATTCACGTCTACGATCGGAGCCAAGATGAACACACACGACACCCCAGCAGCAGGGGCCGAAGCCACGCGCGGCGCGCTCATCACCGACCGCATTCAGCTCGCGTTGCCGAGCCTCTCGCAGGCGCACCAGCACATCGCGCACTACATCCTCGGCAACGTCGAGCAGGTGACCCACCTGTCGGCCGCGCAACTCGCCACAGCCGCAGGTGTCTCGCAGCCATCCGTGACGAGGTTCTGCCAGGCCCTCGGGCTCGCGAGCTACCAGGCGCTGCTGCTCGGCCTCGCAGAAGAGGTCGGGCACGGCAACGCGACCCTCAATCGTCCGCTCGTCGGCGGGCTCAGCCCAGACGACAGCCTGGAACAGGTCGCGAACACCCTCACCAGACTCGACATCGACGCGATGGAGCTCGTCGCCCGCCAGCTCGACTTCGCGGCAATCGAGGCGGCTGCCCAGATGATCGCCGGTGCCAGGCACACCGACGTCTACGGCGTCGGTGCGAGCGGCCTCATCGCGCAAGAGCTCGAGCTGCGACTCTTTCGCCTCGGCGTGCCCATCCGGGCGTGGGTCGAAACACACGCCGCGGCCACGTCGGCTGCCCTGCGCAGCTCCGCCGACGCGATCGTCGCGATCTCGGCCTCGGGGCGCACGCGCGAAACCTACGAGGCGCTGGTCACCGGGAAAGAGCGCGGGGCGAAGACCATCGCCCTGACGAGCGACCCCGCCTCACCCGTGGCGCTCGTCGCAGACGTGCACCTCACCACGATGGGCACCGGAACGACATACCGCACCGCCTCGTTCGCCGCGCGGCACGGGCAACTTCTGCTCGTCGATATTCTCTACACCCGCATCGCCCAGCTCGACCACGATCGGGCCCTCGAAGCAGTTGCGGCGACCGCGCACATTGTCGCCAACCACCGGGTGCGCGACGCTCGCCCCGCACAGAAAGACGCAGAATGACTGAGATCTGGGCCCACGCACGAGGCGAGGGCGCCCCAATTGCAAACCTCCTCGCCTCCTTTGAACAGGCGGTGCTCGAAGCCCCCGACGGCCTCGAACTCGACGTGCAACGCACCCGCGACGGCCACCTCGTCTGCGCGCACGACCCCGTGCTCTACGACGAGGCCGGCAAGGCCTGGGATATCGGGGCGCTCGACTATGCCGAGCTGAGTCACTACGTCGATCCGCGAACCGCCGGCCCTGAGGGGCGTGTCAGCAGGCTCGACGAGGTCTACGAGCTTCTCCGGCCGACGGGCATGCGGCTGAACATCGAGGCAAAGAACCTCGAACGCCGCTACCCGATGATGGCCGAGACGATCGCAGCCTCTGTCGCGGCCTCCGGCATGGCAGACCGCATCGTGGTGAGCGCATTTCACCACAGATTGCTCCTCGACCTGCGCACCCACGCACCGGGGCTCGCGCTCGCGGCGCTCTACGCAGACGGCCTCATTCGGCCGTGGGACTACCTCGCGAGCATCGACATCCAGCAGGTGCACCCGCACTTCACCTCCCTCCTCGACCCAGAAACCGTCACCGGGCTGCTGGAGGCCGGCATCACGATCCGCGCTTGGACCGTCAACGATCCGGCGCACTGGGCGACGCTCGCGCAGTCGGGAGTGCACGCAATCATCACCGACCTCCCCGTGTCGGCGCGGGCTGCCGTCAGCCCGGTGGGCGTGTCTGGTCTGTAGCGACAGTCCAAGGCTTGCCCCAGTGGGTTCCTGCCCGCCAGGGCGGGTGCGGTGCTGCCTCAGAGGCGGCACCGCCGCCTATCTCCGTAAAACAGAAACGGCCCCAGCGCTGCGCGCTGAAGCCGTGTCACAAGTGCCCCCGGAGGGATTCGAACCCCCGACCTACGGTACCAATGTCCGGTGATTTGAGGTGGTCTCGCTGGCGCTTGGCGTGGGGGTTTCGTCGTTGACGAGTTCGGCGTAGAGCTCGACTGGGTTGCGTCCGAGCACGCTTGCGAAGACCTGAACCTCTTCGATGGTGAGGGGGGTCACGCCGCGCATGCGGCTGCTGATGACGCCTACCTTGATGCCGGTGCGGGCTTCAAGTTTGCGGAAGGTCCAGCGCTCGTTTTCGAGCATGTTCCAGAGTCGGATGCCGCCCACATGCGCGTTGCCTGCGGGCTGCTTGGTTGCGATTTGGGTTACGTTCGACATATCTAGAGTGTACGACATTTCGACCACTTTGTGCAAGTATTCCAGCCAAGCGGCCACAAAAGCTGATGAAATCGGCCCCACGTCGAATTTCACGGTTGCATCCGTCGGATATATCCGACAAAGTAGTGACCATGAGCGACACAGCACAGCAAATAGCCAACAAGGTGCGGGGTGTGGCCGCTGAGTGCAACGCAACTCAGCAAGTCATCGCAGACACCATCAACCTCAACCGCGGCGCAGTATCCCAACGATTCAACGGGCACGTACCATTCACCGCCCCCGAACTCCTCGCACTCTCACGCAAGTTCGACGTTCCAGTCTCCCGCTTCTTCCCCGAGACGGCCACACGATGAGCATCTTCGCTGACACCGGACTCGGTACGTGCATCCTCATGCTCATCGCCATGGTCGGTATCCCGCTCGCACTGTGGATCGACGGAAAGCGAGACGAGCAGTGACCGCCGTCAAGTATCAGACGATGCCGCCACTCTCGCCTGAGCAGTACGCGCAGCTTGAGCAGTCGATCCTCGCGGACGGCGTACAGGTTCCGATCATCGTCGACGAATCCGGCGTAATTATCGACGGCCACCACCGCAAAGCGATTGCTGATCATCATGGCCTCCACTGCCCGCGTGAAGTTCGTTCGATGCTCACGGAGGACCAGAAGATTGAACTCTCCGTGCAGTTGAACATCGCCCGCCGCCAGCTGTCCAAGGAGGAGATCGTCGCGCAGATAGCGAGACTTCGGGAATCAGGCAAGTCCATCCGCCGCATTTCGGAACTCACAAGCGTACCGAAGTCGACAGTATCTGACGCGGTCAGGGAACTGTCCGAAACCGGACAGTTGGAGCAGCCGGAGACAGTCCGCGGAAACGATGGCAAAGATCGCCCTGCTGTCTTCAAGCGCACCGAGACGACGAAGGAAGAGTTCACCGAAGAGGTGGACGGCATGACCGTTGATACGCGAACTGGCGAGATCGTGGACACGCCACCTGCCGGGCTCGACGGGAAAGAGTACAAGCGGCCCGAGCCGCGTGGCCCGAAGCCGGTCGCGGAGGGTGATG
>NZ_BAAAKZ010000001.1:146515-359278 GCF_039528015.1 Leucobacter albus | reverse complement strand
CGCTGCCAACGGGAAGCCAAGTACCTGCACCCCGCCGTTGCGATTCAACGCAGACCGAATCCCACCAGCGACGGGCAACGCGCCACCAGCAGGTGTCCAATAGATGTCAAGTTTGCTGAACTGCTGAATCGCGCCCTGAGCGTAATAGAACTCTTCTGTCGTGGCATAGCCAACTTGCGAGAGTCCCCCAAACCGAAGGTATGCGCTGCGGATTCCGCCACGAACGTCTCTCGTTCCGACACCGGGGCCCCACGTAACCGTGCCTTTGCCGAATTCCTGAGCAGAGCTATTCCCCACCGCTATTTCGTCGGCCTTCGGAAGCCCAAAGGCATCGATCCCGCCGCCCTTTCGATAGTGAGACCACATCCCCGCAACCACAGCAATAGAGCTACCGTTCCAATAGATCCGTCCGTTCTGAAAATCTTGGTATGGAACCCCGCTCACTGCACTTTCGGGAGCAGTTGGGAACCCGAGTCTCCCTGTGGCTTCTCCGCGCGCACGATAGCCGCTGAGCACCCCTCCGAAGACTGGAAATGCGCCCGCCTGAGGATGCCAATACAGCACCGCTTTTTCTAGCTTCTGATAGATTCCTCCACCTATCGCGACCGAGTTCTGGGTGGGTACGCCCAGGGATCCGTTCAGCGAGTTATAGAGCGTAGCAAAACGTGCGTCCAGAACAATCGCGGAATTGCCGAACCACTGAGTGTAATAGTTGTAGAAGTTCCGATTCCCGTAGCTGGAGCAGGCATCGCCGGTTCCCCAACCCGCATTTAGCGCGGCTTGGTTAGGACGGTAGGGCGTATAGATGTACAGCGCGGCGGTTGCCCAATTCTCAATTCGAACCTGTGAAGTTCCGCACCCCGCGTTGGGATGCCACTGGATCGTGTTCGTCTGAAACGGCTTATAGCGGTAGCTATCGGGGAATGCGCGGTAGACTTTGTACTGCCAGGCAGCTCGATAGACCTGCTTCGCAAATCCCCCTTGCGCTGGGTCGCATGCCGCAGAGCCTCCAGGACCTGTGTCGGGGCAGGCATATCCCATCGCCATGAAATACTGGTTTTCGTTGGGCCAGGGATCAGAGACCAAGCTTTGCTCTTTGTCCAACAGGACTAGAAGAACCTTAGGGCTGATCCCACAGGCCTTTCCTACTCTTGAGATCACCGACGCCGCAGACTCATTTTGCACCGCGCTTATTCCCGCGCAATACGCGTTGGCTGGTTGGGCCGTTGTGCTGATTGTGTAGTCCTTCAGACATTTGGATGCCAATTTCGTGGGCCCTCCCCACATCACCGGCTTCCCCACTTCATAGCCTGGCCGACCAAGCCAACAGGTGGGGACTCGCGCGTTCAGAAACTGCTGAACTTCACTTACTGTCATTGACGAACCATCGTAAAAGTTTGCGTCAGAAATAATGTTTCCCGCTTGGAAGCCGTCAGAGGGCCCGGCTGCGTAAACTGGCGGTGGGGGTGCAATGAAGCCCAACACGAGTGCGATAGTACCCAATAGCACTGCTACGACCCGGCGCATGTAGACTCCATCCATCGCTGAAAACACTTCGCTGTCACGTCGACCGCTCACCAGCACTTTGCGGCTGGACGTTTGCATCAACTTTCATTCATTAGTTGAACCTTCAGAGAGTCTACGTGATCACGCGGTTTTGCCACAGTTCGATTGCCATGACGCTTCACCAGCAGGGGAACTAAGAGAGTTTGCAGGAAGTTCATTGCCACTCGATCCACAGCTAGAGGACGAAAGGATAGACTTGTTCCCGTGGACGCACATGCGATTCTGGACGATCCAGATTTCAGAAAACCTGGCTCAGACAGAGGGCTGCTCGGCATCTTTCGGCACTACCACTTGCTGACGTTGCTCCTTAAGAAGGGCATCACGACTCGGTATCACGGTTCTGCTCTCGGGTGGGTATGGTCCTACATCAGGCCCGCAGCGCAATTCTTGATGTACTACATTGTGGTGGGCATCCTCATGGGCGGGCGGGGCGACATCACCCTCTTTCCTATTTACCTATTCTCTGGAATTGTTGCCGTCAACCTTTTCAGTGAGACCCTCCGAAACACAACCAGCGCAATCACGGATAACAAGGCCCTCGTAAAGAAGATCTACCTGCCACGAGCTCTGTTTCCGCTGGCAGCACTCGGAGTCGGACTGATCCACTTCCTCCCCCAAGCGGTACTCCTATTCGTTGTCGCTTTGATTTTTGGGTGGTCGTTTGGCTGGGTACCGCTTCTGGCCTTCATCGCAGGCGTGCTCCTGATTCTTATATTTTCGCTCGGCCTCGGCCTTTTCTTCGGTTCTATCAACGTCGCCTATCGAGACGCACGCAACTTCGTAGATCTCATTCTCATGTTTGCCACATGGGCTTCGCCTGTTCTTTACACTTGGGAGTTGGTGCAAACCCACGCCCCTGCGTGGCTCTATCACATCTATATGGTCAACCCGATGACAGCCGCCGTAGAGTTGTTCCACACAGCGTTCTGGGTACCGATCGCACCAGCTGATGCACGTCCAAGCCATCTCCTGATTCAGACACTCATTGCGGCCGCAATCGCCCTACTAACGCTCCTTATCGGCCAGATCACCTTCAGAAAATTGGAGGGCTCCTTTGCTCAGCACCTCTAGCGAGTCTGTGAAGCCAGTCATTGTCTTCAACGACGTCAGCAAGACTTTCGACATCAAGCACGCTCAGTCGTTCAAGCAAGCTTTTATCTCTGCGGTCAAACGCCAGGAGTCAACGACTCACTTCAACGCCGTAGAAAGAGTGAGTTTCGAAGTCCCACAAGGCCAATCCGTTGCCCTCATGGGAAGGAACGGCTCGGGAAAGTCAACAACCCTCAAATTGTTGTCAGGCGTGATGGACCCTGACGCCGGATGGATCCGCACTCGTGGCAGAATTGCCGGGCTACTTGAAGTGGGTGCTGGGTTCCACCCAGATCTTACGGGCCGTGAGAATGTCTACTTGAATGCAGCGATTTTGGGCATGAGCAGGGCAGAAACCGATGCACGGTTTGAAGAGATACTCAATTTCTCTGAGATCGGCGAGTTCATCGACACTGAAGTCAAGAGATACTCCTCAGGCATGTACTCGCGCCTTGGTTTCTCGGTAGCTGTGCACACAGAGCTCGATACCTTATTAGTCGATGAAGTGCTTTCTGTAGGTGACGCTGAGTTCCGAAAAAAGTGCGAGCAGCGCATGCTCGAACTACAAGCTCAGGGAAAGACTATGTTTATCGTCAGCCACAATGCCGCCCAGGTTCGGAAGCTCTGCGAGCGTGGCATAGTACTTGACCATGGACGAGTAGTTTTCGATGGACCAATCGACGAAGCCATTGTCCATCTACAAGCGAACACCGAGACTGTGACGACGGCATTCCCCGTTGTAGGCCACATATACGATTACTATGCCAATAACCCTGCAATCTTCGGTGCGCCCACCGGGCCGCAACAAGAAGCTCGCGGCGTGACGCCCGGAGTCTACCAAGAATTTGAAAAGGGCCTGATTACGAGCTACGTTCCCGGAGATGGTGGCGGGCCGTTGACAGTGGGACTCGGCCGTGGGCACTTTTTACCGGTCTACCTCAAACACGGCGGACCAAATGGCGAGTGGGGACTCATGCGTTCTACACCCCAAGGGATGCTGGAGAACTACGAGGCTCGTACGATGGAATTCACCAACGGGACAGCAGTGTTTACTCTAGACGAGGGGCTTCATTTCAAGCCGAAGCAGTGACATAGCGGGCAGACCAGTCAACACCCCTACCCCTTCTCCCCAGGCAGCCCCGACCCCACAAACCTCCGAAAGAGCACGCGCTTCACAGAGGCCGGCAACAGTCTGTACACGCCCTTTACAACGACGTTGCGCAGGTACTCGCCCCGGGTGACGAAGCCGATGCGCAGCATCTCGCGCTGCAGCGCCCACTCGGTTTTGGCCTCTTGCCAGCCGCCGCGGCGGGCGAAGGCGCCAGCACCGACGCGGTATTTCACGAGCGGCGCCGCGATGTTCTCGACGCGCGCGCCAGAGGCGATGAGGCGCACGCCGAGCCAGTAGTCTTCCATCTTGCCGAACGGTTCGTACCGCCCGACGGCGTCGAGCGCGGCGACCCGGTACACCATTGTCGGGTGGTTGAAGGGGTTATGGGTGCGCGCGTGGTTGCGGATCCGCGCCGCTCCCGTCGGCGGCACCCGCTCCGACACCGCGACCGCCGGGTCTGTCTCGAATTCGACCATGCCGGCGCCGACGAGGTCGTACCCCGCTTCGATGAGCTCGAGCTGCTGGGCGAAGCGCTCGGGCACCGACACGTCGTCTGCGTCCATGCGGGCGACGATGGGGTAGGCGCAGGCGTCGAGGCCCGCGTTGAGGGCGTGCGTGAGCCCGCGGTTCTCTGCCAGCTGCACGACGCGCACCGGGATCGGGCTGTCGCGCACGATGCGATCGAGCTCGGCGGCGAGCTGAGCCGGCACCGGCCCGTCTTGCACGATGATGGCCTCGCTCGGCCGTAGCGTCTGGTCGTCGACCGAGCTCGAGAAGGCGAGCCGCAGAAACGACGGGTCGTCGCCGGCGTAGACGGGCAGCAGCAGCGAGAATTCGGGGGCATTCACCATAACTCCATCAGCTTAGCCGGGTGCCACGCACGGGTCACCACCGCGCGCGGGCGCAGCGAACTGCGGCCCGAGAGCCGTGAGCGGAACGACGCTCGCGCCTACGCCCGCCGCTCCGCCTTCTCGAGCCGCTCGATCTCGATCATCACGTCGACGGGCACGCCGGTGTCGCGCAGCACGTCGCGGGTCGAGCGCGGGTTCGTGCGCGTGCCATCGCGCCAGCCGCGCTTCAGGCAGTCGCGCAGCTGCGCACGGTCGCTCGACGCCCTAAAGGTGCGCAGCCAGCGCCTGAGGCTCGCACCGAAGTAGAGAAACTTCTCCCAGCCGTAGAGCGCGTCGGAGCGCCGAAACACCCACAGCTTGTTGCGCACCTCAAAGAAGAAGCGCGGGCCGGGGTCGGCGTCGCTCGAACCCCGCTTCGCGGTCTTGTGCGTCACCACCGACGCCGGGGTGAACAGCCCACGCGCGCCGCGCAACAGGCGGGCGGAGTACTCGAAGTCATCGTTCCACAGGAAGTAGTCGGCGAGCGGCAGCCCGAGCTCGCGCACGCGCGAGGCACGCAAGAAGGCCGACACGAATGAGATCGAGCGAATCTCCATCGCGCCGACTGCAGCTGCGCGCTCGCGCTCGGCGCGGCCCGCACGAATCTTCGCCTTGGGGGTGTTCATGGGGTGGTCTTCGCCGTCAGTCCAAACGACGCGCGAGCCCATCACGGCGAGGTCGTCTCGGCCGCTGGCCCGGTATCGTTCGTGCGTCGCGAGGGCACCGGCGAGCGCGTCGGCGCCTGGCACGGTGTCGTCGTCCATCACCCACACCCAGTCGGTGTCTTCGTCGACGACGGCCGCGGCGATGCCAACGGCGAAGCCGCCCGCTCCCCCGGTGTTCTTCTCGAGTTTGATGAGCCTGGCGCGGTCGCCCCACGCGGCGAGCCGCTCCTCGGCGACCTCGATCGACCCGTCAGTCGAGGCGTTGTCGACGACAACAAGCCGGTCGACCGAGCGCGATTGGGCGGCGAGTGCGTCGAGCGCCTCACCCACCAACTCGCGCCTGTTATAGGCGACCAGAACTGCCGTGACCCGCATGACCACCCTTTCGTTGCACGTGAAACCCGCCCTAGTCTAACGGGCGCGGCTACTGTGAATCTGCCTCGGGCTGGGGGCTCGCGGCCGCAACGCCCTCGGCCACGAGCGCGTAGATGTCGTCGTAGATCGGAGCCTCGGGGTCGATCGCCGGGGGCACGAGCTCAACGTTCACCGGGGTGTAGCCGCGCGCCTTCCCGGCAAGGTCGACGAAGCGGCCGAGCATCGAATCAGGGATGTCGGTCTTCACGAGCTGCGAGCCGGCTGCCGCGATCTCCTGGAAGCGCAGCAGCACGTTGGCGGGGTTCATCTGCGCGAGAATCGCAGCCTGAAGGTCGCGCTGGCGCTGCATGCGATCGTAGTCACCGTTCATCGAGCCGTAGCGCGAGCGGGCGAACCACTGCGCGTGCCAGCCGTCGAGGTGCTGCTCGCCCGGGTCGATCCACTCGTCGACGTTCACGAGTTCGCCCGTGTACTCGTCGATCGACCCGCCGATGGGCAGCGGCTCGGGCACCGTGACGGTGACGCCGCCGAGCGCGTCGATAATGTTCGAGAACGCGTCCATGTTCAGCAGCACATAGAACTGCGGGTCGATGCCCGTCGCGCCCTGCACCGCGTCTTTCGTGGCCTCGATGCCGGGCGAGGAGCCCTGCGCTTCGGCGTCTGGGTAGAGCCCGGCGTACATGTCGGGGAAATCCTCAACCTCGGTGTACACGGCATTGAGGTAGCACGTCGTGTAGCAGCCGCCCCAGTCACCAAATGCGTTCGGGGCGACGCCGAAGCCGTTCGGGTGAACCGTGCTCATCGGCGACTCTGCGGGGAATGGCATCTCGATAAGCTCGCGCGGCAGGCCGATAATCACCGACTGGCCGGTCTTCGCGTCGATGCTCACGAGCGAAATCGAATCGGGGCGGATCCCCTCGCGGTCAGAGCCCGCGTCGGTGCCGAGCAGCAAGATGTTATAGCGACCGTCGATCGGAGCCACGGCCGGAGCGCCGACGAAGATGCTGCCAATCGCACCGCGGCCGGTGCCGATGAGCGAGGAGGCCCAGGCCGCACCGGCCACGGGCACGAGGGTGAGCACGACAGACAGCATCGCGACGGGCACCCGCCACGAGGGCTTCACCCGCACAAGCTTTGTGAGTCTGAGCGTGTCGATGCCGAACGCGAGCCACATCAGCGCAAGGCCGAGCACGAGCCACTGCAGCACGAACAAGACGATGCTGTTCGTGAGAATCGACAGCGTCGTCGAGCGCGCAAACACGAGACCAGCGAGCGCGACGAGCGCGACGAGCACCGCGGTGAGCGTCACACCGATACCAAAGCGCCCGAGCCGCTTGTTGCCCGCGAGCACCTGGGCGCTCCCGGGGAGCAGAAAGCCGAGCACCACGAGCCACCTCGCCCGCTTGGTCATCAGCGGCGGAGAGGAGAGATCAGGGGTGCGGATCGGCCGTTCGAGGTCGTAGCCGAGGCTTACGCTCATGCACCGTACCCATCAGGGTTGGCAGATTGCCATGCCCAGGAGTCGCGGCACGCGTCGGCGAGCGAACGGGTCGTCTGCCACGCGAGCTCGCGGTTCGCCTTCTCGGGGTTCGCGACGGTCTCGGCGACGTCGCCGCCGCGCGCCGGTACGACCTCGTACGGAATCTCGCGCCCGGCGGCCTCGCCGAAGGCCCGCACGACCTCGAGCACGCTTGAGCCCGTACCCGAGCCGAGGTTGTAGGTCGTCACGCCGCTCGTCATGCGCTCGAGCGCCGCGGCGTGGCCCTCGGCGAGATCCATCACGTGAATGTAGTCGCGCACGCCGGTGCCGTCGGGCGTCAGGTAGCTGTCACCAAACACCGCGAGCTTCTCCCGCTTGCCGACAGCGACCTGCGCGATGAACGGCATGAGGTTGTTCGGAATGCCCGTCGGATCCTCCCCAATGCGACCAGACGGGTGCGCGCCCACGGGGTTGAAGTAGCGCAGCAGCACCGCCTCGAGCTCGGGCCACGACACCTGCGCGTCGCGAATAATCTGCTCGATCATCGCCTTCGACCACCCGTACGGGTTCGTGAGCCCCACCCCGGTCGGGTGCGCTTCGTCTTGCGGCACGTACTGCGGGTCGCCGTAGACAGTGGCGCTTGAGCTGAATACGAGCCTCGTGATGCCGCGCTCGCGCATGATGTCGAGCAGATTCAACGTCGAATCGATGTTCACCCGGTAGTAGCGGGTGGGCTGCGCAACAGACTCGCCGACGGCCTTGAGCCCGGCGAAGTGCACGACGGCGTCGACGTCGAGGCCGGCAAAAGCTTCGCCGGCCGCGGCGCGGTCGGCCAGATCCGCCTCGATAACGGGAATCGAGCGACCCGTGAGCTCCTCAACGCGCCGCACGGCCTCACGGCTGCTGTTCGAGAAGTCATCGAGCACGACGACCTCGTGGCCGCGTTCGAGGAGCACAAGGGCAGTGTGGGAGCCGATGTAACCGGCGCCTCCGGTGAGCAGAACACGCATAGAACGAGGCTACTTCACCCTTCCAGTGAGAACCATGCGGCACTCCGAGAATTCACAGGGCGCGCCGTGCGGCGAACTACAATTCGTGCACCATAGAATGACTTGAGTCAATAGTTTTGAGGTGTACGGCCGGCGGAGGTGGGAATGGCGACTCTGAGCTTAATCGCGGAGCCCTTTCCCGACTGGGAGGCACCACTGCACTTCGCCGCAGCGGAAGATCTCACAAACGCGCTCGCGGAGTCGGCACCGAAGAGCTGCTCGGCCAGGTTTCTCGCTGCCCGCGGCACCGTGCCGCCTGAGTTTCGCTCCCCCCGCATCGCTGTAGAGCAGCTGCCAATGGGGCGCAACGCGCTGCCGATTCTGTGGCAATCGAGCACGACTGCCCGGCCGCTCGACGGCGAGATGACGCACGCGATCTCCCCGATGATTCCGTTGCGCGCCAGGCCCGAAGACGACGGCACGCAGTCGACCGTGTCGATTCAGCACGCCCTCGCGTGGACGGCCCCCGATCTACTCACGCCCGCGCAGGGGCGCCTGACCCGCGCGTTCATGAAGCGTGCTGCGCGCTACGCAGACGTCATCGTCGCGAGCTCGCACGCAACCGCCTCGCTCATGCAGGAGCACTACGGCCACGATTTGCCGGTGCAGGTGATCGCGCCGGTGGCGCCGGCCGCGCTGCTCGCCTCCGATGATTCGGCGGAGCGCCGCGCCCGCCTCGGCCTGCCAGCGCGCTACGTCGTGACAACGGCGAACCTCGACGACTACGGCCGGCTGCAGTGGGTGCTCGACGCCTACAACGCCGACCCGTCGCTCCCCCACCTCGTGATTCTCACGGGTTTCGACCCCGTGCAGCACGTCAAGGGGTCGCCGCTCCAGACCGACATCGTCGGGCAGTTGCCAAGCTCGGCGCGCGACCGGGTCACCGTCGTGCCCGCGGAGGATCTCGCAGACGCTGGCGCAATCATCTCGGGCGCGACCATGCTGCTGCAACCACAGTCGTTCGCGACGACGGGCTACACCGTTGTCGCCGCGCTGATGTCTGGTGTGCCAGTGCTGCACGCGGGCACTCCCGAGCTCGAGGAGCACATCGTCGACGCCGGGGTCTCAGAGACAGAGTCGGCGGGCTTCATCACCGCGCTGTCGCGGCTGTTCATCGCGAGCAGCGGCGACGGCACGAGCGAACTCGAGCGCCTCACCGTGCACGCGGCAGACCGCGGCCGCTCGTTCTCGTGGCGCGCCGTCGCCTGGCAGCTGTGGGAGATGCACGCCCTCATCTAAGGCCCGGCCCGGCCCTACTCCGGCGTACGCTTGCCCGCACGCGCCGAGGGGTGCGGCACGTGCCCTTCGTCATCGTGCCGTCGCCACCCGGGTACACCGGCCGCGTGCCACTCCCATCGTTGCCGTCAGTGCCGCCGCCAGAGCCATCTCCGTTACCATCAGTTACCTCCAGTGTTGGGGTTCAAGTTGGTGTATCGGTATTCTTCGCTTGCGTGACCGGGCAATCAGCAGTGGCACCCAAACTGCAACAACAACTACTACTGCCGCTGCCAGACCTATGCCAAGCACAATCGCGAGGGCCGGCACGGCTGCCTCGCTCTCGCCCTCAAGCGATTCGTCAGGCCAGACCTCCGAAGCGTCGGGCCCGATGGCCCAGTCACACCCCAGCATCGTTGTTGGGCGAGGCTCCGCTTGGTCCTCCCTGGTGAAGCATCGCGGGTCTGACACATCCATGATGACAAACGGATTCTCATCGGGGTACACCGCCGGGTCGACCGCAAGCAGCGAGCTCGGGTTCGCGACCCCATACCCAAACTCCTCCCTTAGCCACTTGGGTTCGTGCAGGCCCGCAGAGCCGGTCGTGCGAATCATTGCCTGTAAGACCTGGTTCGCCGTCGCACTCGGGTACTTCTGCAGCCCCATCGCAATCACCCCGGCGACCAACGGCGTCGCAAGCGACGTACCGTAACTGATCGCAGGCCCCCAGGCGCCGCCGCCCGACGGCGTTAATATCGCAGACCCCGCAGACACAAACGCAAGGTTTCGAGAGCCCCTGGCGTTGCCCCAGTACGGGTCTCTCAGCCCCCCGCCACCGTTCAGAATCTTCGCATCGCTGTCGATTGCCGACACCGCAACAGCACCGTTGAGACTGTACGGGTAGTTCAAGGCTAAAACGCTGTCCAAGCTGCCGTCTGGGTTCGGTGTCCCGGCCACCAGTGGCACCCCGGCACGCAGCGCCGAGATCATCGCAATACTCCACCCCGCGATATCCGCGCTGATGCCCGAATGCACAACGATATCCGCCCCATCCTCAACCGCGCGCTGAGCTGCATACCCGCCCACACCACCAAGGAAATAGCCCGGCGCGCCCGTCAACGTTGACTCGTCATAGAACTCGCCAGCCGATGCGTTGTACTTCTCACACCCCGCCCGATCAGACGCGCCCTGCTCATCAGCCACCCCGGTCGCATAGAACCACACCTCGGCCTCCGGCACGATCCCCCGCGTGCCAGGCCCACCATCAGCGGCAACACCGTTACCCACCAGCATCGCCACCACATCGGTTCCATGCGCCGCACGCTCCGGGTCATCACTCACCGCAGGCACCGGCTCCCCGGTCTCCGGGTACGCACAATACGCCCCCTTCACCGTAATATTCGCCCCGGCAAGCTCCGCAGCATCAGGGTTCAACCCGGCATCAACCACCGCAATCTTGACCCCCGCACCGGTCGCGCCCTGCGCATGCAACTCATCAAGCTTCAACCTCTCCACGTACCACAGCCCCGCGGCACGCTCCTCGGGAGACATCCCAACCCCAACTCCAGAGACCGCGACAGCGGGAAGCGCCGTCGTCACGGCTATGAGCGCTCCCACCGCGACGGCCCCGATGGCCGCGAGCCCGCGCCTGCTCACCAGGCTTCCTCATCCGCACCAGCACCGGCATCTGTATCCGTGCCACGCGGCTGCGTGCTGCCCTGTTCGTGGCCGAGACCCTGGGCTACGACCTCATCATCAAATCTCCTCAGCAGCAGCATGATCTCCTCATCCTGCCGCCGAAAGTCCGCGATCGCAGCGAGACCGTTCTCTGAGTCCAAGCGCACGAGCTCCAAGAGCTTGACGAACTCATATCGCGCTTCTTTGGCAAATTTAGACATCTGCTCTCGGTAGCGTTGGGCCCCAGCGCTCTTGGACGGCCCGGAGACAGACTCCATGCTGGCCTCGCTCGGCGCGGCCGGGGCCTTCTTCGCAAGGGAACCAACCACCGCATCTGCCGCCTCGTCGACAAGAATCTCACTGTCTTCCGACATAATCACTCCCGATCAGCTGAGTCAGTTTTAACTAACGACTGTAACCGAAATGTGTCTATCTGTGGATCTTTTCTCACGGAAGTGCGGGTGCTCGCCCGGCGAATGGCGCGCGACTTATTCAAGCAGCTTTCAGTGCGGCAGCCAGGCCAGATGCCCACGCCCGTCGAGCTTCGTCCTCTATCAGCGGGCTCCAACGCGCGGAGCCTGCGCCGCTGCCCCTATTCGGCCGCGACGCGCGCCTTGAGCGCCGCGTTCTTGCCCTCGACCATGTCGGTGAGGCCCCTGGCATACTCGTCGAGCGTCGCGCGCAGCGCGTCGTCGCTCGTCGCGAGGATGCGCGCGGCGAGAATGCCGGCGTTCTTTGCGCCACCAATGGAGACTGTCGCGACGGGAATGCCCCCGGGCATCTGCACGATCGACAGCAGCGAGTCCATCCCGTCGAGCTTCGCGAGCGGCACCGGCACGCCGATCACGGGCAGCGAGGTCATCGACGCGACCATGCCTGGCAGGTGGGCGGCACCGCCGGCACCCGCGATGATCACGCGCAGGCCGCGATCGGCAGCGTCACGCGCGTAGCTCACCATCTTGTCTGGCGTGCGGTGCGCGCTCACGACCTCGACCTCGTGCGCAATGCCGAACTCGCGGAGCATTGCCACCGCGTCTTGCATCACCGAGTAGTCGGAGTCGGAGCCCATGATCACGCCGACGAGGGGGGTTGCTTCGCTCATGCCTCCATCGTAGCGGGCGCGTCTAGGCGAAGCCGTCGGCCGCCGCCCGCGCCTCAGCGCGCGCTTCGTCGAGCGACGCGCCAACCACGGTGACGTGGCCGACCTTGCGGCCGGGCCGCGGGAGCTTGCCGTAGCTGTGAATCTTCGCCGACGGGTGCGCGGCCAACACGCTTGCGTAGCGCACGGGCATCGGCCCCTCCTCGGGGCCGCCGAGCACGTTCACCATCACGGCGAACGGCGCGGCCATCGCAGGGTCGCCGAGCGGCAGGTCGGTGACGGCGCGAAGGTGCTGCTCGAACTGGCTCGTGATCGAGCCCTCGATCGAGAAGTGGCCCGAGTTGTGTGGGCGCATCGCGAGCTCGTTGACGAGCACGCGACCGTCGCGCGTCTCGAACATCTCGACTGCGAGCACGCCGGTCGCGTCGACGCCCTCGGCGACGATCGCGCCGATACGCGCAGCCTCGTCGGCGGTAGCCCGGTCTGAGACGGGGGCGGGGGCGAGCACCTCTGCGCAGACCCCATCTTGCTGAATTGTCTCGACGAGCGGCCAGGCCCGGGTCTCCCCCGACGGCCGGCGCGCGACGAGCTGCGCGAGCTCGCGAGTGAAGTCGACGAGCTCCTCGACGAGCAAGAAGCCCCCGCGCGCGTCTTCAGCGAGCGCGGTGAACCAGTCGCGCACCTCCTCGGCCTGCGACACAACGCGCACACCCTTGCCGTCGTAGCCGCCGCGGGCGGTCTTCACGACGGCGCGGCCGCCGTTTTCGTCAATGAACTCCTGCAGCGCGGCCTCGTCTGCGACGGCCGCCCACGCCGGGATGGGCACGCCGAGCGCGGCGAGCTTCTCGCGCATCAAGATCTTGTCTTGCGCGTACTGCAGCGCGTGCGGCCTGGGGTGCACTGCCTTGCCGCGACGCTCAAGCTCGAGCAAGATCTCGTGCGGCACGTGCTCGTGGTCGAACGTGACGACGTCGACCGTCTCAGCGAAGGCGTAGACGGTCTCGGGGTCGCGGTAGTCGCCAACCATGTCGGCTGCGCGGGCCGCGCTCATGCCCTCGGTCTCTGCGAGCACCGAGATCTCGAGGCCGAGGTGAATCGCGGGCGGCACCATCATTCTCGCCAGCTGGCCACCGCCAATCACGCCGACGCGCACAGAGGTTTTCGCAGCAGCAACATCCCGATTTTCGCTCACCCCTCTATTCTGCCGCATTCGCGGCCTACGCGAGGGCGGGGCCTGCGGGCGATGTCGAGCGAGCGCACCCGCAGCGCTATTCGAGCAGGCGGATCGCGCTGCCAGCCTCCGCGTTCTCAGGGAGGCCGAGCTCTGAGTCGAGCCCCGTCGCTATCCACGCTGAGGTGAGCAGCAGCGCCCGGCAGATGAAATTGAACCAGAGCAGGAGGCCGACGAAGATCGCGAACGGCGCGAGGAGCGGGTTGCTTGTCGCGCCGCCGAGCAGCGCGGTGCCGAGCAGTTTCAGGCCGAACAGTGCCGCGGCGCCAAGCATGCAGCCGGTGACGAGATTCCACCAGCCGATGCGCACCTCGGCGAGGTAGCGGTGGATCGCGACGAGCACGAGCACATCGAAGAGATACATCGCACCGTAGCGCACCACGGTACCGAGCCCACCAAAGAACCAGTTCTCGGAGCTGACCCCGAGCCACGACAGCAGCATGTCCGTGAGATTGGAGCTGACAAGCACGAGCACTGCAGAGATGATGATCGCGAGAAAGAACCCCACGGCGAGGGCGAGGTCGCGAATCTTCAGCAGCACCGCGTTGCGGTACTCCTTGACCTCGAGCCCGAAGATGATGCGAATGGAGCGCCTGGTGCCCGTGAACCAGTTGATCGCGATCCACACGAGCGAGAGGCCCGCGATGAGGGTCGTCCAGTCGAGCGTGCGCGTCGTGAAGAGCGACTTCACCGGCACGGCCGCGTCGTCATCACCGAGCAGGCCGGGCACGAACACGTTAATCTGTTCGATCATCGCGGCGAGCAACTCTGGCTGGCCTCGCAGCACGATGCCGAAGATGCTGAAGCCGACGAGCAGACCGGCGAACACGGCGAACAGCGCCTGATAGCTCATGCCGCCAGAAAGCACACTGCCGCCGACGTCGGTGAAGTGCGAGAAGGTGCGGTACGGGCGCGTGCGCTGCAGGCGCTGCCACAGGGTCATTCCGCGGGCGATGACTCCTGGCTGCGCGGTTTCCCTCATGTCAGCGAGTGTAGCGCGGGCGGCCACCCCAGGTAGGGGTGACCGCCCGCGTGTGCACGAAGGCCTCGGGTCAGCGAGCGCCGTGCGATCCGCGCCTGTTACGCGCCCCGCCCGCGACGGCGAAGGCACCGCCTGCGAGCGCCACCAGCACCGCGGCGAGCACGAACAGGCTCAGACCGTTGCCACCGGTCTCGGGGAGCAGCCCCGGGGTGCCTGGCACCTTCGGGTTCGTCGGCGGCACCGGCGGAACCGGGGCGTAGCCGTTCACGAACGAGACCGCGACCGGGCCCGCGTCGTGCTGCTCGCGAATCTTTACCTCGGCGCTCATGCCGTCAGCCGACGGCGTGACGCCGGGGGCGAGATCGATCGCCCTGGTGTTTTCGCCGAAGTTACCGAGCGCGCCGGTCTCTCGAGCCGAGCAGTCGGCCCCGATTGGCACACCATCAACGGTGACCTCGCCATTCTTGGGAACGGTGAGTAGCGCCCGGTCGCCCAGGTCGAGGGCAACCCGCTCGGGCCCCGATGCCGCGCCGCTCGGCACGGTGCACGAGAGCTCGATCGTGAAGCTCTCGGGGGCGCGATCTTGAGCGAGCCCCGTCGTCTGCTTCGAGACGACGAGCGATCCGGTCTTCACCGTGACGCCCGCGCGCTGGGGCGCGGCTGGCAGTCGAACCCGGTTTCCGCTCTCGTCCCAGCCGACGACGCCGTTCTGGTTCCAAGCGAACTGCTGTTCGGTGAACTGCGCGAGGGTTGGCTGCAGCGCACTCGCAGAGGCGTCGACCACACGGTTCACGGTCTCGAACTCGAGCAAGATGGTGCCGCCCGGCTCAAGCGGGGTCGCGGTCATGTCGACCTGCACGCGCAGGCCTGCGACCTCGTGAGCGGCCCCCGTGAACTTCGCGAGCTCAACCCACTGGTTCGCGGGGTTCGCCGTTGTGTCAGCGCACTCGGGGTCGCTCGCCCACAGCGAGCCTTCGCCGCTCGATCCAACACAGGCCTGGGCGTTACTCGTGAGCTCGACCGTGTAGGTCGCACCCTTCGGCAGCCCCGTGACGCGAATGTTCTCGAGGTCGGCGAGCACTGGCGCGAACGTCGAGCCGCGCGTAGCACCGCCCGCGAGCATGCGGTCGCCGGGAGTGGGCAGCATGTCGACGATCGTCATGCGCGACAGCGGGTTCGTGCCCGAGTTGATGTTCTCGAGCTTCCACGTGTCGGTCGCACCCACCGCGGTGTACGAGGCACACGGGCTGCGCGTGTAGTCGGAGCCGGTCGGCAGGTAGTTGCCCGGCCCGCACTCCTCGCCCGTGGTTGTGTCGAGCGCGCCCGAGACGAGCTGCTCACCGAGCGTCGGCACAGACTCGCCGCTAACGGTTTTTCTGGCGCCGACGACGGTACCAACGCGCGGCTGCACGTAGTTCGTGTTCGAGCAGATATTCGGGCTGTCAGACGCGGTCGGGTTTTGACCGAACTCGCTCGGCTGCTCGCAGCTGGTGAGCTCAACGCCGGTCTCGACACGTACCTCGTTGACGGCGCGCTTGCCGGCCGCCATCGGTTCCATGATGAGCCCCAGCGAGATCGTCACCTGCTCGCCAGGCTGCATCTTGGCGTTCGTGCCCCAGTCGAAGACGAGGTTGCGGCCGTCGTCAGACAGCGTGACCTTGGGCGCTGTGCCGAGGCTCGTGGTGCCACCCGTCGTCGACTGGCTCGTCACAGTCGGCGCGACCCCGTCCCAGCTCAGCTCGGCCGGCAGTGCGTCGGTGACCTGAGTGATGGGCAAGAGGCTCGTGCCGGTGTTCGTGAATACGAGCTTCCACGGTGCGCTCGAGAGCGCCTCGACCTGGTGTGTCGACGTATCGTTCGGGGCACGCTTCTCGACCTTCAGCTTGTGCTCACCTGGCGAGAAGCGCACGTCGTCGTCGGCGTCGTCGTCAGCGCTGCCGAACTGCGTGTTCTCAGCAACAACGGTCGCGCGGTTCTTCACCGTGTCAGACTTCCAGTTCACCGTGCTGCCCTCGCGGAGCTTCACCTGGAGCGACAGCTTGGCGCTGCCCCACGACGCGTTCCACGACGCGGCGCCCTGCGGGAAGACCGCGCCGTCAGCGCGATCAAAGACAACCGCGGCACCGCTGATGTCGCTCACCTTGCCCGAGAAGTTCGCGTAGCTCACCCACGCGCCATCAACGAGCACCTCGACGCGGGCGCGGTCGGCTCCCTGCGGCAGGGCTGGCGCATCGAACCCGACAAGCTGGAATCGCTCCCAGAATGCCTTCGTCGTGTCCTGAATGCGCAGGTTGTTCAGCGGCGCCGTCGAGCCGTTCGGGTTGGCGACAAGGTCGACGCGAACGATCGCCTCGGGGTCGCTCTCGTAGACGGTGTCGTTCGATCCGTCTGGGTGAATCACCGAAACATTTTTCGCGAGCCCAACGTTTACCGCGGCCTGCACGAGTTCGACCGTCGCGTCGTCGCGGCGCGTCGGTTGCGCCTCGGGGTTCACGACCGCGTCCCAGCCGCGCGCGATTGCCACGTTGGGCTGCTCGAGCACGCTACCCTTGGCGCCGCCGCGCACCGGGCCGCCCGAAACTCGCTCGGTCTCGCGCAGCTGCACGTCGAGGTGCATCACGAGATCGTCGCCGGTTGCGATGCGGTTGCCGAGCTCCTTCGGGTTCGTGCCCGAGTAGGTCGTGGCGATGCCGATTGCGTTCGGCAGCGCTGCAATGAAGTCGGCGTTACCGTCGAGCACCTGCTGCAGCGACCACGTCTGGGTCGTGCCGGCCGCGGTGCCGTTGTCGAGCCACAGCTCAACGACGCTCTCCGCGGTGTCGATCGAGGCCGGCAGCTGCCCGTAACTCACCCCAGTGAGGGAGAAGACGTTGAAGTGGTTGCCCTCGGGCGAGCCAGCTTCTGCTACGAAATCACGCCCAGCGAACGGGCTGTCATCGATGCCGAGCGTATCTTCGCTCGCCGGGTTCGCGGTATCAGTAACGCGAATCTTGCCGAGCTTCATGCGGCCGGCCGTGCCCTCGGCCGCCTCGCCGGCGTCGGAGGCGTTGCGCGCAGTGAGCGAGAACCTGGCGCGCGGGTAGTCGCTCGCCGCGACCTCGCCGGCGTTGGGTGCGACCATGCGCACACTGTCGCCCGCGGTGCCGCCGGGCAGCGCCTCGACGCTCTTTGTCAGCGTGACGTTGGGAACGCCGTCGAGCAGCTGGATCGCGTCGTTCGCGCCGGCAGTGATCGGGCCGCCAGTTTCAGGCTTCGCCGTGACGGTGAACGTGTTGTCGATGCAACCGTCGGGCTCGCAGTTGAACTGCGTGCCGTGCTCCTTCACCCACTTCACTGAGCCGTCGCTGGTGCGAGCCCGGTCACGCAACTGCCAATCGAGCTGGTAGCTGCGAATCTCACCCGAGGCGCTCACGCCCGTGCCGGGGGCCGGCACGGTGAGGTCGGGGTCTGCCATGCTGTGCGCGGCCTCGCGTGCCGCCGTGTTCTCGCCGAGCACGAGGCGCACGCCGAGGGTCTCGGCTCGCTGCTCCTTGGTCAGGGTGTACCCGACGAAGCCCTTCGCATCCATCCAGCCGGTCTCGGGCGCCGCGACGAGCTGCCACTCAGCGCCATCCCACAGCTCGACAGCGGTGACTTCATCCCACCGCAGCATCGGGTCGTAGGCGGCCTTCGCGTCGCCCTTCTCGAAGTGAATCGGGCGCACCCGCGTGAGGTCGAACGCCTCAAACACGGTGCCCTGACCGCTTGCGGTCGGCTTCGCCGGGTCTTGCAGCTCCACCGTAGGGTAGTTGCCCTGTGTCAGCGCCCACGACTGCGTCGTTGTCGTCTTCGCACCTGACTGCGAGATGAGCCCTGCGTGGCTCCACTGCTTCGACGCCCAGATCGAGCCGTCGACGCCGGGGCCGGGGCCGTTCGGGTTCGGGCGAATGCCCGCGTTCACGGTACTCGAATCAGTGTCGGTGACAACGCGGTCACCGAGCTTACCCGTCGCCTCAACTGTCGCGGTGTTCGCGTACTGCTCCACCTTCTCAAACTCGGTAGCCGTTGGCGTCGAGTCGTCGCTGCGCAGCGTGGCGCGCGCCGTGAACGAGATATTCGGCTTCACGAGCGTGGTCTGCGAGAAACCCGCCTCGTTCGTGTACACGAAGCGAATGCCCGTGGCTCCGGCAGGGATGTCGATTGGTGCATCGTCTGCGGGGTTCTTCGCGAGCGTCTTCCACTCGCCCGCGGCGTTCTGGTAGCGAATCTCGAGGTCGGCCTGCGTGACGGGCGTGCCGCTGTTTGCCGGGCGGGCGATCGGGGGAAGCACCTGCTTCGCGTCGAACGCATCCCAGAAGGTACCCGGTTCGCCGAGCACGTCTTCAACGACGATCTCGGTCGGCTGCGTGCGCCCGCCATTCGTCTTCACCTCGGTGTCGAGCTGAGCGACAACGTCTTGGCCGGGGGTCACGACCCGCGGGCCGACGCGCTTGGTGATCTTCGCATCGATGCCAGGTGCAACGTAGGCGACGGTGGCCTCGGCGTCGGTCGTCGCGGGCGGGTTCTTGCCGCGCGTGCCGGTGACGTCGATGCTGTTCAGCAGGTGACCGGTCTTGCCGCCGGCCGCAACGAACGACTCTGCGGGGTTCGAGTCGAGCTTGTAGCGCAGCTCACTCGTCGCCCCGGTCGCGATCGCCCCGGTGAACGTGAGCGCGAAGCCCGCCACAGTCTTACCCGCGGCCGGCGATGGCAGTGCCGCCCGGGCGTCGAGGTCGACGACCTCAGTTGAGCCGTCGGCGTATGTCCAGGTGAGCTTTGCGCGCTCGGCTCCCGCGGGCCACACCTGCTCGGGAGCTGAGGAGTCGAACCCCGCGAAGATCAGGTTTTCGCCGAAGAAGTGGTCGCTCGACCCCTCCCCCGGTTCTGCAATGGTCAGGCTGTCGAGCGGCGCGCTCGCCGGCGCGTCTTGGTTCGATGCGCGGAGCACGACGCCGACGCTGTCGCCCGCGGTGACGCCAGTGAGCTGGGTCGTTTCTGCCCCGTCTGGGAGGGCCATGAAGCGCTTCTGCGCGTTCACCGCGATGGTCTCTGGTGCGACGGTAAACGGCGCCTCAGCCTGCTTCGATACGGGCTCCTCGCCGGGCACGGTCACGGTGGCGCGCACCTCGTTGGAGGTCTTGAACCCCTCGGCGATGCTCTCCCCCGTCGCGCGGTGCGTGGCCCGCTGGGTCACGGAGAACGGCTGAGAGACGCTTGCGCCCGGCGGAATCTCGCCCGCGTAGCTCAGGCGAACGCCCGCGATGTCTTCGTTCGGTGTCGCGGCGTCCCACTCCACCCAGTTCCAGCTACCAGCTACCAGCCGGTAGACCTCTACGGTGGCGCTTGTTGCGCCGGCCGGCAGGTTTGTTGTCGGGTCATTCGGCGCGGTGAAGCCGGCGAAGTCGACGTAGTTAAACGGGTTCGCTGCTGGCAGCTCGGTGGCCCCGTTCGGGGCGAGTGCCTCGTCAGCCGGGTCTTGCAGGGTGAGCGTGCTTGCCTCGACGTTGGAGGCCTGCGTTGCGCCGATCGTGAGGGTCGAGGCGAGGCCGGGCTCGAAGTGTTGCTCGGCTGGCTCCCAGGTCTTTGCAGGGGTGACGTCGACCCGCACCGGGTTGTCGATCGCGATAATCGCGGTGTCGGAGGTCTGGAGCGGCTGCTCGCCGGCCTTCGCCGAGAACGTGGCGGTGTTCGTCAGGTCTCGCCGCAGCATCGGGTCGTCGGCTGAGAGGTGCTCTGGCACCTTCAGCGTGTACTCGAGCACACCCGTGTCACGGGTCGACATGCCGAGCCCCGAGGAGTTGCCTGCACCTGGCTGCACCGGCTGCGCGACGCCGACCGTAATCGTGCGCTCCGACTCCGACTGGCCGACGGTGCCGGCAAGTGGTGCTTCCGGGGAGGCGCCGGAGGTGACCCCCGGCAGGTCGAGGGTCACACCGGTCACGCTGCCGCCGACAACGGCGGTAAGCCCGGTGATCTCCCAGCCGGCGAACTCCGCGGGGAGCACGTCGACCACGCGCACCGGCGCGTCGGCGTCGGCGTCGTTGACCCGAAACTCGACCCAGTACGACACTGAGTCGCCGGGGCGCAGGTCGCGCACCGCGTCGGTGTACTCACCGTCGAGCTGCTTCACCTGCTTTACGAGCATGAGCGAGGCGCCCTCGCTCGCGACGGCGGCAAGGCTTCCCCCGCTTGCCACCATCGCGGTCGCGGCGAGCAGCGCCGCGACTCCCCCCGCGAGCGTTTTCGCAAACGCCCGCCTAGCCCGTTTCCCCGGCTTACCTGCACGAAGCACGTCAAATACCACTAGTGTTTCCCCCTGTGTTGTGTCGTACCCCCCAGCACGACAAGATCGGGCCCCTCGCGACAGCGCATGAGCCCGGCACCCCCTAATACGGCGAACCGGGCAAATCGTGACGCGCGTTCGAAAAAGATTTCTTTCGAGGCGGCTCGTTTCTGCACTTTTCAGCAAAATCACGGATACTGGCTAGTGGGGATTTAATTGGGGGCTCGGGCGTGTCACCCCGAGTGGCGCGTCGCACGAGCTTCAACACACGCGATCTGTCGCGTCTTTTGGGGGGTTTCGTGCGAAGAACAGGCGAGCATCGTTTTGCGTCGCTATCCGACGGGCAACTCCTCGAAGCTGCCCGCGACGGCGACCGCGCCGCCTTTGGCGAGCTGTGGGAGCGCCATCGCCTCGCCGGCATTGTCGCCGCGAAGAACCTGGCGCCATCGCTCGACCCCGACGACCTGGTCTCAGAGGCCTACCTGAGGGTGTTCGAGCTCGTGCGAGACGGGCGCGGGCCAGAGGGCGCGTTTCGCCCGTACCTGTACCAGGTGATTCGCTCGGCCGCGGCGAACCGCTTTCGGGCCGGTGAGCAGGCCGCGGGCGAGCTTCCCGACGTGCCCGACCTCAGCGAAACAGCTCCGTGGGACGACTCCGCGTTCGACCTCAAGGCGGCCGCTCAGGCATTTGCGACGCTCTCCCCGCGTTGGCGGGCCGCCCTCTGGTACACCGAGGTCGAGGGCATGCCGCCGCGAGAGGCCGCACCACTACTCGGTCTCTCCCCGAACAGCGCCTCGGCGCTTGCCGCCCGCGCCCGCGACGCCCTGCGCTCCGCCTGGGTTGACGAGCACGTAAACCGTGACGCAACGGAAGAGGCCTGCCGCTCGACGCTCCAACAGCTGCAGCGCTACCAGCGCGGCAAGCTCACCGCCAAGCGCTCCCGCGAGATCACGGCCCACCTCGCCGAGTGCGAATCGTGCGCCAAGGCAGCGGCAGAGTCGGCGACGCTCAACCGGCGGCTCGGCCTCGTGCTCATGTGGGGCACGCTCGGCAGCGCCGGAACGGGCATGCTCGCCGAGCAGCTCGGCCTCGCCGACCAGATTGGCCTCGCCGGGGCGGCGGGTGCCGCCGGGGCCGCGGGAGCCGCCGGGGCCGCGGGAACCGCGGGGGCGGGCAGCTCATCGGCCGCCGGCGCCGCGGGCGCGAGCACTGCGGCGTCGGTGAGTACCGGCGTCATCGGTGGCATCGGATTGCCGGCAGTGATCGCGACCGGTGCAGGGCTCGTCACCGCGGCAATCGTCGGGGTGACCGTCGTCTCGCTCTCGCTCACGGGGGCGGCTCCCCCTTCGACAGACGTCGGGCCAGGCGGCATCGAGCAGTCGGTCGACGAACCGCAGCGCTCTGGCGGCGGGCACTCGCCGGATGCTGCCAAGCGCGGCTCAGAAGCAGCGGAGCCGGAGCACGAGGAGCAGCCAGCCGACCTCACCGCGATCCGCCCGCCCGCCGTGCCCGACGTCGTGCCGGTCGCGCCCGAACCCACCCCGCCCGGCCCGTCGGTGCGCCCACCCGTGCTGCCGCCTGTCACTCCACCCGAGACCGGCAACCGCTGGCTCCGCGTCGGGTTCGAGTGCCTGAACCCGGGCGACGCATTTATCGGCACCGCGACTCGCTACGGCATTCTCCAACTGCGGGGCAGCCTGCCTGGCGAGGCACCCGTGTCGCTCATGCAGCCGATGTACGACCCGGCGTTCGAGGGCCAACCGGGCAACCTCTTCGTCGACGGTAAGTTCGACGATACCCACGGCAACACGTTCGACGTCGGTTTTCTCACGGGCACCGACCCCGAGCCGCACACCGGCTGGTACGCGCCAGACCCGACACTGCTGCCGGCCTGGGGCGAGCATTTCCCGGGCAAGGCGCTCGGCGACGTGGCGCTCGAGATGCGCCTCATCACCCCCTCGCGAGGCATGTCGACCTGGCAGCCGATCGACACCTCGATTAGCTGCGTTCGCCCAGGCGAGGCGCAGTAAGACGAAAACCGCCCGGGCGCTAAGCGCCCGGGCGGTTCTTCGTTGCTGCTGCGCAGCGGCGACGTGCGTGCTACACCGTCACACCGGTGCGGATCGCGGCCTTGACCTCGGCGATAGCCTTGGTGACCTGAATACCACGCGGGCATGCCTCCGAGCAGTTGAAGGTGGTGCGGCAGCGCCACACGCCTTCCTTGTCGTTGAGAATGTCGAGGCGAACCTGCGCGTTGTCGTCTCGCGAATCGAAGATGAAGCGGTGCGCGTTCACGATCGCCGCCGGGCCGAAGTACTGGCCGTCTGTCCAGAAGACGGGGCACGACGTGGTGCACGCGGCGCACAGAATGCACTTCGTGGTGTCGTCGAAGCGCTCGCGCGAAGCGATGTCCTGGATGCGCTCCTTGCCGGGCTCGGCGGGAGTGCTCGCGACGAGGAACGGCTGCACCTCGCGGAACGACGCGAAGAACGGCTCCATATCGACGATGAGGTCCTTCTCAAGGGGCAGGCCCTTGATCGCCTCAACGTAGATCGGCTTCGTGACGTCAAGATCTTTCACGAGCGTCTTGCAGGCCAGGCGGTTGCGGCCGTTGATGCGCATCGCGTCCGAGCCGCAGATGCCGTGCGCGCACGAGCGGCGGAACGACAGCGTGCCGTCCATGTCCCACTTGATCTTGTGCAGCGCATCGAGAATGCGGTCGGTCGGGTACATCTCGACGTCAAAGTCTTCCCAGTACGCGTCGCGGCCCGACTCGGGGTCGAAACGGCGAATCAGCAGGGTGACATTGAACGGCTTAATCTCTTCCACGACGTTCTGACCTGGCGCCTCAGTAGTGACAGCACTCATGTTCTAGTACTTCCTCTCCAGCGGCGGGTAACGCAACTCGCCCTGCTCATCTTTCACAACGGTCACCGGCTTCCAATCAAGCCGGATGTGATCCTCTGGGTTCGCCGAGTGCGGGTCGCCCGTGAGGTACGCCATCGTGTGCTGCATGTAGTTCACGTCATCGCGATCCGGGTAGTCGTCGCGCATGTGGCCGCCGCGGCTCTCCTTGCGGTTGCGCGCCGTGTAGGTGAGCACCTCCGCGAGGTCGAGCAGGAACCCGAGCTCAATCGCCTCAAGCAGGTCGGTGTTGTAGCGCATTCCGCGGTCTTGCACGCCGACGTTCTTGTAGCGCAGGCGCAGATCGTGAATCACGCCGAGCACCTCGGTGAGCGAGTCTTCGGTGCGGAACACCTGTGCGCCGCGGTCCATGGCCTCCTGCAGCTCGCGACGAATGTCAGAGACGCGCTCGGTGCCGGTGCCTGTGCGGAAGCCCTCGACGAGCTCTCGGATCTCCTTGGCGGGATCGGCGGGAAGATCGACGAACGAAGCGGTCTGTGCGTAGTCGGCAGCCGCGTTGCCCGAGCGCTTGCCGAACACGTTGATGTCGAGCAGCGAGTTCGTGCCGAGACGGTTCGAGCCGTGCACGGAAACGCAGGCGCACTCACCGGCGGCGTAGAGGCCGGGAACAACGGTGTCGTTGTCCATGAGCACCTCAGCGTCGACGTTGGTCGGGATGCCGCCCATCGCGTAGTGCGCCGTCGGGAACACGGGGACCGGCTCAACGACGGGATCGACGCCCAGGTAGGTGCGCGCGAACTCGGTAATGTCTGGCAGCTTCGTCTCGAGCACCTCGGCGCCCAGGTGGGTGCAGTCGAGGTAGACGTAATCCTTATTCGGGCCGGCACCGCGGCCGTCAAGCACTTCTTGCACCATCGAGCGGGCGACGATGTCGCGCGGCGCGAGATCCTTAATCGTCGGCGCGTAGCGCTCCATGAAGCGCTCGCCGCTCGCGTTACGCAGGATCGCGCCCTCACCGCGCGCACCCTCGGTGAGGAGGATGCCTAGGCCGGCCAGGCCCGTCGGGTGGAACTGGTAGAACTCCATGTCCTCGAGCGGCAGGCCCTTGCGCCAGATGATGCCGACCCCGTCACCGGTGAGGGTGTGCGCGTTCGACGTCGTCTTGAAGATCTTGCCGAAGCCGCCGGTGGCAAACACGATCGACTTTGCCTGGAAGACGTGCAGCTGACCGGTCGAGAGCTCGTAGGCGACGACGCCCGCGGGCTTGCGATCCTTGCCCTCACCCGTCATCACGAGGTCGAGCACGTAGAACTCGTTGTAGAAGTTGATGCCGAGCTTCACGCAGTTCTGAAACAGCGTCTGCAGAATCATGTGGCCGGTTCGGTCGGCGGCGTAGCAGGCGCGGCGAACCGCAGCCTTGCCGTGGTCACGAGTGTGGCCACCGAAGCGACGCTGGTCGATCTTGCCGTCAGCCGTACGGTTGAACGGTAGGCCCATATTCTCGAGGTCGATGACCGCGTCGATCGCTTCCTTCGCGAGAATCTCGGCCGCATCCTGGTCAACGAGGTAGTCGCCACCCTTGACCGTGTCAAAGGTGTGCCACTCCCAGTTATCTTCCTCGACGTTGGCGAGCGCAGCCGCCATGCCGCCCTGGGCGGCGCCGGTGTGCGAGCGAGTCGGGTAGAGCTTCGAGATAACCGCGGTCTTGGCCTTGGGGCCAGCCTCGATTGCCGCGCGCATGCCCGCACCGCCAGCACCGACGATCACAACGTCGAACTGGTGATAGGTCACGCCGTCCTTCACGGTGACGTCTTCGCCCTCATGAGTGTTCGTGGTCACTGGATTCCTTACTTCTGAATTCTTAACGTCTCTGGTGCCAGACCGCTTAGCGGGTGGCGCAGAATGATGCGACCAGCGCCGGGTCAGCCCCGGGCGGGCACGGCTCGAACGTGAAGATCACGAGGGTGCCGAGGAGGATCAGGAGCGCGGCAGAGAGCCACACGAGGGTGCGCAGCACCTTGTTCAGGCGGGGGCGCGTGACGTAGTCGTTCACGATCGTGCGCATGCCGTTCGCGCCGTGAATCAGCGCGAGCCAGAGCAGCAGCAGGTCCCACACCATCCAGAACGGGTTCGCGAGCTTGCCGCCAACGAAGCCGAAGTCGATCGCGCTGATGCCGTCGCCGATCATCAGGTTCGAGAAGAGGTGACCGAACACGAGCACGACGAGCAGCACGCCCGACACTCGCATGTAGATCCAGCCCCACTTCTCCCAGTTGGTATTCTTCTTCGCCGGGGTCTTCGCGCGGGGCGCGTCAATTGTCATAGCCATGATTGTTACTCCGCCCTCGCTTAGTGACTGAACACGTTCATCAGGTGACGCGGCAGGAAGCCAGCCATCGTCACAGCCCACATCGCGATCACGACCCAGAACATCACCTTGTGGTACTTCGCGCCCTTGCTCCAGTAATCAACAAGAATGATGCGCAGGCCGTTGAAGGCGTGGAACACGATCGCCGCGACGAGCGCCGATTCGCCCAGGCCCATGATCGGGGTCTTGTAGGCGCTCATGACGGCGTTGTACGCCTCGGGGCTCACACGAATCAACGCGGTGTCGAGCACATGCACAAGCAAGAAGAAGAAGATGGCTACACCCGTGATGCGGTGCAGCACCCAGGACCACATGCCCTCGTTGCCACGGTAGAGGGTACCGCCGCGTTGGGCTTTCTTCTTCGCCGCCGGAGCGGCTTCAGCGGGTAGGGCTGACACGAGCTTCCTCCTTGGTCGTCACGCAACAGAGTCAACATCTATTTGAGGAGGCACCCGATATGCGGGCACGCCACATTGCTGAGAATTCTCTGCGACTTCCATTATGGCACTCTCTGGGACTCTCTCGAACACCTCGGCGCGCGTCGCCGACCACCAGAGGCTCATCGGCAGTCATTAGTATGGCGGTATGACCTCTCCAAACCCCGCGCTCGACCGCCTCACCTGCGTCATCCCTGCAGGCGGGGTCGGCTCGCGACTGTGGCCGCTTTCCCGCGCCAACGCGCCGAAGTTTCTCCTCGACCTGACCGGCGCCGGCGACTCGCTCCTGTCGGCCACGTGGTCGCGACTCAGCCCGATCGTGCCAGCCGAGCGCATCATGGTGGTCACCGGAAACGCGCACCGAGAGTCAGTGCTCGAGCAGCTCCCCGAGATCCTCCCTGAGAATCTCGTCACCGAGAGCGAACCGAAAGACTCCTCCGCCGCGATCGGCCTCGCCGCGGCGATTTTGGAGCTGCGTGACCCCGATGCCATTCTCGGATCGTTCGCCGCAGACCACGTCATTCGCGGCGATGTGCTGTTCCGTCGCGCGGTCGCGACAGCCGTGCGCGCTGCCGATCAGGGCTACATTGCAACGATTGGGATACATCCTTCGCAGCCGTCGACCGGCTTCGGCTATATCTCGTGCGGCGAGGCCCGCACCGACCTTGCGCCCTTCGATCTCTACGACGTCACCGAGTTCGTCGAGAAGCCTGACGCCGAGACCGCAGAGGCCTATCTCAAGGCGGGCGGCTACCTCTGGAACGCAGGCATGTTCATCGCGAAGGCGAGCGTCTTGCTCGACCAGATGGCCCTCGCCGAGCCCGAGATGGTTGACGCGCTGCGCGAGATGGCGGCTTCGTGGGGCAAGAAGCGCGGCGCCGAGGTGCGCGAGCGGCTCTGGCCGACGCTGCCCAAGATCGCGATCGACTACACGGTTGCCGAGCCGGCGGCCGCCGCGGGCAAGATGGTGTGCGTCGCCGCGCACTTCGAGTGGGACGACGTCGGCGACTTTGCCTCGGTCGCGAACCTGCTCACCCGCGGCCGGCCATCAGACCTCGCCGTGCTCGGCGACGGCGCACAGGTGCTCTCAGACGCGTCGAGCGGCATCGTGGTGTCTGAGAGCGACCGGCTCGTCGCGCTCGTCGGCATGGAAGACGTCGTCGTTGTCGACACCGCAGACGTGCTGCTCGTGACCACCAAGGAGCGCGCGCAAGACGTCAAGCGCCTGGTCGAGCGCATGAAGGTGTCGGGCGGGGGCCACCTCCTTTAGGCCGCCGGGCCCGCGCCCGGCCGGGTCGGGCCCGGGCCACCCGGCTCCGGCCCGGCCGGCCCGCCCGGCTCCGGCCCGCCCGGCCCGGCCTCACCCGGCCCGGGCCGGCGACCCCTACAGTTCTCTCCGAGAACCACCCCGAACGACGACAGGCGACGGGGTGGCCTCGGAGGGAAGTGCAGGGCTCGGGGTCTGGCGCCCTAGCGGAGCCCGGCGAAGCGGGAGCCCGCGAACACGAGCGGGCGCTCCGCGGCCGGGAGGTGCCCGAAGCCAAGCACATCGGCGACGACGATGCGGTGGTCGCCTCCGTCGAACTCCTCGGTAATCGAGCATTCGAACCAGGCCGCGCCGTCAACGAGCACCGGGTGCCCCAGCCGCGGCGCGGGCACAACGGGCACGCCCAGCAGCTTGTTGGCGCGCCTCGACGCCGTGCCCGGATGCGCTATCCGCCTGGCGAGTGCACCCTGGTCGTCTGCGAGTACCGTCGCGCTGAACGTGCCGCCGGCGGCAATCCGCGGCCAGCTTGTCGACGCCCTGCCGACAGAGAGCAGCACGCGGGGTGGATCGATCGACAGCGACACGAACGACTGCAGCACGAGGGCCGCGGGCTCGACCCCGCCCCCGGCATCTGACGCTGCAGCACCTTCTCGCCCCGCCTCGGCCCCCACCTCGGCCCCCCGCGCGGCACCCGGTGCCCCACCAGTCACGACGACGACGCCCGTCGGGAAGCGCCCGAGCACCCCGCGCGCGACACCGGGGTCGCTCGTGTCGGCGCTCACGAGCGCAGCGGCAGCCGCACCGAAGCTTTCGTGCACAGCCGCACCGGCGACCGCCGGAGGGGCAACAGGCAGCACGTAGCTGTAGAGGTCGATGATGCGGTTGCCGCCGATCCACAGCCCGTCTCGTGCCGGGGTGCGGTCGAAGCCGAGCGATTCGTAGAGCCGGTGGGCCCCCGTCATGTTCGGCGCCGTCTTCAAGACGACCGCGGCGAACCCCCGCTCGGCCGCCACGGTCGCGGCGTGCCGCATGAGCGCGGCTCCCACTCCCCTGCGGCGAGCGCCCGGCGAGACACCGAGCAGGCGCAGGTCGAGTTCGTGCTCGGCGACGTCCTCGTGCAGCGATGGGCCGCCTGCCTTTCTCAGTGTCACGCTGCCGACGAGTTCGTTGGTCTGAGATGCTGCGACCCACACCTCGAAATCGCGGTCGCGCACGGCCGACTCGTGGAGCGGGTCGCCACCGCTCTCGCGCGCGCCGTAATCGTGCGCGTAGGCCTCGGTGACGAGCTGATCGATCGCCGCGTATTCGTCTGCGCGTGCGCGGCGGATCGTGAGCGCCTCGCCTTGCGTGGCGGCCGCACCCGTCGCGGCGGCTAGCTGGGCGCCGTGCTGCCCGCTCATGCTGCCTGCTCCGTATGGTCCGGGGCCTGCCGCGCGGACTGCGACGCACCGGCCGGTTGCCACCCGAGCGCTGGGCCAATGCGGGTGGCGAGCTGGTGCAGAATGTGCTTCCAGTCGGCGAGATCGAACTCGAACGGCAGCTCGAACAGGTAGTCGTCTGCCGCGTTGAACGCGAGGTCGTGTTCGATGAATGCGACGATCTCGTCGAGCGACCCGAGCACGTCGGGGGCGATGATCGTGTTCTTGCCGTGCACCTTCTTCGTGCGCGGGGTGCGCGCGTCTGCGTAGGCGCGGTACTTTGCGAGCTGTTCGGGGCTCGCCCCGTCGGTTGGCACGATCACGCGGGCGACCGAGGCGCGGGCGGCGTCTCCCTCTGGGTGGAGCGACCTGAACGCGTCGATCTGTGCGCGCTGCACCTCTGCGAAATCGGTGCGGCCCTCCTCTGCCGAGCTGATGTTGCTGACGAGCCAGTTGAGCCCGGCCTGCCCTGCCCACTTGGCCGAGCGGAGCGAGCCGCCGCCGTACCAGAGCCGTTCAGAGAGCCCGGCGCTGTGTGGCTCGACTCGCTCGGAATCGAAGTCGCCGCCGATGCCGTTGTAGGGCGGCACCTCGCGCACCGGCTCCCCGGCGAGCAGCGAGCGCAGTCGTTCGATGCGCCCGTAGCCGTAGTCTTCACCGCGCCAGCCGGTGTCGAAGACGAGATCGTTCGCCTCGTCGCTGTACCCGGGCGGGTGGACGCTGAGGCCGGGGAGCACGCGCCCGCCGGAGAGCGCGTCGGCGACGCCGAGGTCTTCCGCGAGCCTGAACGGGTTCTCATGCCCGACCGGAATCACGGCGCTGCCGAGCCCGATGCGCTTCGTGCGCTGGGAGACCGCAGAGAAGAAGGTCGCGGGCGATGACAGCCCGTACTGCAGGTGGCGGGTGCGCACCCAGCCGCTGTCGAGCCCGAGCTCTTCGGCGTACTCGAAGAGCTCGATGCCCTCTTCAAGGCCACGGGCCGGGTTGTCGCGGTCGAAGGGAACGAGGTGAATGAAGCCGAGGTGCCGCAGTGGGCGGCGCGCGGTGGCCGGGGTGGTGGAAGTCATTGGAATATCTCCTGGGTAGGTCAATCAGATTTGGTACTCAAGCCCGCCGTGGGCGAGGTGGTAGTCGTTGAGGAACGCGAGCGTGCGCGGGTGCGCGGCGGGGCCGAAGAATGCTTCGGGTGGCGAATCTTGCACGATCCGCCCGCCCTCGAGAAACAGGACGCGGTCTGCGAGCTGACGCACGAAGTGCATCTCGTGCGAGACGATCGCCATCGTCTGCCCCTCTGCCGCGATGCCGCGGATCGTCTGGAGCACCTCGCCGACGAGCTCAGGGTCGAGCGCGCTCGTCGGCTCGTCGAGCAGCAGCACCCGCGGTTTCATGGCGAGCGCCCGCGCGATGCCGACGCGCTGCTGCTGCCCGCCCGAGAGCTGCGACGGGTAGTGCTTGGCGTGACTGGCGAGGCCGACTCTGTCAAGCTGCACGAGCGCCTCGCGCTCCGCTTCGCGCCGGTCGAGCCCGCGGATCACGAGGAGCCCCTCGGCGACGTTCTCGAGCGCGGTCTTGCGGCTGAAAAGCTGGAACTGCTGAAACACCATTGCGGTGTGCCTGCGCAGCTCAAGGATCTCGGCGCGCGTCGCGGTCTGGGCATCGACCGCGAGATCCCCCACAATCACCCGCCCGCTGTCTGGGCGTTCGAGGAAGTCGATGCAGCGCAGCAGGGTTGATTTGCCAGCCCCCGATGGCCCGACGATCGCGGTGACCTCGCCCTGCGCGAATTCGAGCGAGAGGTCGTCGAGGATCACGCGATCACCAAACGACTTGCTGATGTGTTCGAGGGCGATCATGCTGGCACCTCTGTTCGTTGCGATGTTACGGCGGATCGCGGGGTTGGAGCGGATCCCGGGGTTACGGCGGATCCCGGTGTTGCATCGGGGCGCGGCCTCCGGGCCTTCCCCGCGGGCCTTGGCCTCTCCATGCGCGCCTCGATCGCCCTGGCGGCCTGCTCAACGATCACGGTGAGGACCCAGTAGATGATCGCTGTCGCGAGGTAGGCCTCGAAGAAGCGGTAGTCGCGGCCGCCGAGGATCTTCGCGTAGGCCGTGATCTCAACGATGGAGACCACAAACGCGAGCGATGACTGCTTGAGCATGCCGATGAAGTGGTTCACGAGCGTTGGGAAGGCGACCACGGTCGCGTTCGGGATCGTGATGCGGCGCAGCGTCTGCCACGGTGTCATGCCGAGGGAGTGTGCGGCTTCGATCTCGCGGCGATCCACCGAGATGAGGGCGGCGCGGATCGTCTCCGAGCTGTACGCAGCCTCCGTCAGCGCGAACGTGAACGCCGCGACGAGGAAGGGCGACAGCCCCAGCGCGTCGAAGCTCGTGCCGAACGCGTGGTTGATGTACAGGATCGCGATCGGCACAGCGTTCACGTTGAGCAGCAGCTGCACGAGCGGCGGGGTGCCGCGCAGGTACGAGACGAGCACCGCGGAGATCTGGCTGAGTACCGGGACCTTCGCGATCTTGATGAGCGCGAGCAGCAGCCCGAGCGCGGTGCCGAGCACGGTCGCGACGACGGCGAGCGCGATCGTGACCGGGATGTACGGGAGCAGGTCGATCGCGTACTTCCCGATCGCGGGAAAGTCGATGATTGTGTCCATTGGCGCTTGGCCCCGCCCCTACTTTTCGTTCTGGGGCAGCGTCTTCGGTGACACATCGAGGCCGTCGAAGAACTGCTCGCTGAGCTTCGTGAGCGTGCCGTCTTCGCGCAGCTCGGTGAGCGCACCGTTGATCTTCTCGACGACCGCGTCGACGTTTGGCGTCTGCTTCGAGACGGCGTAGGCCGAGAACAGGTTCGTGCCGAAGTCTTCGACGAGCTTCTCGCCGTCGAGCTGCGAGAAGGTGGTGGGGAGCCCCGCCGCGTACCCGGTGTAGACGACCTTGTCGCTGAAGATGAAGTCGACGCCGCCCGTTGCGAGCTGCTTGTACTGCGACTGCAGGTCGAGCTCGGAGTACTGAATGTCGATCTGCTTGTCGGGGTTCGCCTCGTTGAACGCTTCGAGGATCTTGGTGAAGTTCAGGCCGGGCTCGCCATAGGTTCGCTTGCCAGCGAGTTCGTCGAGCGTTGTGGCCCCTTCGAGCTCGGAGCCCTCCGCGACCGCGACGCCGAACTGTGCCTCGATGTAGGGGTCGCTGAAGGCGTACTTCTCGCGGCGCTCGTCGGTTGCCGAGAGGTTGTTCGCGACGATATTGAATCGGCCGGAGTCGAGGCCAGCGAAGAGCGCCGGGAACTCAGCAACCTGGAACTCGAATTCGATGTCGTCGAGCTTCTCGTCGACGAGCTTCAAGATCTCGATGTCGTAGCCGGTGAGCTCGTCGTTCTCGTCGAGGAACGTGAATGGCTTGGGCGATGCGCCCGTCGCGACGAGCAGCTGCTGGGTTTCTGGGCCGGTGGCCGCCGCCGGTTTCTCCGCCGCCGCGCAACCCGTCGCGCCCATTGCGACGGCCGCGAGCGTGCCGAGGACAAGGGTGGTGCGAGCGAAGCGGTTCATGGTGGTTCCTTTCGGGTGGCGAGCGACGGGGTCGTCGCGACTGCGCCTCGCCCAGATTAGGAAGCAATCAAACATAACCACAAGCAATGTCTCCCATTGTTACAAATTATGTCATGGGTGGGATTTTGCGCTTCGAGCGGGTTCGCGCGCGACCGCAAGAAGCCCACGCGAAGGGCAAGTAGACTGTGGGGGTGACTGAGCGTGTATTGATTAAGGACCTGGCCGCCCGCGAAGACGGCCCCGTACGCGTATCCGGCTGGGTTGAGAAGGTACGCGACCAGCGGTACGTGCAGTTTGTCGTGCTCCGCGACGAGTCGGGCGCAGTGCAGCTCGTCAACGGCGGCGTGCTGCGCGAGCCCGACCCAGAGAACCCGCGCTCCGACATCCTCGTGCCCCGTACGACCACCATCTCCGAGCTCACCCACGGCACCTTCGTGACCGTTGAAGGTGAGCTGCAGCACAACGAGCGCGTGAAGCTCGGTGGCGTCGAGATTCAGATCGAGACGATTGAGGTCGTCACGAAGGCGCTGCCAGACAACCCCGTCGCAGACGACTCGAACATCGACGTGCGCCTCGACTGGCGCTTCCTCGACCTGCGCCGCCCCGAGCAGAACCTCGTGTTCCGCGTGCAGACCACCTTCCTCCACGCGCTGCGCAACCTCTGGGTTGAGCGCGGCTTCATCGAGATTCAGACCCCGAAGCTCATGGCGTCGGCGTCGGAGTCGCGCGCGGAGCTCTTCGAGGTCGAGTACTTCGAGGGCAAGGCGTTTCTCGCGCAGAGCCCGCAGTTCTTCAAGCAGATGGCGCAGGCTGCCGGCTTCGGCGGCATCTTCGAGGTCGGCCCAGCCTTCCGCGCCGACCACTCGTTCACCTCGCGCCACGCGACCGAGTTCACCTCGATCGACACCGAGCTCAGCTGGATCGACTCACACGAAGACGTCATGGAGCTTCACGAGGAGCTCATCGTCGCCGGCCTCACCGCGGTGAAGGAGAAGCACGGGGAAGAGATCCAGAAGCTCTTTAATGTCGACCTCCAGGTGCCAGCACGCCCGTTCCCGCGCATCCCGCTCGCCGAGGCGAAGGAGATCGTGAAGGCACGCGGCTACGAGGTACCCCGCGCAGACGCCGACATGGACCCGGAGGGCGAGCGCCAGATCGCCGCTCACGTGAAGGAAGCGTTCGGCACCGACTTCGTGTTCCTCACGGACTACGATTCGTCGATCCGCCCGTTCTACCACATGCGCAACGAGGAGAACCCGCAGCTCACCAAGAGCTACGACCTCATCTACCGCGGCACCGAGATCTCGACTGGCGCGCAGCGCGAGCACCGCATCGACGTACTCGAGGCCCAGGCCCGCGACAAGGGGATGGACCCGGCGGAGCTCGGCTTCTACCTCGACTTCTTCCGCTACGGCATGCCGTCGCACGGCGGCTTCGGCATGGGCCTGAACCGCGTGCTCATGCTCATGCTCGAGCAGCCCTCGATCCGCGAGACGACCTACCTGTTCCGCGGCCCGAATCGCCTGCTCCCCTAGGCGCAGCACACGCGCGAATCGGCGCCCTCCGCTCAGCCGGAGGGTGCCGATTTCTGTTTCATGGCCCGACTATGTCGGTGGCAACGTGCTCCACTTGCAGTCAGCATTTAACCCTGCAATTCCGCTCGTACCGGTGGCAACCAGCCAAGCTGATTTCCAGCCCCCCGCACCGGTGAGCCTCACCGCCACTGTTGCTCCTCCGCCCAACAACCCGCCGAGCAGCCCGAGGTTGAACTCAACCTTTGCTGCGCTCGGCGTACCTGTCACCGTCACGCTCCCCAGCAGCGCCGATGTCAACGGAGTGAGACCGCCATTCGCCAAGTGCCCATACTCAGCGCTTGCCATGGTGTACCCGGTTGCTCCGGCTGGAACCCGCCACTCGAGTGTGAGCTTCGGTGTTGCCCCGAGTAGGCCGGGGTCAAACCCACATTTCGCGGTACGTGGCTCTGGGGTCGGAACTGTGGTTGCCGCGAATGAGGCACGCCCCGCTTCAGCATCCACCCAGGCAGCAGCTGACTCCTCGGAGGGCATGAGCGCAACAGCACCGAGGGCGAGCGCTAGCATGCACGCGGCGATCCGAGTCCGAAGCCCCGTCGCCCGCGCAGGCTCCGCAGCCCGCTCGCCATGCACCAAGCGCGGGCTCCGGGTCGAATGCGTGAACGCCGCATACCTCATGTGCCCACCGCCCTTCGGCGATGCGCGGTCAGCCCGGCTGCACCGGCGGCCCCAAGCCCAAGGGCCACGCTTGCGAGGCCGAGCAGCCAGGCAAGGTTCGACGTAGCCCCGGTCTCACTCAGCGCCCCGACTCTCCCGGGGGCCGCCGTGACTGTTTCGCCCTCTCCAGTTGCCCTCATCAGCACCTCGACTGTGCCGTCGGCCGGGGCGGCAATCGTCGCGTTCACCAGGAACCAGCGTTCTGCCCCGTCTCTGAGCACCGTCACCAGTTGTGCTTCCCCGTCGATGTCAACGACCCCCTGCCCACCGACGGTTGTCTCGTTGCCGCTGCAACCTCCTCCGACCCACCGCACATCGCACTCGCGTACGTTGAGGCTGAGACCGAGATCGCGCGCCCCGTTGGCTTCGAGGCTCACCGTCACTTCGTTCGCTCCGCCCGCCGTCGTGCGCACACCAATTTGCCACGGCACCGGCACACCGGGGCGCATCGCGCGCATCTCTTTGGTGTCGCCAATCGACGTTATGGTGATGAAGCGCCCAGTGGTAACAACAGGCACCGGCTCGGACGAATCGACGTTTTCGGCCTCGAGCAGGGCGCCCACTATTGGCACGGGCTCGGCCGCCGACGCGGGTGGCGTCGAGAGCGGCGCAAGCGTCAGGGCGCCCCACAGCAGAACCGAGGCTCCAAGTGTCAGTGCCGCATCGGCAGCGACCCGCTCATGTTTCGGCCTCCGGGGCTGACTGGGCTCCCTGTCTCGGGGCTCACGCGGCCAGAATGCCCAGGTCACCAGGGTTGCGGCGCCCAACGTCATCGCGCCGAGCACCCAGGGGTTCGAGAACCACACGACTACCCGAGCGAGATGCGGCACCGACCCCAGTACGCGACGCGCATCTGTCACCTCGTAGGGTGCTGGGTCTTCAGCGTCGTTCGCATCACCGCGCATGGTAATTGTTCGAGATTCACCTGAGCCTTCGACCGAGGTCACTCGGTGTGTAACTGGCAGCATGCCTGGCCGATCGACCGTGAGCACGTCACCCACCCGAATCTCGCTCGCTGGAATCGTGCGGACAACCGCGAGGGAGCCCGCCGGAATTGTCGGCGACATCGAACCGGTCTTGAACATGATGAGCGAGATGTGGAACGCGAGCGACAGCACGACAAGCACGATGCACGCAAGACCACCGATGGCGGCAAGGTTCAGGAGCATGTTCCCTACCGCCGGCAGCCCACCATCTCGCTGTCTCGCCACCGATGTACCACCTCTCAAATCTCGTCGATGCAGATGCTGAGCAAGCTATGACGCTGAAGTCGCCGTCAGGGTCCACGTGGCCGACGCGTTCAACCCCTGGGCCGCGTTACTCGTGCCGGGTGGGAGCGAAACTGCGAAGCAGTAGGCCACCACCGCCCCTGCCGCCGCGACGAGCGGCTGAGCGCCAGTCGCACCGACGCTCAGGGCGCTGTCATTCGGCACGACAACCGCGCCTGAGGCAAATGACGTTGCATCGCAGGCAGCGCCCGCGGGAATCGTTCGCACCCCGTATTTCAGGAATGCTCCGAGCCCGGTTCCCGTGACCGTTGCTCCACCGAGTGCGACCGCCCCAGCTACATTCGTTGCAGAGGTCGTGCGCACAACAAAACGCGCGTAGCTGGTCGCTCCGGGCGACATCGTCGAGGAGTTCACCGAGAAGCTGAGCGCCGCGGGCCCGCTGGAGGGATGTTCAGAAAACGTGGAACCGTCAGTCGACCCTTCGATCGCGAATTGACTCGCGGTGAAGGCACCGCGAGCTATCTCGGTGTCAGTCCATGCTGCGAGCGTCAGAGTGCCACCGACCCCGAGCACCAACGCACCGGCGAGCAGCGCGCGGGCTCGGGTGAACCAGCTCGGTGGCGCGGCAGAGTACCTCCCCCGAGCCCGCCCCTTGCGAGTGCGGCCGTTCATGGCTGAGCTACAGGGTCGCGCCGGATTCAGCGGTGAATGTCCAAGTAATCGACCCACTCTGACCCTGGGCCAGAGTGTCATCTGCGGACACCTGGAAGCAGAGATATGTCGGGTCGTCCAGTGCCGCAAGTTCGAACGTCGGCACGTTCGCATCTGTGCCGGTCTGGAAGGTGGTCGCGTCGCAACCCGCACTGGTGGTGTAGACGTAGCTCGCAGTCGTCCCGGCGAGCGCAGCAGTCATGTCTTGTTCTACCGTAACCATGCCTGCGTAGTCAGAGTTGGCTTCGAGCCGCACGGCGAACCCTGCGTAAACGGCACTTTCGGGAGAGAGTTTGTTTGCTCCCACCTCAAAGCTCAGCGTCGCCGGGGCAGCACTCGTTGGGTGATCATCAAAGGTCGAACCGTCGGTCGAGCCCTCGATCCCAAAGTTGCCGCTGCTGAAGATGCCGCGGGCCCATTCCGTATCCGTCCAGGCGGCGAGCGTAATCGCAGCTCCAACACCAAGCACGAGGCCACCGGCAAGAATTGCCCGCGCCTTCGTCCATCCGCGTCGTGGGTTTTCTGCCTTTTCGGCTTCATTGAGTGACATCAGCAATACCCCTTTGTATCGTCTCGTCGAGAACACCTCGACGATGCTCTGGCCACATGCTACGACAACATATTCAATTGACATAGGGATTCAACAGAACATCTACCCAGCAATCACTCGTCAGACCGGGTTGCACCCGCACCCACAACCGCACCCGGGCTGGCCGTGAGGGCGGTAACGGCCACCTGGCGCCTCGGCTTTTGGCGGCGGCCTACCGCCACGCGGGAAGGGCCGCTTCGTTTGTGGTGGGACAATGGTGCAATGACTACCGGATCGCACAGCCAAGTTCAGCTCGACAACGAGCACTTTCGGGTGACTCAGTGGACGATCATGCCGGGCGGCACGATTCCCATGCACGTGCACGAGCACGAATACGTCGTCGTTCCGCTCGTGACCGCATCGATGCACGTGAAAAACGCCGACGGCACCAGCTTCGAGGCCGCGCTCGAAACCGGAGTGAGCTACTCGCGGCCGGCGGGCTCGGAGCACGAGATCAGCAACACGGCCTCGACCGAGCCGATTGTCTTCGTCGAGGTGGAGAAACTCTAGCGCCCGCGCAGCGCTCCCACAGCGGCTCGCACGCGCTGCTGCAGCGTCGGCGCGTTCACCGCAGGAAGCCGAGCCTCCAATGCCGCTATCTCGCGCTGCAGACGCGCGCGCATGTTATTGAGGTCGCGCACCGCCAGCGCCGCCGCGCCAGCTCGGGTGGTCCACTGACTCCAGCTCTTGCCGGCACGCGGCCCGGGCGCGCTCACCAACAGAGCACAGGTGCTCACCACGCCAAGAAGGCCCACCGCCAATGATTCTTTGCCCACCGCCCACAGGGGAAGCGCGTTCGCGGCCACGGCGGCATGCACCCCGATCATTGGCAGCAGCAGCGCTACGCGAGTGACCCGGTCTCTGGCACCGTAAAGGAACCGCAGATTCATCAGGTTGTACGCTGTGATAATCGCGGAGATCGCGCAGAATACGAGGAGTGCGAAAAACATCTCCTGCAGACTCGTCAGCCCTGCGGCTACAGAGAATGCCACCCCTACCGCTGTCGCGATCGCGGCGCTCGCCATCCCGGCCCCGGTGGTGTGTTCGCCGCGCGGCTCGAGTTTCTTCAGTCGACCTGTGACCCACGCGGCGTTCTCTCTGGCGTGCGCGAGTTTCATCGAGTTCTCAACCACAACGAACCCGCCGAGCTGAACGGCGAGGAAGAATGCGAGCCCCGATACGGGCAGCAGCACCACGAGCCCGCCAGCGAGCTGCGGGTCGGCAATACAGGCGGCGAAGATCAGGAGTATTGCTGGCATCAGCGCGCCCATCGTCAGCTGCGCGACCGTTCCCAGCAGCCTCTGCGTCGCCCCCGCATTGCGCAACTGCGCGATCTGCCCACCAATCACGATCGCGTAGAAGCTCAGCAGCACGGGAATGTACGCCCCGAGCCCCCACCCAATGTGCTCGAGCGCTCGCGTTCCTGCTATCGGTACGAGTGCCCAAAAATCACCAAACAACTCGCCCCGCACAGGGGCTCCGAGCACTATGACGACGAGCGCCGACGACGCGAGACCGTAGAGGAGAATCTCGAACGTGGGCCATTTCCATGAGCGTGCGGGCGGCAACTCGCCCGCCGTGTGCTGATCGGTCATGCCCTCACCATAGGAGAGGCCTCAGACGTCGCTGCCCCGGCCTGCCACCCAGACCTAGCCCTGCGAGTTGCTAGGTGCCCGAGCGGCCGCTTGGCCGCGAGCGCACCGAGGTCGAGAAACTCTAGCGACGCCTCGCGACAACGACCGTGTCGAAGTGGGTGCCGGGCTCGCCCTCGGGCCCGGTCGCGGCACGCTCACGAACCTCCGCGACCTCGATGCTCCACTCGGCGCCCTCGAGCGCGAGCTCTGCGAGCTCATCTTCGGGGCGCGGGAAGTGCGTCGGGCCGCGGTGCTCGTGGCCTGCTGCCCACGACGGCGCTGCCGCGTGGGCGATGATGGCGAGCGTGCCACCTGGGGCGACGCGACCAGCGGCAGCGCGCAGCACTGGCCCGCGCGGGAGCTGCGCCGGCGATTGCAGAAAGCTGGCGGTCACGAGCTCAAAGGGCCGCTCTGAGCCGTCGACGCCAGCGGGCTGATCAGCCCACCGCGCGAGGTCGGCGTCGATGAACGTCGCCGACACGCCGCGCGCCTCAGCCTCAGCCCTTGCGCGCTCGATCGCGGTCTGAGACAGGTCGATACCGGTTGCCTCCCAGCCGCGCTCGGCGAGCCACAGCACGTCGCCGCCCTCGCCGCAGCCGAGGTCGAGCGAGCGGCCTGGAGTGAGCGACGCCACGACAAGCGCGAGCGTCTCGTTCACGCGCCCCGACCACATTCGGTCGGCCTCGCCATAGCGGGCCTCCCAGAACGCCTTCGGGTCGAGTGCTGCCTCGGTCATCGTGTTCCCTCCGCCGCGAGCCCGAAATCTTCTTCAACTAGCGCGTAGTTTACCGCCGCGCCCGCCTGCGCTCCCGCGCCCATCGCGATCGGCACGGTTGCCATCGGGTTGACGATGTTGCCGATCGCCCAGACGCGCGGGTGGCTGGTGTTGCCCATCGGATCCACCGCGAGAAAACTACCGAACGGCGCGTCGGTGCGCTCGAGCCCAAGCCCAGCGAGAAACTCGTCGCGCGGCGTCATCGTGGCAGCCGTGAACACCGCGTCGATGTTGTGGAGCGCCCCGTCGCTCGTGCGCACACCCGCGAGCCCTGCGGCACCCCCGACAACCTCTGTCACCGCCGCCGGCACGAGCGCCACCCCGCGGGCGCTGAGCTCCCGTTCGACCGCGGCGTCAAGCTCACCGAGCCCCGCGCTGAACACCGTGAGGCTGTCGGTCCACTGCCGCAGCAGCTTCGCCTGGTGCAGCGAAGCCGGCGACGTCGCGATCACCGCGAGGCGCTGCCCGCGCACCTCCCAGCCGTGGCAGTACGGGCAGTGCAGCACGGAACTGCCCCAGTGCGCGGCGAGGCCGGGGATATCGGGGAGCACGTCGACGACCCCGGTCGCGACGACAAGCGCGCGGGTGCGGATCGTCGTGGGCGCGCCGCCCGCCCGGCCCTCGACGTCGAGCACCAGCCCGTTTTTACCCTCGCGAACGGCTGAAACAAGCCCCACAGCGAACTCGACGCCGTAGGCCTCGGCCTCGGCGCGCCCGCGCGCAATGAGCTCGCCGGGCGGGGTGCCGTCGAGCCCGAGCACGTTGTGCATGTGACCGGCGAAGCGGTTTCGGGGCTCGCCCGAATCGATCACGAGCGTGCGCCGAAGTGACCTGCCGAGCGCCTGGGCCGCGCTCAGGCCTGCCGCCCCGCCGCCGATGATGACCGCGTCGAAGCCGTTGGCGGCAGGTTGCGAGGGTTCGTGTGGTGTGGTCTGCATGCGACCATCGTCGCGAAAGAATGCCATTGCGGCAACCGAACTTGCACAATTGGCAAGGGTGGCTTAGGTTTCTCTCAGCGCGACTAGCGAAAGAAGGCATGCCCATGGACGCACTCGACCAGCTCGGCCCGCGGCTGAGAACAGCCAGGCAGCAGCGCGGCTGGACACTCGAAGACCTCGCCGGGCGCGCCGGCATGTCGACGTCGACGCTGTCTCGGCTCGAGTCTGGGAAGCGCCAGGCGAGCCTCGAGCTACTGTTGCCGCTCACTGGCCAGCTCGGGATCCGCATCGATGACCTGCTCGAGCAGCGTGCGCGCGACCCGCGGGTGCACCGCACCCCGGTGACCCGCGGCGGCATGACAATCGCCCCGCTGACACGCCAAGAATCTGACGTGCGCGCGTTCAAAATCACCTACCGCCCTGGCGCTCCCGTGCGCGAACCCCAAGTACACGACGGGCACGAGTGGATCTACGTGCTGACGGGCGAACTCGAACTCACCCTCGGCGACCAGGTGCTCGTGCTGGAGCCGGGCGAGGCCGCCGAGTTCGACACCGTCGTTCCCCACCGCATGCGCGCCGCTGGAACGAAACCCGCCGAGGTCATCAGCATCTTCAATGCCGCCGGCGAACGGGTGCACGTGCACACCCCCGTGGGCGAAGCCGACGCGAGCGAGATCGCGCCCGATCATGGCTGAGCGCGTCGCCCACCTCGTCATCGGCGGCGGCGTCATGGGGCTCGCCGCGGCCTGGCAGCTCGCCCGAAGAGGCGAGCACGTGCGCCTCGTCGAGCGGTTCGGCCAGCACCACACGCGCGGCGCCTCGCACGGCTCCACCCGCAACATCAATAACGCCTACCACGAGGCGCACTACCTCGACCTGTTCGACGAGGCGCTCGGGCTGTGGCGCGAGCTCGAGCGCGGGGCGCCCGAGCCGCTACTCGGGCTGCACGGGCTCGTCACGCAGGGTGACGAAGTCGTGGTGCTCGCGGCGCACGCGGCACTCGCCGAGCGCGGCGCCGATGCGCAGCTGCTCGACCCCGCGGCCGCGGCCGCCCGCTGGCCGGGCATGCGCTTTCGGGGGCCGGTGTTGCTCGGCCGCCAGGCCGGGGTGGGGTATGCGGCCCGCGCGCTCAGCGCCATGGAGGCCGCTGCCGAGCGCGATGGCGCGGTAATCGAGCGGGGCCAGCGGGTGCTCTCGATCGAGCCCTACGCGGGGGCCGGCGGCGCAGACGGGCCCGTGCGGGTCGAGCTCGCGGCGCCGGGCGGCGAGCGGCGCACCATCGAGGCGGATCGCGTGATCGTGGCAGCTGGGGCCTGGACAGCGCCCCTGCTCCGCGACCTCAGCGGGCCGGGCGGCCCCATCGAGCTGCCACAGCTCACCGTCACCGAGGAACACCCGGCGCACTTCACCCCGCGCGACCCTGGCCTGCCCTGGCCGTCGTTCAACCACATGTTCGCGCCCGCCCAGCTCGACGAGCGCGGCGGCAACGTCTACGGCATGCCGAGCCCAGGCGAGGGCGTGAAAGTCGGGCTGCACGCGGTCGGCCACGAGGTCGACCCCGATAAGCGCACGTTCCGCGCGACCGACGAGGTGCGCGCGGCAGTGCGCGAGCACGTCGCGGAGTGGTTCCCGGGGCTCGACCCAGACACGGGCGTCGAAATCAGCTGCACCTACACCTCCACCGCGTCGGGGCGCTTCGTGCTCGAGCGCTTCGGCCCCATCACGGTCGCCGCAGGGTTTTCGGGCCACGGCTACAAGTTTGCGCCCGCCATCGGGCGAATTCTCGCCGACTCGGCGACGGGTTCAGCGCCTCCGCCCGCCGCGTTCAGGCTCGCCGCGCACGGTCGCGGCGCTGCCGCGGAGTGAGGTGGGCGCCCGGCTCGGGGCGCCCGGCTCGGGCCCGGCTCGGTGCGCCCGGCTCGGGCCCGGCGCCCGGTTCCCCGCTACAGTTGGAAGTCGACCGCCGAACGGGCCGCAGCGCGCGCCTTGACCACGCCGGCAGCCGCGACGTGATCGGGGTTGATCGCGTAGGCGTCGAGCGCGGCCTTGTCTTCGTGGTCGCTCACAAGCACGACGTCCCAGTTACCGTCGGTGTCAAAGCCGTTGGGGTAAACGTTGAGCGCAAGAACTCCGGGCACGATATCGCGCAGCGGCGTGAGCGCTTCGACGACCTCTCGCGCCTGAGCGGCGCGCTCCGCGGCGGTCTCGCCGTTCATCTTCCAGCTCACAATGTGGCGCACGGCCATGGGGGCTCCTTTGGTGTTTCGGTGTTCTTGGGTGTGGATCGCGGGCCTAGCGGCGCCAGAACGTCTTTCTCGCACAGCCGGCAGCCCGCCGCACGGCAGCCTCGAACTTGTCGGGGTCGACTCGCCAAATGGCGTGGCGCTTCTCACCGATGCGCACCACCGGAATGTCTTCGGAGTGTAGTCGCGCGAGCGCCTCGTCCTCGAGAATATTGAGCTCGACAAGCTCGGTCGCGACGCTCTCGGCGGCGAGCTTCGCGCGCACGCCCTCGACAACCTCGCGCGCGTCGTCGCAGAGGTGACAGCCGGGTTTGCCGATCAGGGTGATGCGCACAGGTTCCACCCTGCCAGTCTAGGGTGCGCGGGCGTCGGGCCTGACGGGCGCACAGGGGCGCACGGCGCCGAGCGCGCACCAACACACACAAGAAAGGGCGCCGAGCCGAAGCTCGACGCCCAAGTCACACAGCCGCTGATGCGGCGGAAGTGACTACTTCTTGTTGCGGCGCTGGTGGCGCGTCTTCCGAAGCAGTTTGCGGTGCTTCTTCTTGGACATACGCTTGCGGCGCTTCTTGATTACTGAACCCATCAGTTACCTCACGTCTCTCGGGGCCGTACGGGGCCTACCCGTAACGTGGCCCACAATCACAACAGTCTACAACGCCGCGCTGGCTCGCGCGAACTGAGCGGCCACTCTCGCGGCTGAAGCCACTACTCTCGCAGCTTAAATCGGGCGACAAGCTCCTTCACGCGGTGCTCGGCGACGGCAGCAGCGCGCCCGATGCGCTCGGCCGCGCTCGCGGCCTCTTCGGGCAAAACGTGCTCGCCGTCGTGCAGCCCCTCGGGGCCGGTCACCGTCGAACCGTTGCCGTCAAGGTACTCAACGGTAACCTCGGTGTCGAAGCCCGCTGAGAGAAACGGGATGACGAAGTCTTCGACCATTTCGAGCGGTTCGGCGTTCAGCGAGTAAAACCGGTGCTGCCCTTCTTCGCGCACCGTCACTAGTTCGGCGTCGCGCAGCACCTTCAGGTGCTTCGAAACTGTAGGCTGGCTGATCTCAAGCTGGTTCACAATTTCGGAGACGCTCATCTCGGCGTCGTCGGCATGACGATCGAGCAGCACCTGCAAGATGTCACGCCTGGTCGCGTCTGCGATCACTCCGAAAATGTCTGGCATAGACACCAGGGTATCCCGACCAGTGTGTAGCATGACAACATTGAACCCCACCGTTCGCTGAAAGAAGGAGATGTGAGCTCAAGCGCACTCGCCAATAGGGCTCCCTTTCAGGGAAACCGGTCGTCGTGGTTTCAAGCGCTCGTCCACACCACCCCAGCCCGATTCGCGATTCTCGTCTTCACGAGCCTGGTTGCGATCTGGACTGCCCTGCTCGCGCTCCCCATCTCGAGCGCGGCCGGCACGATCACCCCACTCGCCGATGCGCTCTTCACTGCCGTTTCGGCAATCTGCGTCACCGGGCTGTCGACGGTCGATATGGCGACGCAGTGGTCGTTGTTTGGCGAGATTGTCATCTTGCTCGGCATTCAGATCGGCGGCGTCGGAGTGCTCACGATCGCGAGCCTGCTCGGCCTGACGGTCACACGCAGGCTCGGCCTCAGGCAGCGCCTGCTCGTCGCGAGCGACACGAACCCCAATCGCACCGCGCGCGGCGCCTCCGAGAGCCAGGCCGTCGGCCTCGGCGATATCGGCGGGCTGCTCGGCGCGGTCGCCATCAGCCTGCTGGTCATCGAGGCGGGGCTGACCCTGCTCATCACCCCGCGCCTCATGGCAGACGGCATGGATTTTTGGCACGCCCTGTGGAACGGGTTCTACCTCGCCGCCTCGGCGTTCACGAACACCGGCTTCGTGCCGCTCGCGGGCGGGCTTGAACCATACCTCGGCGATTACTACCTGCTCACGGTGCTCGCGATTGGCGTGTTTCTCGGCAGTATCGGGTTCCCGGTGATTTTTGCCCTCTACCGCTACGTCATCAAGGGGTCTGAGAAGCGCCGCCACATTGGCCTGCACGCAAAGCTCACGCTCGCGACCACGCTGATCTTCGTGGTGCTCGGCTGGCTGCTCATCACCTCGCTCGAGTGGAACAACCCGCAAACGCTTGGCGCGGAGCCCGTCGGGCGCACGCTCTACGACGCGTGGTACATGTCGATCATGACTCGCTCGGGCGGGCTCGGCATCATCGACCCGATGGAGATGAACGGGTCGACGCGCCTCGTGCTCGACATGCTGATGTTCGTGGGTGGCGGATCGGCCTCGACAGCTGGCGGCATCAAGGTGACGACGATCGCGGTGCTCTTCCTCGCGGCCTACGCCGAGGCCCGCGGCTACCAAGACATGCAGGCGTTCGGCAGGCGAATTCCGACCGAGGTGCTCAGGGTCGCGGTCTCGGTGCTCATCTGGGGCGCGACGATCGTGCTCATCTCGACGACCGCGATCATGCACATCGCCGGTACCACACTCGACGAGACGCTGTTCGAGGTGATCTCTGCGTTTGGCACGTGCGGCCTGAGCACCGGCCTGTCTGAGGAGCTCCCCGACGCGGGCAAATACATTCTTGCGGCGACGATGTGGGCGGGCCGTGTCGGCACCGTCACCCTCGCCGCCGCGGTTGCGGCCACCAGCCGGTCGCAGCTGTTCAGGTTCCCAGAGGAAAGGCCGATCGTTGGTTGATATTCGAAGTGATGCCCCCGTCATCGTGATCGGGCTCGGCCGGTTTGGCGCGTCTACCGCTGGCCAGCTCGATCGGCAAGACCGCGAGGTGCTCGTCGTTGATAGCAACGCCGAGCTCGTGCAGAAGTGGTCTGACCGCGTGACGCACGCGGTGCAGGCCGACGCGCGCTCGATGGAGGCGCTGCAACAGATCGGCGCAGACGAGTTTCAGATCGCTGTCGTAGCGACGGGCGCATCGATTGAGTCGAGCGTGCTCATCGCAGCAAACCTCGTCGATCTCGGCATTCCCCAGATCTGGGCGAAGGCCATCTCGCACTCGCACGGCAAGATTCTCGAGCGCATTGGCGTGAACCACGTCATCTACCCCGAGCGCGAGGCCGGGGAGCGCGTCGCCCACCTGCTCTCGGGTGCGATGCTCGATTTCATTCAGTTCGACGATAACTACGTCATCGCGAAGATGTACCCGCCGCGCTCGGTGCGCGGCCGCACGCTGCGCGAGAGCGGGGTGCGCACCCGCTACCGGGTGACCGTCGTCGGGGTGAAAACCCCGGGGCAGCCGTTCACGCACGCGACGCAAGAGACGGTGATCTCGACGCACGACCTCATCATCGTGTCGGGCACCGCCGCCGATGTGGAGCGCTTCGCCACCATCGGCTAGCCGGGCTGCCGGGCTGCCGGGCTGCCGGGCTGCGGCGCAAGATAGGCAATCAGCACAAGATAGACCCAAAACCAAGGCCCCGGCCCGTACGACGGCAGAAACCCTATCTACCGCAGCTTGCCCAGCAAGCCCACCCCCAACCGCAGCCCCGCGCGCCCTACTCCCCGCGCTCGAGCTCCTCCGAGCGCCGCACATTCGCGGCCAGCGCACGGTCGAACAGCTCGCCCCAGCCCGCATCCTGCAGCACGAACACGGCCTGCTCGGTTGTGCCCTTCGGGCTCGTGACGTTGCGGCGCAGCTGCGCGGGGTTCTCGCCGCTCTGCACGAGCAGCTCGGCCGCGCCAGAGACGGTGCCGTTCACCAGCGTGCGGGCCTGTTCCGGGGTGAAGCCTCGGCGAATGGCCGCGGCCGTCATTTCTTCAACGTAGAGAAAGAGATACGCGGGGCCCGAGCCCGACACCGCGGCCACGTCGTTAATCTGTTCCTCGCGCACGACGATCACGTCGCCGACGGTCTCAAACACCCGCCGCACGGTCTCGACCGCTTCGGCAGAGGCCGAGGATCCGCCCGCGACGCCCGCGACCCCGCGCCCGAGGTGCGACGGCGTATTCGGCATCGCCCGCACCACCTGCGCCCCGGGCAGCTCCGCCTCAATCTGCGCGCACGAGACACCTGCCGCGACGCTCACGACGATGGTGCCGGGGGCGATGTCTGGCGCGATCTCGCGCGCGACATCAGCGATCATCCACGGCTTCACCGCGAGCATCACGACCTCGGCATCGCGCACGGCCATGCGGTTTGCCCCGGGCTCGGTCTCTGCGGCGAGCGCCACCACATCGGCGGCTCCGGCGAATTCGTCGGCGCTTGCCTGCGAGTTCGTGGTGACGGTGATCGGCAGCGCGATCCGCACGGCGGGGCTTCGCAGCCCGGCAAGGATAGCGCCGCCCATCGAGCCGACGCCGATCATTGCGGTGCGCGGAAGGGCCTGGGTCTCGGGCTGCGTTGTCATGCCACCAGTCTGCCCGACAAAGTTGGGTCTTCGCCCCGCGTCGACGACTGACTTTGTGCGTCTGCCGCGCCGTACCCCCGGTAAAGCATAGGCTGCCGCATACACTTGAGCCCGAGGGCATCATTCCAGGAGGCATCATGAGTAGTGAAGGCGGCAAGCGCGCGATCATTGCGGCGCTCCTCGCGAACGTTGGCATCGCGATTACGAAGTTCGTTGCGTGGGCGCTGTCAGGGTCCTCGGCGATGCTGGCCGAGGGCGTCCACTCGCTCGCAGACTCTGGCAACCAGTTGCTGCTGCTCGTCGGGCGACGCAAGTCCAAGCGGGCCCCCGACCGCGAGCACCCGTTCGGCTACGGCCGCGAGCGCTACATCTACGCCTTCATCGTCGCGATCGTCTTGTTTACGGTCGGCGGCCTGTTCTCGATCTGGGAGGGCATCTCGAAGATTCGCGACCCGCACACGATCGAGATGTGGTGGCTTCCGCTCGCCGTTCTCGCCGTCGCGATCGTGCTCGAGAGCCTGTCGCTGCGCACCGCGATCAAGGAGAGCCGCCCCCACAAGGGCCCCTCGACCTGGCTGAGCTTCATTCGCCGCGCGAAGTCACCGGAGCTCCCAGTGATCCTCCTCGAAGACTTTGCCGCCCTCGTCGGCCTGTCATTCGCGTTCGTCGGCGTTGGGCTGACTGTTCTCACCGGCAACACGTTCTTCGATGCCGCTGCAACGATTCTCATCGGCGCGCTGCTCATCGCCGTCGCCGTCATCATCGGCATCGAAACGAAGAGCCTGCTCATCGGAGAGGGCGCCACCGCCGAAGATGTGCAGAAGATTCAGTTCGCGCTCGCAGACGCGAAAGAGATCGACCGCATCATTCACATGAAGACCCTGTATCTCGGGCCCGACGAGATCATGGTCGCCGCGAAGGTGTCGCTGCCGGCGACCACCACGATGTCTGAGGTCTCGGTGATCATCAACATGGCCGAGCGTCGCGTGCGCGAGGCCGTGCCTGCGGCCCGGGTGATCTACATCGAGCCCGACGTGTGGCTCGACCCGAACCTGCCGACGCCGACGACCAGCTCGATCGTCATGCTGTCGAGCGACTGACCGATGGTGCTCATCGACGACCCCAGCTGGCCCGCCCACGGCAAGCTGTGGGCGCACCTCGTGAGCGACGACAACCTCGACGAGCTCCACGAGTTCGCGGCTGCGAACGGCATTCCCAGGCGCGGGTTCGACGTCGACCACTACGACGTGCCCGCTGAGATGCACTCGGCGCTCATTGCTGCTGGTGCGACCCACGTTGGAGGGCGCGAGCTCGTTCGACGGTTAATCGCCTCAGGTCTGCGCGTGACGATGCGGGAGCGCCGCGGCCGCTAGCCAGCCGCACCCACTGGCGGGGAACGGCGGATCTCCTATTCGCGCGAGGGCAAGTTTCGAGAACGATCGCCGGCCGTTTACCACCCGGTCACCATCGCGCGAACTGGCGTTCGCCAGGCCTTTCTATCGTTGACGCGTCAGGTCGGGAAACTCAGGTTTCGGGCGGCGCCAGTGCCGACCCGGGTGAGCCCCGAGACACCAACGAAAGGCTCACTGTGACTTCACGTGTCTTCTACCGCCGCGCCGCCCTCACGGCCGGGGTTCTCGCGCTCACCGGCGCCCTCGCGGCGTGCTCGCCGGGCGCACCGGCCTCGGAGGGTGGTGGCTCCGACGGCTCCGTCGACGCAGCGACTGCCACCAGCGCCGCCGACTTCGGCGGCATGGACGCGCTCGTTGAGGCGGCGAAGGCAGAGGGCCAGCTCAACGTCATCGCCCTCCCCGAGGATTGGGCGAACTACGGCGAGATCATCGCCGGGTTCGAAGAGAAGTACGGCATCACCGTGAATTCGGCGTCGCCCGACGCCTCGAGCGCCGAGGAGATCCAGGCTGCCGAGAACCTCAAGGGCCAGGACACCGCGCCCGACGTCTTCGACCTCGGCGCCGCCGTCGCGCTGACGAACACCGACAAGTTCGCGCCGTACAAGGTCGAGAAGTGGGACGAGATCCCCGCCGAAAACAAGGAGTCGACGGGCCTCTGGGTAAACAACTACTCGGGCATCATGTCGCTCGGCTACGACGCAGACAAGCTCTCGGAGCCGAAGCAGGTCGACGACCTGCTCGGGTCGGAGTTCAAGGGCGCGGTCGCGCTCAACGGTGACCCCACGCAGGCCGGCGCGGCCTTCGCCGCGGTCGGCTCGATCTCGGCGCTGAACGGCGGCGGCATCGACGATTTCGGCCCCGGCATCGACTTCGCTCAGAAGCTGCGCGACGCCGGCAACTTCCTCACCGTCGACCCGACCCCTGCGACGATCGCGTCGGGCGAGACGCCCGCGGTCTTCGACTGGTCGTTCAACAACATCGCGGCGGCCGCCGACAAGCCGAGCTGGAAGACCACCGTGCTCGACGGCCCCGTCTACGTCTCGTTCTACAACGAGGCCATCAACGCCGACGCACCGAACCCCGCTGCCGCCCGCCTCTGGCAGGAGTGGATCTTCTCGGACGAGGCGCAGGCCCTGTTCCTCGAGGGTAACGCCGTGCCCGTCAGGATCGATGCGCTCAAGGAGGCAGGATCGGTCGACGAGCAGCTCATCGAGCAGGTGAGCTTCGGCACGAGCTCAGAGGACTGGATCTCGCCCGATCAGGCACAGACCGACGCCGCGAACGCGCTGCTCTCCGAGCGCTGGGCTGCGGTCGTCAAGTAAGCGCCTCGGCCTGTGTGCCGCTGCGGTCGCAGCGGCACACAGGCCCTCGCTTTTCTTCCACTCCTCATGCGCAAATTCCTTGCGGCGCTCGGCCTCGTCCCGTTCACCGCCTACGTTGTGTTGTTTCTGATCGTTCCGACACTCATCGCCGTCGGGTCCGGTTTCACCGCAGACGGTGGCCTCACGCTCGAAAATCTCCCCGTGCTGTTCGCCCCCGAGACGCTGTCGGCGTTCTGGGCGAGCATCTGGCTGAGCGCCGTCACTGCGGTGGTCGGCGCGGTCGTCGGAGCGACCCTCTGCTGGGCGCTCGCTGCCCTGCCAGAACAGGGCCCGCTCCGCCGCGTCGTCGACGCCGCGAGCTCGGTGCTTGCGCAGTTCGGCGGCGTCATGCTCGCCTTCGCCTTTATCGCCACGATCGGCAGTCAGGGCCTCATCACCGTGCTCCTCAGGGAACGGCTCGGCACCGACATCTACGCTGACGGGGTGTGGCTCTACGAGCTGCCGGGTCTCGTGCTGCCGTACCTGTATTTCCAGGTTCCGCTCATGGTGATCACGTTCCTCCCTGCCGTCCTCGCGCTCAGGCCGGGGTGGGCCGAGGCCGTCGCAACGCTCGGCGGCCGCGGCGGCAGCTACTGGCTGCGGGTCGGGATCCCGATCCTCACCCCCGCGTTCCTCGGCTCGCTGCTGCTGCTGTTCGCGAACGCGTTCTCCTCGTACGCGACGGCGGCGGCGCTCATCAGCCAGGGTTCGCAGATTGTGCCGCTGAAGATCAGGGCCGCGCTCATCGGCGAGACCGGCGCCTCGCTCGCCTCGAACGCGGGCGTGCTCGCGCTCGGCATGATCGTCGTCATGACCATCGTGATGTTCGGGTACGGGCGCCTCATGGCCCGCACCGCGAGGTGGCAGGGGTGAGCGCCGGGATCCCCGGGCGCCCCTCGCCCGCCGCCGCCAGGGCGGTCGTCGCCGTGATCGGGATCGTGTTTCTCATTCCGCTCGTCGCGATGCTCGAGTTCACGCTGCGCAACACCGCCGGCGGCCACGATCTCTCGCACTGGGCGGCCCTGTTCGACCCCGACAAGGCGCGTGGCTACCGCGTGCTCGCGCAGGGCGTTCAGAATTCGCTCTTGCTCGCCGTGATCTCGCTCGGCATCGTGCTCGTGCTGTTCTTCCCGACGATCGTGCTCGTGCACCTGAGGTTTCCGCGGCTGCAGCGCGCGCTTGACCTGTTGACCGTGTTGCCGATCGCTGTGCCCGCGATTGTGCTCGTCGTCGGCTTCGCGCCGATCTACCGGGTGATCGGCCAGACCTTCGGGTCGGGCGTGTGGACGCTCGCGCTCGCCTACGGGGTACTCGTGCTCCCGTTCGCGTACCGAGCGATCGCCGCAGACCTCACCGGCATGGACGCGCGCGTGCGCGCCGAGGCCGCCCGCTCGCTCGGCGCCGGCTGGGTGACCGTGCTCGTTCGCGTCATCGCGCCCGGTGTGCGGCGGGGCCTGCTCGCCGCCTCGCTCGTCACCATCGCGATCGTGCTCGGTGAGTTCACCGTGTCGTCGCTACTCAACCGAGTCACCCTGCAGACCGCGCTCCTGCAGATCTCGAAATCAGACCCGTTCGTCGCGGTTGCCGTGTCGCTCATCTCGCTCGTCGCGGCGTTCGTGCTGCTGCTGCTCGTGAGCGCAACCGGCGGCCCGCCGCGGCGGCGCTCGCCCGGCGGCGCGGCCGAAGTTCGCGTCGCCCCACCCACTACTCCGCGCGCCGCAGCACCCGCGCCCAGTCAGAAGGAGCCCGGCCGTGGCCGCTAACCCCGCCCCCGCCTCATCGCCTGTCAGGCTCGAAGGCGTCACGAAGTCTTACGGGTCAACGACCGTGCTGCACGGCGTCGACCTCGCGCTCGACCCCGGCGAGCTCGTCTGCCTGCTCGGCCCATCGGGCTGCGGGAAGACGACGGCGCTGCGCTGCATTGCGGGGCTTGAGCGGGTCTCGGGCGGGCGGATCTTGCTCGGCGACGAAGACGTGACCGGTGTACCCGTGAGCCGCCGCGACATCGGAATGGTCTTCCAGCAGTACTCACTGTTCCCGCACCTCTCGGTAGCGCGAAACGTCGAGTTCGGGCTGCGAATGCGCCGCGTGGATCGTGCCGAGCGCACGCGGCGGGTTGGGGAGCTCCTCGAGATTGTCGGGCTCGACCACCTCGCCGAGCGTTTCCCGCACGAGCTGTCGGGCGGTCAACAGCAGCGCGTCGCGCTCGCGCGGGCCCTCGTCACGCGGCCTCGCGCCCTGCTCCTCGACGAGCCGCTCTCGGCCCTCGACGCCAAGGTTCGGGTGCGGCTTCGGGAGCAGATCCGGGCGATCCAGACGGAGCTCGGCATCAGCACCGTGTTCGTCACGCACGACCAGGAGGAGGCGCTCGCGATCTCAGACAGGGTCGCGGTCATGGAGGCCGGCAGGATCGCCCAGCTCGGCACCCCCGAGGAGCTCTACCGGCGGCCAGTGTCGCCGTTCGTCGCCGACTTCGTTGGCCTGTCGAACCGGGTCTCGGGGGTGCTCGACACGCACCCCGACGGCGCGGTCGTGCGCGTGCAGGGGGCAGCCATCCCCGTGATCGGCGGAAAGCCTGGTGCCGGCCTCGGGTCAGCTCTGGGGGCGGGATCGGGGGCCTCCGGGTCCGCCGTGACCGCGTACGTGCGACCCGAGCACGTTCGGCTCGCACCAGGAACGCCGGTGCGAGCGCAGCCCGGGCCGACGACAAGCACAGGGATTGGGGCTGCGGGCATCGCCGCGACGGTCGTCTCCAGCGGCTTCCTCGGCTCCATTCGCCGCACCGTTGTCGAGCTCAGCGATGGCACGACGCTGGCCTCACAACACGGCGCGGATGTTGCCTTCCAGCCCGGTGACGCCGTCGACGTCTCGTTCGCAGCGGAGCCAGTCGCCGTCGCGCCGCTCGGATAGCCGGGCCTGGTGCCCGGCTCCGCTCGCTTGGCACACCCGGCGGTTAGCGACGCTCCCGAAAGAAGTCCTCGAGAAGCGCCGCGCACTCCTCGGCCCGCACGCCCGCGACCACCTCGGGCACCGGGTGTGGCAGCCGGCCGTCGCGGAGCAGATCGTAGACGCTGCCGACCGCGCCGGCCTTCTCATCCCAGGCGCCGAACACTACTCGCGAAACACGCGCTGCCAAGATCACCCCGGCGCACATGGTGCACGGCTCGAGCGTGACGACGAGCGTGCAACCGTTCAGGTACCGATCGCCCGCAGCGGCCGCTGCCGCCCTGATCGCAACGACCTCGGCGTGCGCCGTGGGATCCACACCCGCCTCGCGCGCGTTTCGCCCGGTCGCGAGCACCTCGCCTGCCGGGCCGAGCAGCACCGCCCCGACGGGTATCTCGCCCTCGGCCGCGGCGGCGCGCGCCTCGTCGATTGCGCGGCCCATTGCGCGAAGCTCGGCTGGTGATGGAGGGATGGTGGTCACGGCAATAGAATAGGGGCATGCGAGTCTTCGTTGCAGATCATCCACTGATCACACACAAACTGACGGTGCTGCGCGACGCGAAAACGCCGCAGCCGACATTCCGCCTCCTCGTCGAGGAGATCATGACGCTGCTGGCCTACGAGGCCACGCGCGAGGTGCGCGTCTCCCCGATCGAGATCCAGACCCCGGTCGCCAAGACCACGGGCGTGCGACTGAGCGAGCCACTGCCGCTCATCGTGCCGATCCTGCGCGCCGGGCTCGGCATGCTCGAGGGCATGGTCAAGCTCGTGCCGACCGCCGAGGTCGGCTTCCTCGGCATGGTGCGCGACGAAGAGACGCTGCAGCCGACCACGTACGCGGAGCGCCTCCCCGAGTCGCTCGCCGGGCGCCAGTGCTTCGTACTCGACCCGATGCTCGCGACCGGAGGCTCGCTCGCCGCGGCAATCGACTTCCTGTTCGCGCGCGGCGCCGACGACATCACCGCGATCTGCATTCTCGGCACCCCCGAGGGCGTCGAGCTCATGCGGCAGGCAGCTGGCGACCGCAATGTCACGCTCGTGCTGGGAGCCCTCGACGAGGGGCTCGACGAGAACGCCTACATCGTGCCCGGCCTCGGAGACGCTGGCGACCGCCTGTACGGCACCGCGTAACCGGGCCGGGCTCCGGCATCACGGCGCCTCCCACAGCGCAATATCAACGTCGAGCGCGGTTGGTAGCCACCTCGGCCGCCAACCGCGCTCGTTCGCTACGCGGCCGCGCTGCTCAGCGCGTCGACCTCATCAGCGGTGAGCGCCAGCGTCATCGACGCGAGCAGCGCCGGGAGCTGCGCGGTCGTACGCGCACTCGCGATCGGCGCGCCGTTCGCGAGCCGCAGACGCAGCCACGCGAGCGACACCGAGGCGAGCTCGGCTCCGTGCGCCGCGGCGATCTCATCGAGCGCCGCGAGCACCCGGCGGCCGCGATCGTCGAGGTAGGCAGCCGCGGCCGCCGCTCTCGGGCTTGCCCCCGCAGCCTCCGCCGCGCCCGCTTCCCGGTACTTCCCAGCGAGAAAGCCCTTGGCGAGCCCGAAGTAGGGGAAGACTGAGAGCCCCTCGCGATCCGCCACCGAATTCAGCCCGTTCGCCTCAAAATCGCGCTCGACGAGGTTGTAGTGCGGCTGCAGCGCGACGGGAAGATGGTAGCCGCCGGCCCGGGCGATCTCGAACCACTCCGCAACCCGCTCGGCCGTGTAGTTCGACACCCCGATCGCACGAATCTTGCCCGCATCGACGAGCCCCGAGAACGCCTCGACGGTCTCGGCGAGCGGGGTCTCCTCGTCGTCGAAGTGCGCGTAGTAGAGGTCAATGCGGTCGGTCTGCAGCCGCGCGAGCGAGGCGTCTGCCGCGGCCCGCACATTCGCCGCGGAGAGCCCGGAGAAGTCGGGGTGCGTCGACACCTTTGTCGCGAGCGTCACCCGGTCTCGCGCGCCGCGAGCGCTCAGCCACTCTCCAATGATCGTCTCCGATTCGCCGCCAGTGTTCCCTGGCACCCAGTGAGAGTACCCGTCGGCAGTGTCGACGAAATCGCCGCCGCCCGCGAGAAAGCCGTCGAGCACGGCGAACGAGTCGTCGCGGTCGGCCGTCCACCCAAACACGTTTGCGCCGAGCGCGAGCGGTGCGACCGCAAGCTCGGAGTGGCCAATTCGAATGCGCTCGGGCATGTGTCTCCATTCGTCAGCGGTGCCTTGGCGCACCACCTGCGACGCTACAGGGCCGGGCTGAGGGCCGCACGCCAGTCGTCGAGGGCGACAGGGTCGTCGGTGATAATGAGGTCGATGCCAGTAGCGCGCGCCTGCCGCCACTGCTTCGCCGTGTTCAGCGTGTAGACCATCGTGCCGATGCCGAGCAGCCGCGCCTCGTCGATGAGCCCGAGTTCACGGTCAAATACCTCCGTGCGAGCCCCAATCGCCGACACGTTCAGCATTGCCGCGAGTTCGAGCGTCGGCCTGCCCCAGTCGCGCGTGAGCATCACGCGCGCGAACTCAGGGGCGAGCACAGCGAGGCGCTCGAGGTTCTCCACCTCGAACGATTCAAAGGCCACGCGGTCGACGAGGTAACGCGCCCGAAGCAGGTCAACGGCGCCCGCGACATCGTCGTCGCCCCACAGCCCCTTGAGCTCGATGAGCGCGCGGCTATTGGTCGGAGCGAGCTCGTCGAGAAACTCTTCGAGGGTCGGGATAGGCTCGCCCGCGAACTCTGCACCGAACCACGAGCCTGCGTCGAGGGTGCGCAGCTGCTCGAGCGTGGCTTCCGCGACCTGGCCGGTGCCGGTCGTCGTGCGGTCGAGCGTCTCGTCGTGCATGAGCACCGGCACACGGTCGGCGGTGAGGTGCAGGTCGGCCTCGACAAAGTCGACGCCCTGGTCGAACGCGAGCCGCATCGCCGCGAGGGTGTTCTCGGGGGCGAGGGCGGCCGCGCCGCGGTGCGAGATGATGCCGAAACCCTCTCCCCTGCTGAGCGCGCCGTGGAGCTGCAGGGCGCTCGCTGGGGCGGCGTAGGGGTTGGATCCGAGGGCGGTGATGAGCGCTATCACGAAGAACGCAGCGAGCAGAGCTGTGCGTGCTCCGAAGTCTTGGGTTGGCTTCGCGCTGATGCGGTACCGAGGCTGGGTCACGGTGGCTCCTCCCCCGCGCATCGTCGCGCGGTGCACCCACCCTACCGGACTCCGTTACCGATTTGTGATCTTTTCTGGAGCTGCGCTCCGGGGCGCCTGCCCGCCCGGGGTACCCGCTGGCTCGGGGGCACCCGACCGCTCGGGGGCACCGCCCGCCCGGGGCACCCGGGCACTCCGGGCGCCCCGTCGTCGCAGGCTACTCCGCAGCCGCGGGCAGCAGCGCGAGAGCTTCGCCGCCGGGGGCGACGTCGATGCGAGCGACGTCGCCGTCGCGAATCTCGCCGCCGAGAATGCCGCGCGCCAGGCGATCATCGATTTCGCGCTGCATGAGCCTGCGCAGCGGCCGGGCGCCGTACACGGGGTCGTAGCCGCGCTGGGCGAGCCAGGCCCGGGCATCGGGCGTCACCGCGAGGGTGAGCCGGCGCTCGGCCAGGCGATCCTGCAGCCGATCGATCGAGATCTCGACGATTTGCGCGAGCGCATCGACCGACAGCGGGTGGAAGATCACCATCTCATCGAGGCGGTTGACGAACTCGGGCTTGAACGCGCGGCGCACCGTCTCTTGCACAGCCTCAACCTTGGCGCCCCAGGCCATGTCTGGGTCGACGAGGTACTGGCTGCCGAGGTTCGAGGTGAGAATGAGGATCGTGTTGCGGAAGTCGACGGTTCGGCCCTGGCCATCGGTGAGTCGGCCATCGTCGAGCACCTGCAGCAGCACGTCGAAGACCTCGGGGTGGGCCTTCTCGACCTCGTCGAGCAGCACGACCGAGTACGGCCTGCGCCGCACGGCCTCGGTGAGCTGGCCGCCCTGTTCGTAGCCAACGTACCCCGGAGGGGCACCGACGAGGCGCGAGACCGAGTGCTTCTCGCCGTACTCGCTCATGTCGATGCGCACCATCGCGTGCTCGTCGTCGAACAGGAACTCGGCGAGCGCCTTCGCGAGCTCGGTCTTACCGACACCGGTGGGCCCGAGGAACAGGAATGAACCGGTCGGGCGATTCGGGTCGGCGATACCCGCGCGCGTGCGCCGCACCGCGTCGGCGACGGCGTTCGCGGCCTCCTGCTGCCCGACGACCCGCTTGGAGAGCTCGTGTTCGAGCGCGAGCAGTTTCTCGGTCTCGCCCTGCATGAGGCGGCCGACCGGAATGCCCGTCCAGGCGGCGACCACACCCGCGATGTCTTCGTCGGTGACCTGCTCGTTGACCATGCGAGGCTCGCCGTCTGGGCCTTGTGCACCCTGCAGCTCGGCGCGCTCGGCCTCGGCAAGCTCCTTCTCGATCACTGGAATCTCACCGTAGAGCAGCTTCGACGCGCGCTCGAGGTTGCCCTCGCGCTGCGCTCGCTCGGCGTCCATGCGCCGCTGGTCGAGCTGCTCGCGCAGCGCGCCAACGCGGTTCAGGCTCGCGCGCTCGCGCTCCCACCGCTCCTCGAGGCCCGCGAGCTCCGTCTGCTTGCCTGAGAGGTCGTCGCGCAGCTTCGCCAACCGCTCCTTCGAAGCGTCGTCTTTCTCTTTCTTCAGCGCGAGCTCTTCGAGCTTCAGCCGGTCGACCGCACGGCGCAGTTCATCAATCTCGAGCGGGGCCGAGTCGATCTCCATGCGCAGCCGCGACGCAGCCTCGTCAATGAGGTCGATCGCCTTGTCGGGGAGCTGTCGCGCGGTGATGTAGCGGTTCGAGAGCGCCGCCGCCGCCACGAGCGCAGAGTCGGCGATCGTCACCTTGTGGTGCGCCTCGTAGCGCTCCTTCAGCCCGCGCAAAATGGCCACGGTGTCTTCGACGGAGGGCTCACCGACGTACACCTGCTGGAAGCGCCGCTCAAGGGCCGCGTCTTTTTCAATGTACTCGCGGTACTCGTCGAGGGTCGTGGCGCCGATCAGGCGCAGCTCGCCTCGGGCGAGCATAGGCTTAAGCATCTGCGAGGCTGCCACAGACGATTCGCCGCCGCCGGCACCCATGAGCGTGTGGAGCTCATCGATAAACGTGATGATCTGGCCGTCTGATTCTTTGATCTCGGCGAGCACCGCCTTCATGCGCTCCTCGAACTGGCCCCGGTACTTTGCGCCAGCGATGAGGGCAGAGATGTCGAGCGAGATGAGCTCTTTGTCTTTCAGAGATTCGGCGACGTCACCGGCGACGATGCGCTGGGCGAGGCCCTCGACGACGGCCGTCTTGCCGACGCCCGGCTCGCCGATGAGCACGGGGTTGTTCTTTGTGCGCCGGGTCAGCACCTGGCTTACGCGGCGAATTTCGCTGTCGCGCCCAATGACGGGGTCGAGCTTGCCCGAACGGGCCACCTCAGTGAGGTTCACGCCGAACTGCTCGAGCGCACTCTGCGTGTTCTCGCCGTCGGCTGGTTGCCAATTTGCCTGCATGATGTCCTTTCGTGGTGCGTGGGCGGTGCGCCTCGCGAACCCCACGAGGCGCAAACCTGAGTCGATATGACTCAAGTTTATGACGAAAGCCGATTTCTTGCTAGTCAGTTACCTGTGACTCTGCCGTGCAACGGCACCACTCGCGCTAACTGAGGTGCCGAAGATAGCGTTCAGGCGCAGCCATAAACCGGCGCCAGCTATCGACAATCTCGAGATCGTCGTAGGCGCGCATTCGCATGCCCCACTCACCAAGCTCGTAGATAGTCGCCCCGGGCAGCGCCGCGAGCACCGGCGAATGGGTCGACAGAATGACCTGCGAGCCGCTCTCTGCGAGCTCCTTCATACACCCCAGGAGCACCAGGCAGTTCGAGAACGAGAGCGCAGACTCGGGCTCGTCAAACACCCACAACCCCCGAATGCGCGACCGCGACTGCACAAACTCAAGAAAAGACTCGCCGTGACTCTGAAAATTGTGACGGCCAAGCACTCCCGCGTCTGCTTCTTCGATCGCCTGGAGGTACCCGAAATGACCGTGCATCGTTTCTGCCCGCAAGAAGACACCCTTGCGCGAGCCGCCCAGGCCTCGAGCAATCTGCAGGTGGGCCTCGAGGGGCGACTCTGTCGCGAGCGTTGAGTGCCTGGCGTTGTGGGTGCCGCCCTCGGCGTTCAGGCCGTAGGCTGTTGCGATCGCCTCGACGATCGTCGATTTGCCCGCGCCGTTCTCACCAACGAACACGGTCATTGCACCCAGCTCGAAGCGTCGATCGAGCAGCTGTCGAACCGCAGGCACCTCAGCGAACCACGACCGCCGGTCGGCGGGGTGGTCTTCGCGCTCTTCGATCCACCGCACCGGCAACGAGGGTATTCGCACCGAGACCTCGCTTTCTGCGCTCGCATTCGCGCGGCGCGAGCTTCGCCGTGGGCCGCCCGGTTCACTGATTCGGGCGCTGCCCACACCCTACTGCGCACCTCCGACATGCGGCACGCATGCTCGGCGGCCCCGCTCTGCTGCTGGCCCCGCCCCGCGGCCCCGCCCTGCTGCTAGCCTCGCCCTGCTGCTGGCCTCGCTGCCGGCCCCGCCCCGCCCCGCGCCGCCCCGCTGCAGGCCCGCTGCCAGCCCGGGCCTGCGGTACATAGGCAATCAGCCCAACCCAGGCCCCAAACCGCAGAACCACCCAGACCCTGTGCAGATTGCCGATCGACCGCAGCTGGTCCGGGCCCACCACCACCCCAGCCACCACCACCCAAGCCACCACCCAAGCCACCGCCACCACCCCAGCCACCGCCACCACCCGAGCCAGTAGGCTGAAATGGTGACCGACACCAGCACAGCCCACCCGCACGCCTTCGCCTCCGACAACTGGGCGGGGATCCACCCCGAGGTGCTTGCCGCGATCGCGGCGGCGAATACCGGCCACACCGTGGCATACGGCGGCGACCCGTGGACGCTGGAGTTCGAGTCGGTTGCACGGCGCCTCTTCGGCGAGCAGGCCGAGGCCTTCCCGGTGTTCAACGGGTCTGGCGCAAACGTGCTCGCACTGCAGGCGGCGCTGCCGCGCTGGGGCGCGGTGATCTGCGCGGCGACGGCCCACGTCAACACCGACGAGACGGGCGCGCCCGAGAAGACCGGCGGGCTCAAGCTGCTCCCGGTCGCCACGGCAGATGGCAAGCTCACCCCCGAGCTCGTCGACCGCGAGGCCTGGGGCTGGGGCAGTAAGCACCGCGCGCAGCCCCTTGCGGTCACGATCTCGCAGACCACCGAGCTCGGCACCTGCTACACGCCCGACGAGATTCGGGCGCTCGCCGAGCACGCGCACGAGCGCGGCATGCTGCTGCACATCGACGGCTCGCGGCTCGGGGCGGCGGCCGAACACCTCGGCACCAGCCTCGCCGCGATCTCGAGCGATGCCGGGGCAGACCTGCTAAGCCTTGGCGCAACCAAGAATGGCGCGCTCGCGGCCGAGGCGGTCGTTGTGCTGCGCCCCGGCGCGGTCGAGGGGGTCGAGTTTCTCCGCAAGATCAACCTGCAGCTCGCTTCGAAGATGCGCTTCGTGTCGGCCCAGCTCACCGCGCTCTACGGCGGCGACCTGTGGCTGCGCAACGCGGCGCACGCGAACGCCATGGCCGCACGGCTCGCCGCGGGAATCGAGCGGGCCGCGGCGCCTGGCGTGCGGGTCGCCTACCCCGTACAATCCAACGCCGTGTTTGCGGAGCTGCCCGACGAGGTCGCCCTGCGCGCCCAGCGCCAGTTCATGTTTGGTGCGTGGCCAGCGAAGGCCGGCCTGTACCGGCTGATGTGCGCGTTCGACACGACCGAGCGCGACGTCGACGCGCTGCTCGCACTGATTGGTGACGAGCGGAGCTAGCGCGCGACGCGGGGCAGATCGCAGCGGGCGGATCCCCGACCGCAGCATGCCCCAGCGCCGCCGGCCGCCGCCGGCCCCGGTCCAGGCCCGACCCAGGCCCCGCCTAGATGCCGCCTAGATGCCGCCGAACGCGAGCCTGGCCGCGATCACGAGCATCACGCACGCGACCACGCCGTCGAGAATTTGCCACGACCGCGGTGTGGCAAAGAACCGGGTGAGCGCGCGAGCTCCATACCCGAGCACAAAGAACCACCCGATGCTCGCGATCGCTCCCCCGGCGGCGAACCACCACCTTGCGGGGTCGCCCTGGGCGTTGCCGATCGACCCCATGAGCACCATCGTGTCGAGATACACGTGCGGGTTGAGGTAGGTGATCGCGAGGCACGCGAGCACCACGCTCTTCAGCGACCGCGGCTCCCCCGTCTCGCCCGCGACGAGCACCTCGGGGCGGAGCGCCCGGCGCGCGGCCGACCAGGCATACCAGAGCAAGAACGCTACGCCGCCCCATCGCACCACCTCAAGCACAACGGGGGCGCGCTCAATGACGAGCCCGATGCCAGCGACCCCGAGCGTCTCAAGCAGCGCGTCGGTCAGCCCGCAGATGAGCACGACGGGGAGCACGTGTTCGCGGCGAATGCCCTGGCGCAGCACGAAGGCGTTCTGCGCACCGATCGCGACGATCAACGAGAGGCCGCTACCGATGCCGACGAGAAGAGGAATGATCACCCATCGACGCTATGGCCTGCGGCACGCTCCGCGCCACTTCAGCCCGGCGAATTATTCTGAAGGAACATTAGCTGTGCTTAAGATAGGCGCATGGACCTGCCGCTCGAACACCTGCGCACCTTCGCCGCGGTCGTCGACTCCGGCTCGCTCGAAGCGGCCGCGAAGCTCCTGCACATCTCACCCTCGGCGGTGAGCCAGCGCCTGCGGAGCATGGAGGAGCGCATCGGAGCCGTGCTGCTGCGCCGCACCCGGCCCGTCGCGGTCACCGAGGCTGGCGCGACGGTGCTGCGGGCGGCACGGCAACTCGCCCAGATCGTCGAAGACGTTGCCGCGGAGTTCGACCAGCGCACGGAGCGCGGCTCGCTCGTGCGCCTCGTGATCAACGCAGACTCGCTGGCGACCTGGTTTGTGCCGGCGCTCGCGCGAGCGGCCTCCGAGACGGGGGCGCGGTTCGAGGTGCTGCGCGCCGACGAGACCATCTCGACCGAGAAGCTGCGCAGCGGCGAGGTGATGGCGGCGCTCACGGCGACGTCGGAGCCCGTGCCCGGGTGCGTCTCGACACTGCTCGGGGTAGATCAGTACCACGCGGTCGCCGCCCCGGAGTTTCACCGCGCACACTTCGGTCGGGGAGTCACGGCGGCGGCACTGATGAGTGCGCCGATGGTCGAGTTCGACCGCTTCGACATGTTTCAGCAACGGTTCATCTCGGAGTGCGTGCGGGCCGAGTCGGGCGCGGCCACCGCAACCGCCCCCACCACAGCACCCCAGGGCAGCACTGGCCCACCGCGAAACTTCGTACCGTCGTCGGCCGAGTTTGCGCTCGCTGTCGAGCTGGGCATGGGGTGGGGCATGCTGCCGCGCCTGCAGTGCGCCGAGGCGCTGCGCCGAGGCACGCTCGTGGAGCTCATTCCGGGCCGCTCGCTGCCACTGCCCCTGTACTGGCAGCGCTGGGATCTGCGCTCTCCCGTGCTCGACGCGCTGTCTGAGATCGTTGCGCAGGAGGCAGAGCGCGCGCTTTCGCCGACCTCGGTGGAATACGCCGCCCGGCTGTGATGTTTGTGTCTCTGCCGGGGCGCACACGCGCCCTGTTTCGTTTCACCCAGGAGATTCATGTCTGCAAAGCACGCTACGACAAGCGCCCCCATTCTCAGCACTCTCACCGAGCGCTGGAGCCCACGGGCGTTCGACACCGACCACGCACTGCCCGAAAACGCCCTGCTCAGTGCGTTTGAGGCCGCCCGCTGGTCGCCGAGCGCAAGCAACACGCAGCCGTGGCGCTTTATCGTCGCCCGCCGCGGCAGCGAGTCGTTCAAGCAGATCGAGGCAACGCTCGCCGGTTTCAACTCGGCGTGGGCCGGCGCCGCGTCGGCACTCGTGGTGAACCTGGCCGTCGTCGAGAACTCGGCCGGCGAACCGCAGCGCTGGGCGGAGTACGACCTGGGTCAGGCCGTCGCCCACCTCTCCATTCAGGCCCACAGCGAGGGCCTGTACGTGCACCAGATGGGCGGCTTCGATGCCGCAAAGATCAGCGAGGTGTTCGAACTCGGTTCGGAGCTTCGCCCCGTCTCGGTCATGACAATCGGCAAGCTCGGCGTGCCCGAGCAGCTGGCCGAGCCGCTGAAGGAGCGCGAGCTCGCGCCACGCGCTCGGCTGTCGGTCGACGAGCTCATCGTCGTCAACGACTAGCCTCGCTTTCGCCGCGGGGCCGGCGCTACTCGGTAGTGTCGGCCTCGTAGCCAGCGCCATCGAGCCGCAGCGCGCGCACGAGATCTGCCGCGTGCACGGTCGATACGATCACCCTCGAGAAGGTGTCGAACTCCCCGACCCAGCCGCGGTTCTCGTCGGCGCTCTCTGGCACGTCCAAATCAATCACCACGGCCTCGCGGCCACGCCTGGCGAGCACAAAATCGCGCCCGCCGCGGGTGCGCCAGGTGCCGTAGGCGAGCCCACGCGGGAGGCCGGCGCCCGGCGATCGGATCCCGCGGATCCACACCCACGGGTCTTCTGTAATCATCGCGGAGCGGATCGCCGAGCGATCGAGCACCACATCGCGCCGGCGAAGCGCGACCGTCTTCTCCGCCGCGGTAAGGCGGATGATCACCCTGTCGGCGTGCACTTCGATTCTTGCCATGGTCTCAGTCCAGCATGTCGCTGTGATCAATCGCCGACTCAACGGCGTCGATGATGGCATCGATGTCGGCCTGGCGGCCGCTCGCGCCGGCAAGCTCGAGCTCTTCGGCGGCCGCAACCGTGCTCTCGCCGACACACACGACAAGCGTGTCGGGGGGCAACTGCGGGAACTGCTTGCGCACTTCTTCGGCGATCTTCGCCGAGGCGACGAGAATCGCGTTGATGCGCCCCGAATCAATATCCTCACGAATGTGCACGGAGGCGGGCACCCCGATAGTGCGGAACGCAAGCACCTGGGTGACGTCGTGGCCGCGCTCGATGAGGCCCTCCGTGAGCACCGGCTTCGCCACGTCAGAGCGGAGCGTCAGCACGCGCAGCACCTCGCCGGCGTCGATGTCTTTCCACTCCTTCAGCAGCTGAAAGGTCGTGTTGTTGTCTTCGTCGGGAGTAACGGTAACTGGGTAGCCCGCCTCGCGGAACGCGACCGCGGTCGCCTCGCCAACGATCGCCACTTTGGTGCGCTCGTGGAACTCGGCGTTGTGGTGCTTGAGCACGTCGGCAACCGTCGCGCTCGTAGCTGTCATCCAGTCGAACTCGCCGGCCTTGAGATCTTTCAGGGCCTCGACAAGCTTGTCTTCCTCGCTCGTGTGCGAAAAGTCGACGAGCGGGGCGATCACCGTCTGCGCGCCACGGTCACGCAGCGCCTGCGAGACGAGGTCTCCCCAGATTCCGCCGCGTGGAACAAGCACACGGAGGCCGCCGAGCAGCTTAGCCTGATCCGACATACACCCCACATCACTCGAAAACGAACATGAACCGCTCAAGGGCGACTTCTCAAAGAATACGCACTCTTACCGAGTCGCGCGTTCACCTATTCTCGCCCCGCGCCGGGCAAGACGCAAAACCGACGCCGTAGCCCATCAATTGCAACCGAGCTGTTACGTTGACGTATTGAGACCCGACTACACTACGACTGCAGCTACGAACGCAGGTTTTTACTCGCCCGCTTCGCGATCGCCCAGACAACAACACCGGCGGTGGCAGCCACAGCGACCACGCCCGCGACGAACACGAGCGGGCGCTGCTGGCGTTCCTCGCGAATGCGAATGCCGACCCGCTCGGTCGCGTCGTCGATGCGCTTTGCATAGTTCAGGCGGTCTCGCAGCTGCCCGAGCGTGTCGTACAGTTCTGCGCGTGCGAGCTCGGCCTCGGCGAGCCCGAGCTCCCGCTGTTGCTGCTGGGTCATCTCCGGTCTCCGTATCCGCCCGCTGGGGGCTGCGTGGGCTGCTGGGCCGCGGTGTTCGCCTTGCTCGTCGTGTCGGCGTTGAAACGCACCTCTGAAAGTGCGGCGACGTCAGCTCCGACCCGGTCGAGAGTCTGCTCCGGCACGGGGTTGCCTCGCTTAATGAGCTTGTAACCAGCGAACAGTGCTCCCGCGGCGAGCAGCATGAGCGCCGCAGCGACGGTGAGCGCTGCAAGCCACCACGGCCACACGAGGGCAAGCGCCGCGATTGCGGCGATCACGAGGGCCTGAAGCATGAAGAACACGAAAAAGAGCGCGACGACGACGCCTGCGGCGCCGATCCCGGCCTTCTTCGCGGCGCCCACGGCCTCCCGCTTGGCGTTGTCGTACTCGATCTTCGCGAGCGACACGATCTGCTGCGGAAGCCTGGCAAGGAGCTCGAAGGTGCCAGCCTCATCGCGTTTGCGACTCATGCCGAGGTCTCCTCCGAGTCGCCGCGCTCGGCGGGCATCTGCTGCGCGATGCTCGGATTGTCACGCTTGGGCTGCGTATCGCGGTTGGGCTGCGTCGCGGCCGCGAAGGCCGACTTCGCCGCCCGCGACGCTGCGGCCTTCACGTCTTGCACCCGGTCGTCAACCGCGCCCTTGACGGTGCTCACTCCCTGCTGCACGAGCGGGGTCTCCCACACAGCGATGGCGCCGCGCTTGATCTGCTCGTATCGGGCGCGCCCTGCCCGGGTGCCCAACACGTATCCGAGTGCGGCTCCGAGAACGAAACCTACCTTGCCCCTCATGTACTGCCTCCCGACGATCGTCATTCCAGCCTACTCTTCGCAGCCAGCTCCGATACATTCCTATTTCGAAATATACAGGGTGCACTGTGAGGCTACCAACGCGAGCCTGTGCTATTCAGAGATGCCGGTCAGCTTTCGCCGCAGCACCACTGCCCGCCGGCGCCCGGCGACGAGCGCCGCACCGAGGTCGTCGCCGTGATTCCACTCATCGGCGACAATCAACGCCGGATTCGCGTCGAACCGAGCCTCGTCAGCGGCCTCGCGCGCCCCGCGCTCGGCCGTCGTCGAGAACGCAGCGGCCCTCGTGGTCAAGCCGTGCGGCCCGGTTCCCGCCGCGTCAGGGGGCAGCTCGAGCGCAGCCAGCGCCGCGGTGGTTACCTCGCGCGGGAGCGTGCCGGCAGAAGTAGCCCCGGCGCTCGCGCTGCTGGCCGCGTCAGCCGCGTCAGCCGCGCCAGCCGCGCCAGGCACGGTGGGGCCCGCAAGCCTGAGGCTCGACGCCCCCGCTCCGCCCCGCATCAGGCGCGCGGCCCACGTTCCGTGCTGGCCCGCATCGATGAGCACGAGGGGGTCGCCGATCTGCGCGGGGTCGAATTCGCCCGTCTCCGAACCGCCCGGCCCGCCTCCGGCGGCGGCACCGAGAGCTCCATGAATGCCAATTTCAGCATATTCACGCCGCGCCGGGCGTTGTTGCTCGGCGAGATGCTGTGGCTCGCCGAGCGCTACCGGCAGCACCCGCTGCACGTGCGCGGCGTCGCCAATGACCGCGTCGAACACGTGCTGCTCGCCAGCACTATCGGTCACGATCCAAGCCCCGGCCGGGCTGTCGGTCGCGAGGCCATCGGCGGCGTCGCCATCAGCGGTCGCAGGCTCTGCGACCCACTCGATGCGCTCGACCCCGTGTTCGAACGCAACACCGCCGTAGAGCCCGAGCCTGTCTACGAGCAGGTCGCCGAGGGCCGGCCACCCGGCAGCGGGGGCGACGAGGCTTTCGCGGGCAGCGTGCTCCTCCACCTGCTGCGCGGCGGCGCCGGTGAGCGAGCCTGCCCGGGTGAGCGCCTCGTTGAGGCCGGGCTCGACGGCCGCGACCTCCAGTTCGTGCGCGCGTGCTCCCCAGCGCTCGAACACCAGCGGGTCGACGGCGAGGTCGCGAGCTGTCTGCCCAAGCCGCGTGTCGACGAGCCTGCCGAAGTTGTCTGCCTTGCCTATGGTGAGCACGGGCTTCAGCCTGTCGAGGTAGGCGCGGAAGGCGCCGCGCATGCCGCAGAGCGCAATTACGTCGCGCGCGAGTGGAAATGTCGGAATGCCCCAGACCGAGGGCTCCGGTGCCGCCTGCCAAGAGCTGTCACGGGCCCGCAGCAGCGCGCCGCGCGCGCCCGTGACCACCGGTTCGGCCTCGGGGTTCGGTTTCGCCCCGGGCGCGAGCGGCTCGGCGAGCTCGCGGAGGTAGCCGGCGATATCGCCAGCAGAGTCGCGCACCTCGCGATCGGGCACTCGAATTGCGCGGTCGGCAATCGCCACGCGCACGCCGACCTCGGCGAGCTCCAGCGCCGCGGCGAATGCTGCGACGCCGCCGCCGATCAGCAGCGCGCGTTTCACGCCGCCACCTGGCGCCACACGGTGTCGATGCGCTCCCTGCCGTAGCCGTGCTTGCGGAAGATCCGCACTGTCAGCCAGACAAAGAGCGCGAGCCCGACGACCTCGCCGATGAGTGATTCCGGCCCGCCAGAGCTTTCAACCTGCCCAGTGTCGGAGCTCAGCCCCGCGGCCATGAAGCCGAAGGCGGCGAAGTTGTTGATCACGTGAATCGCGATCGCGGCTTCGAGCCCGCCGGTCTTCCAGGTGAGCCACGCGGCGGTGAGCCCCATAATTCCGACCGCGAGCATGCCCCAAATGTCATAGATATGCATCAGTGCGAATGCCAGTGATGAGAGGCCGACGGCGAGCCACGGCGAGCGCATCCACGAGCCAAGCACCTGCAGCGCCAAACCACGGAACACGACCTCCTCGGCGGTTGCCTGGAACGGCACGAGCAGCAGCACGATCACACCCGAGGCGACTGCCGCCGTGACGTTGAAATCTGGGCTGTCGGCCGCAATCGCTTCGCCCGTCGTCGCGCCAGCCGCGGCGGTCATCGTCATGCCAACAATAATTCCGACGCCGTTCATCACGATCACCGAGAGCACAGCGGCTCCCGTGGTGCGCCACAGCAGTCCCCACCTGATGCGACCGGCGACCGACCACACGCGCCCGGTTGGCCTGACTCCGAGCGCAAGCATCGCGAGCAGCACCGCAGGGATCATCAGGGCGATGGTGCCGAGGTTCAGCACGAGGGACCACGGGTGCTGGGTATCGAGCATCGGTGAGATCTGCGCGAACAGTGCGTCGTTGACGTAGTCGGGGTCGAACGCAACGAGCAGCGGCATGAGTGCGAGCGAGAACGCAATATTCATCGCGAAGTAGATGCTCGCGGCGAGCACGAGCACGACGAGCGGCTTCCACCAGGCATACTTCGGCGCGCCGCGGTACAGCCGGTGGTATTCGAGCGGCTCGGTCTCAACCTGCTGAAACTGGGGCTGCGGCTGCACCCATGCCCACTGAGGTGGGGCGCCCCCGGGTGCGCCGGGCGGCAGCTGGGAATCGCCCGGGGGCCGCGAACCCCCGGTGCCGGGTGTGTAACCGTCGATCGGGGGTTGCGTCATCGTGTTCCCTGATTACGCGCCGCGGAGGCGCTCTGCGAGGTAGGCATGCAGCTCTGCGCGCGGCACGCGCTCCTGCTGCATCGTGTCGCGCTCGCGCACGGTGACCGCGTTATCGTCGAGCGAGTCGAAATCGACGGTGACGCAGAACGGGGTGCCGATCTCGTCCTGGCGACGGTAGCGACGGCCAATGGCCCCCGAGTCATCGAAGTCGATGTTCCAGTCTTCGCGCAGCTCCTGGGCGATCTCGCGGGCGAGCGGCGACAGGTTCTCGTTGCGGCTGAGTGGCAAAACCGCCGCCTTGACGGGCGCGAGGCGCGGGTCGAGCGCGAGCATCGTGCGGGTGTCGGTGCCACCCTTCGAGTTCGGCACCTCCTCCTCGCGGTACGCATCGACGAGGAACGCCATGAGCGAGCGAGTCAGGCCCGCGGCCGGCTCGATCACGTACGGGGTGTAGCGTTCGTTCTTCGTCTGGTCAAAGAAGCTCAGGTCTTTGCCGGAGTGCTCGGAGTGCGTTGAGAGGTCGAAGTTTGTGCGGTTCGCGATGCCCTCGAGCTCGCCCCACTCACTGCCCTGGAACCCGAAGCGGTACTCGATGTCGGCGGTGCGCTTCGAGTAGTGCGACAGCTTCTCTTGCGGGTGATCGTAGAAGCGCAGGTTCTCTGGGTCGATGCCGAGGCCGACGTACCAGTCCATCCGCTCCTTCATCCAGTACTCCTGCCACTCCTCGTCGGTTCCTGGCTCGACGAAGAACTCCATCTCCATCTGCTCGAACTCGCGGGTGCGGAAGATGAAGTTGCCCGGGGTGATCTCGTTGCGGAAGCTCTTGCCGATCTGGCCGATGCCAAACGGCGGCTTCATGCGGGCTGCCTGCAGCACGTTCGCGAAGTTCACGAAGATGCCCTGAGCGGTCTCGGGGCGCAGGTAGTGCAGGCCGGCCTCGTCGTCGACGGGGCCGAGGTAGGTCTTCAGCAGGCCCGAGAAGGCGCGGGGCTCGGTGAACTGGCCGCGGGTGCCGCAGGCGACGCAGACGATCTCGGAGAGGCCGTCTTTCGGCGCGCGCCCCTTCTTCTCTTCGAACTGCTCGATGAGGTGGTCTTCGCGGTAGCGCTTGTGGCACTGCAGGCACTCAACGAGCGGGTCGCTGAAGACCTCGACGTGGCCGGAGGCCTCCCACACCCGCTTGGGCAGAATAACGCTCGAGTCGATGCCGACGACGTCTTCACGACGCTGCACCATCGCCTTCCACCACTGGCGCTTGATGTTCTCCTTCAGCGCCGTGCCAAGGGGGCCGTAGTCCCACGCGGAGCGCGACCCACCGTAGATCTCACCCGCTTGGAAGACAAAGCCGCGGTGGCGGGCGAGAGAGATGACCTTATCAAGGCGGGACTGTTCAGCCATAGTGTTATTCACTCCAAGGGGCAGACGGGGATCTTGGCACGTGCGTGCTGCCTCGGCCGCGCGCACACCGCCCTAGTTTAGCCTGCCGAGGCTGTGCGCAGGGGTGTGGCTCGCCAGCTCGCGCGAGCCACACCCCTGCGCGCGCTCGGGCTAGCCTGCCCAGCTCCCGAGCACGATGTTCTCGGGGGCCTCGCCCGCGCGCAGGTGCGCGACCTGGCGCTTGATGAGCGAGACCATGCGCGGCAGCATCGCCGTCGAGTCGCCCCCAACGTGCGGCGTAATCAGCGCGTTCGGCAGCGACCACAGCGGGTGGTCTGCGGGGAGCGGTTCGGGGTCGGTGACGTCGAGCGCGGCGCGGACGCGCCCGCTCGCGAGCTCGGCGACGAGCGCGTCGGTGTCGACGAGCGGCCCCCGGCCAACGTTCACGACGAGCGCGCCGTCTGGCAGCTTCGCTAGCTTCGCCGCGCCAAACATGCCGCGGGTGTCATCGTTCAGCGGCAGCCCGAGCACGAGAATTTCGGCGTCGGGCAGCAGCGCGTCGAGCTCGTCGAGCCCGTGCACGCGCACGGTTTCTCCCGCGAGGTTCTGCTCCTCGCGGGCGGTGCTTGCGAGCCTGGTGATGTGGGTCTCGAACCCCGCGAGGCGCGCCTCGATCGCCTTGCCGACGCCGCCGTAGCCGACGATGAGCACGCGCCGGTCGGCAACGCTCGGGAAAGTGCGCAGATCCCACTTGCCGTCGATTCCGTCGCGCACAAACTCCGGGATCCCGCGCTGCGCCGCAATGATCAGACCGAGGGCGAGTTCTGCCGTCGACGCCTCGTGCACGCTCGTCGCGTTCGCGAGCGCTAGCCCGGCGGGCAGGTAGCGGTCGACCCCGTTGAAGCCGATCGACTGCCACTGCACGAGCCGCGTCTCGACCTCGGCGAGATTCGCCAGGCGGCGAATGCCGCCCCAGTACGGTGGCACGACGATATCGATGCGCTGGCGGGGCGCGGGGCCCTCGACATCCCACTCAACGATGTCGACGCCGTCGATCTCCCCGACGGCCGCTCGAAGCCCCGCATCGGTCGGCAGTGACACAACAATTTCGCTCATGCTGCCAGTCTAGGTGCCCGCCTCACGCGCCGAGCAGCCCTCGCAGCTCGCGCACGAAGTGCTCGATCGTTGCCGCGGCCTGCGCCCTGGCGGCAGCCGACTCCTCCGGGCGGTTGAGGTAGCCGTGCACGGTGCCGGGCTCGGTCGTTGCCGTCACGCGCACGCCGGCGGCCGCGAGTTGCTCGGCGAACTCCTCGCCAGAGGCGCGCAGCTCATCGGCGTCGGCGTTCACGATGATCGTTGGCGGGAGCAGCGCGAGCGTCTCGGGCGGCAGCTCGCCCGCCACGGCCGGGGGCGGCTCGCTCGAGTCGGCGCCGGAACCAGCCGAGCCAGCGCCGGCCGAGTCTGCGCCAGCCGAGCCGGCGCCGGAACCGGCCGAGCCTGCGCCAGAACCGGCCGAGCCTGCGCCAGCCGAACCTGCGCCGAGGTAGAAGTCGTACATCTCGGCGATGCGGTCGGCCCGAAACCGGCGCGCCTCGGGCAAAGCCGCGACCGCGTCAGCGAGCTGCGGATCCGCCCGCTGCACGCGATGCAGCGTCGGGTATTCGAGCAGCAGCGCCTCCGCTGGCCGGGCGGGGGTGCGGCGGCGCTGATCCACCGCGGCGAGCACCGTGAGCTGAGCGCCAGCGCTCGCGCCGCCGGCCACGAGCGGCCCCGGGTACTCGGCCCCGGCCCACGCGAGCACGGCGGCGACGTCGTTCGACAGCGCCGGCGCCTTCACCGTCTCGCTCGCGAGCACGTAATCGACCGAGAGCACTCGCAGACCCGCGGCCGCGAAGCCGCGCGAGACCCAGTCGGCCTCGGGCCAATCGAGCGTGCCGCGCACAAAGGAGCCGCCGTGCGACCACACAAGCGTCGCCCAGGGTTCGACGCCGCGCGCCGGCTCATAGGCGCGCACGGGAACGCTCGCGGAGCCGACGCGGTTGATCTCCCCCACCACCGGCCGCTCGGCGGCCGGCCCTGGCACACGCAGCTCGGTGATCTGCAGTTCGTTCGACACCAGTTCATCTCCCTCGGCCTCACTCGGCACGCACGCCGACACGGCGAGCAACGCCCCCACGGCGAGGGGCGCGAGCCACGCAACAGAACGCCGCATTGCCCCAGTATATTTGCGCGGTTGTGCGCAACAATGGAGGCATGACCGACCAGCATCAGGGCGCGCGCCGCGATTTCACGTATACCGACGCCCACGGTATCGAGATAAGCGCGTACGCGTGGGCGCCCGACCCGGCGCGGGTGGCGGAGCCGATCGGCGCGGTGCAGATCTCGCACGGCATCGGCGAACACGCGCTGCGCTACGACGCCTTCGCGCGCTTTCTCACCGGCGCAGGCCTCGTCGTGTACGCGAACGATCACCGCGGGCACGGCGAAACGGGCAGGCGTCAGCACGGGGGCGAGCTCTCGCTGCTCGGCAAGCTCGGGCCGGGCGGGTTGCGGGCGGCCGAGGCCGCGATCGAGCAGCTCACCGGCGTAATTCGCGAGGCGCACCCCGGTCTGCGAGTTGCGCAGTTCGGCCACTCGTGGGGGTCGCTCATGACCCAGCGGATCCTCAACGAATCACCGCGGCAATGGGACGCCGTTGTGCTCTCGGGTAGCGCGTACCGCACCCCGAAGTTCATGGAGAGCGGCAAGCTCAACGCCGCCTGGGCCGGGGCCGACGACGCCACCGGATTCGAATGGCTGAGCCGCGACCCCGAGACCGCCAGGGCATTTCTTGCCGACCCTCTGTGCTTCGAAGCCAACATTCTCAAGCTCTTCGGCGTGGCCGACGGGCTGCGGCTGTTTGGCACACCGGGGCCCGGGCTCGCGGCCGATGTGCCGCTGCTGATTGTCGCTGGCGGCGACGACCCGCTGAGCCGGGGCGACGGGCTGCGGCGCCTCGCCGATGCGTACCGGGCCCGGGGTGTGCGCGATGTTGCGCTGAAGATCTACCCCGGGGCCAGGCACGAGATCTTGAACGAGACGAACCGCGACGCGGTGTTCACCGACGTGGCCACCTGGCTGCTCGAGCGCCTCGAGGGGTAGGGGCCTGGGGCCTGGGCCCTAGGCCCTGGGCTTTGGGCCCCGTGCGCCCGCTCCGTCACCATCTTTTCGCCCCGTCACCATGCAAATGACGGGTATTTGCGTGGTGACGGGCGCAAAACATGGTGACGGAGGGAATTGGGGCCGGCCCAGGGCCCGAGCCCAAGACCCCTGGGCCCAGCCCTCTAACCCAGCTCGAGGCGCTCGTAGCCAGCCAGCAAGATGCGCTCGGCGAGCGACAGGTAGCCCTTGAGCTGCGCGGCCGCACGCTCGGTCTCGCCAGATTCGAGCAGCTCGATAATCGCGAGGTTGCGCTCCAAGAACGGCGCGTGCAGGTACTCGGGGTCGTCGATCAGCCCGAACGCCAGCCTCAGCTCGGTGGCGAGCTGCTCGTAGAGCCGGTTGAGCCTGGGGCTGTCGGCAAGCTCAAACACGGCCCGGTGGAAGGCGATGTTCGCACCGGCGATCGCCGACCAGTCGCCTCGCTCGCGGTGCTCGAGCGCTGCCTCGACCGCCGCGCGCATCTTCGCGATGGCCGGGTGCTTCGGCAGCGCCTCGGTGACAGCCTGGCACTCGATCAACTGCCGCACCCGATACACATCGATGATCGTGTTGATATTCGGTATGGCGACGATCGCCCCGCGGTTCGGCACCTGGGTAATGAGGCCCTCTTGGCTGAGGGTGCGAAACGCCTCACGCAGGGTGTTGCGAGAGACCCCGAGCGACTCGGCGAGCTTCGCCTCGGGCACCCGGTCTCCCGGCCTGAGCTCTCCCTGCGAGATGCGCCCGCGAATCTCGGCGGCGGCCTCCATCGCCCGCGAAAGCACCGCACTCTCAGCCTCGGCGGGCGCTGCACGACGGGGTGACGACATGCGTGAAGTGTAGCAAGCACCCACCATCAACCCAAGATTGTTGAGCAATTAAACTTGCTTTGTTCAAACAAGCGAGTATTCTGATGGAACGGTCCTCCCCCACGGGCTCACCTCACCATCAGCAGCGCAATGACGCGAAAGGCACCTCACCGATGAGCACCAAACACTCCCCGGAACACGACGAGCAGGGCCCCGCCAGCGAGGTCTCCGTTCCCGGCCCGGCAACGGTCGCCAGCGGCACGGTAGCCAGCAGCGCAGTCGGCTTCGCCAAGAGCAGGCGCGCATCACTGCTCGGAGCGATCTTCTTGATGGCGACCTCGGCGATCGGCCCCGGCTTCATCACCCAGACGGCCACCTTCACCGCGACGCTTGGCGCCGCCTTCGCCTTTGGCATCCTCGTGTCAATCGTCATCGACTTCATCGTGCAGGCGAACATCTGGCAGATCATCACGCTCTCGGGCAAGCGGGCTGCCGAGCTCGCCAACGCCGCGATCCCATTCTCGGGCTTTGTGCTCTCGGTGCTCGTGATCGCCGGCGGCCTCGTCTTCAACATCGGCAACATCGCGGGTGCCGGCCTCGGCCTCAACGCGCTCTTCGGGCTCGACCCGAAGCTCGGGGGCGCGATCAGCGCGATTCTCGCAATCGGCATCTTCCTGTCGCACCGGGCCGGCCTGATCATGGATCGGGCGATCATCGTGCTCGGCATCGTGATGATCGCCCTGACGATCACAGTCGCGATTGTCGCGAACCCGCCAATCGGAGACGCGTTGCGCCAGACGGTACTCCCCGACACGATCGACTTCGCAGCGATTACCACCATCGTCGGCGGCACGGTCGGCGGCTACATCACCTACGCCGGCGCACACAAGCTGCTCGACTCGGGCACGAGCGGCCCCGAGAACATCAAGCAGGTCACCCGCTCAGCGTTCTTCGGCATCGCCGTCACCGGCATCATGCGCTACGTGTTGTTTCTTGCCTTCCTCGGCGTGACCGCGAGCGGCGTGCTGCTCGACCTCTCGAAGAACCCGGCGGCGCAGGCCTTCGAGGCCGCAGCCGGCGAGTGGGGCATGCGTGCCTTCGGCCTCGTGCTGTGGGCGGCGGCGCTCTCGAGCGTCATCGGCGCCGCCTTCACCTCCGTCTCGTTCATGACGGTGTTCAGCGCAAAGCTCGACCTGCGCAGGCGCGGCTGGGCGACGGTTGCCTTCATCGCGGTCGGCCTGATCGCCTACCTGCTCATGGGCACAACCCCCGTCGCGCTGCTCGTCTTTGCCGGCGGGTTCAACGGTCTCATCTTGCCAATCGGTTTCACGGTGTTCATGTACATCGCATGGTTCAGGCGCGACCTGCTCAACGGCCATCGGATCCAGCCGTGGCTGTTGTGGCTCGGTACGCTCATGACCATACTCACCTGGTACATGGGAGCCGTCTCGTTCGGCACGATCTTCAAGTTCCTCGGCGCATAGACCGCACCAGCACCAGCACCAGCACCACCGCGCCCACTCTGAGAAGGGAAATCGATAATGCAGATCGATCTCAACAGCGACCTTGGCGAGCACTACGGTTCGTGGCGCATGGGTGACGACGAGAGCATGCTCGCGACCGTCACGAGCGCGAATATCGCCTGCGGGTTTCACGCCGGCGACCCGAAGACCGCGTTCGCGACGCTGCTCGGGGCCCAGGCCCGCGGCGTCGCCGTCGGCGCCCACGTCGCCTACCCCGACCTCGCGGGCTTCGGCAGGCGCCCCATGGTGCTGCCGGCCGACGAGCTCGAGGCCGACGTGATCTACCAGATCGGCGCGCTTCAGGCGCTCGCCCTCGCGGCCGGAACCGAGGTGCGATACGTGAAACCGCACGGCGCGCTCTACAACTCCATCGCGTTCAACGAGGCCGAGGCTGCGGTCGTGATCCAGGCGATCAAGCGAGTGAACCCGGGTCTCGCGCTCGTGTGCCTCGCCGGGTCGCCGCTCGTCGAGCAGGCTCGCGCCGCCGGGTTGCGGGCGGTGCCCGAGGCGTTTGCGGATCGCGCATACGAGCCAACGGGCGCGCTCGTCTCGCGCAGCGAGCCCGGCGCGGTGCTGCACGACCCAGAGCTCGTCTCCGAGCGCATGCTGCAGCTCGTGGAGCACGGCACCGTCACCGCGCGCGACGGCAGCACCGTGAGCGTCGCGGCAGAGTCGATCTGCGTGCACGGCGACAGCCCCGACGCGGTGCGCATGGCGCAGGCCGTGCGGGAGCGGCTGCTCGCGGCCGGCGTCGAGCTCGCGAACTTCAGCGGGGCGGCCAGGCCGTGACAGGCGACCAGGCGGCAGGCGGCGAGCCCGCGACAGGCGACCTCGCGCCGGGCGGCGAGCTGCGCTTCCGGCCAGCCGGGTCGCGGGCGCTGCTCATCGACTGCGGTTCGCTGAGCAGCGCGCTCGCCGTGTTCGGCGCGCTCAGCGCCGCCCGCGAGCGCGGCGAGCTCGAGGTCGACGAGCTCGTGCCGGCGGCCGAGACCGTGCTCGTCACGGGCGGCGAGGTCGCCTGGGCGGCAAGCAGCGATGCGGGCTGGGCGGCGCGCGGCGCGGCGGGTTCGGCGGCAAGCAGCGATGCGGGCTGGACGGCGCGCGGCGCGGCGGGTTCGGCGGCAAGCAGCACGGAAAGCAGCGCGGGCACGACGGCGCAGAAGCTCCGCCGGCTCATCTCGGCGGCGAGCGCCGGAGCGGTCGCGGCGGCCACCTCCCCCGAGGTCACCATCCCGGTGCGCTACGACGGCGAAGATCTCGCCGAGGTCGCGCGGCTCACCGGGCTGAGCGTCGCAGCCGTCGTTGCACGCCACACGGCCGCGAACTACACGGTCGCGTTCACGGGGTTTGCCCCCGGCTTCGCGTATCTTTCTGGCGGAGACACGGCGCTCTCCGTGCCACGCAGGGCAACTCCGCGGCCGCGGATCCTCCCCGGTTCAGTCGGCCTCGCCGGCCCGTTCTCCGGCGTCTACCCGCGGGAGAGCCCCGGGGGGTGGCAGATCATCGGCGCGACGAGCCACCGCATGTGGGACGAGTCGCGCGAGCAGCCCGCCGTGCTGCTCGCAGGCGGCCGCGTGCGCTTCGTCGTCGAGCGAGCTGCTGCCACGCTCTCGCCGCAGACCGGGTCTGCGCTCGGCACGCTGGGCACTGGTGCGGAGCAGGTGCTGCGAGAAACCGCCCCCGCGGCAGCGACCGCAGCCACATCCGCGGGGCGCACCGCAGCTCGCACCGCGGCTTCACCCGACACCGCGGCTTCACCCGACACCGCACCTTCGCCCGGCACCGAACCGCCAGCCGGTACCGTTCCAGCCGACCAGCACCCCAGCACCCGAGGCGCAGGCACCCCCGCGCTCCGCGTGCTCGACGCCGGCCTACAGACGCTCGTGCAAGACGCCGGCCGCAAGCACGCGGCGGGCATGGGCGTCGGCGAATCCGGCGCGGCAGACCGCGGCGCGCTCCGCTCCGCGAATGCGCTCGTGGGTAACCGCCCCGACGCTGCTGCCCTCGAACTCAGCCACGGCGGGTTTGCGGTTGTGGCGATCGACACGGCGGTGCTCGCACTCACCGGCGCGCCGCGCTCCGCGCACATCTCCGGGCCCTTTGGCGAGCGGCCCACCCCGCACGGCGCCCCGTTCCGCCTGAGCGCGGGCGAATGCCTGACAGTTGACCACCCCGTTCGCGGCCTGCGCACCGTGCTCGCACTGCGGGGCGGCGTCGCCGGGCAGCAGTTTCTCGGCAGTCTGTCGCGTGACACACTCGCGGGTCTCGGCCCGGCCGCGCTTGCCGAGGGCGACGAGATTCGCGCCGGCAATGCCGCGGTATCGGCTGTCGCGGCGCCGGCACCGGCCCTGCCAGCGCCGGCCCTGCCAGCGCCGCCCCTGCCTGCGCCGGGCGAGGTAGCAACGCTCCGCATCGTGAAGGGCCCGCGCGACGACTGGTTCGATGCCGCGGCGAGCGCCAAGCTCACCGGCCAGGAGTGGGCGGTGAGCCCGCAGAGCAACCGCGTCGGCGTGCGCCTTGCCGGCGAGCCGCTTGCGCGGAACGACGAGCACGCCTCGCGCGAATTGCCGAGCGAGGGCGTCGCGCTCGGCTCCCTGCAGGTGCCCCCAGACGGGCAGCCGGTGCTGTTTCTTGCGGATCGCCCGCTCACGGGCGGGTATCCGGTCATCGCGGTGATCCACCACGACGACATCGACCTGGCCGCGCAGCTCGCGCCCGGCGCCCGCGTGCGCTTCGCACTCGTGGGGGCGGCCGCAAAGCCGGCCTCGCAAGCGGCCGCACCGGCCGCCGCCCACCCAGCCGCCCACCCAGCAGCCCACCCAGCAGCCCACCCAGCAGCCCACCCCGAAGATGTGGAGACCCACCCGTGACCCTCACCAAGATTCTGATCGCCAATCGCGGCGAGATCGCCGTCCGCATCATCCGCGCCGCCCGCGAAGCAGGCATCGCGAGCGTCGCCGTCTACGCCGACGACGACGCCGACGCGCTGCACGTGCGCCTCGCAGACGAGGCCTACGCGCTCGGTGGCGCGAGCCCGGCAGACACCTACCTCGACATCGCGAAGCTGCTCGCCGCGGCGGAGCGCTCAGGGGCCGACGCTATTCACCCCGGCTACGGGTTTCTCTCTGAGCGCGCCGACTTCGCGGCCGCGGTGATCGCCGCCGGGCTCACCTGGGTCGGGCCAGACCCCGAGACCATCGAGGTGCTCGGCGACAAGGCACGGGCCCGCGCGCTGGCGGCCGAGGTCGGCGCGCCGCTCGTTCCCGGCAGCGCTGGCGTCGTGGGCGACGCGGCCGAGGTCGTCGCGTTCGCAGACGAGCACGGCCTGCCGATCGCGATCAAGGCCGTGTTTGGCGGCGGCGGGCGCGGCATGCGCGTCGTGCGCGAGCGCGCCGAGATCGCCGAGGCGTTCGAGTCTGCCGTGCGCGAGGCGACCGCCGCGTTCGGCCAGGGCGACTGCCTCGTCGAGCGCTTTCTCGACCGCCCGCGCCACATCGAGGCGCAGGTGCTCGGCGACCGGCATGGCCGCATCGCCGTGCTCGGCACCCGCGATTGCTCGCTGCAGCGCCGCAACCAGAAGCTCGTCGAGGAGGCGCCCGCTCCCTTCATCTCAGACGAGCTTCGCGAGCGCATCCACGACGCGGCCGCCGCGGTGTGCCGCGCCGCGGGCTACGTCGGCGCCGGCACCGTCGAGTTTCTGCTCGGCGAAGACGGCACCCTCACGTTCCTCGAGGTGAACACGCGGCTGCAGGTCGAGCACCCCGTCACCGAGATGGTGACGGGGGTCGACCTCGTGCAGCAGCAGTTCGTCATCGCCGCAGGGCTGCCCATGACGGTGCCCGAGGAGATTCCGACGTTCGGGCACGCGATCGAGTTTCGCATCAACGCCGAAGACCCCGGGCTCGGGTACCTGCCGACCCCCGGCACCGTCGAGCGCTTCGACGCGCCCGGCGGCCCCGGCGTGCGCGTCGACACCGGGGTGTACGCCGGCTACACCGTGCCCGGCAGCTTCGATTCGATGCTCGCGAAGCTCATCGTGTGGGGCAAGGATCGTGACGAGGCGCTCAGGCGCTCGCGGCGAGCCCTGGCGGAGTTTCATATCGACGGCGTCGCGACAGTGCTTTCGTTCGACCGCCACGTCGTGACCGACCCGGCGTTCGTCGCCGCTGACGGCGCATTCGGCGTGCACACCAGGTGGATCGAGGAGGAGTGCACCGCCGAGTTCGAACCCGCGGCTGCCGTCGCGCCCCCTGGGGCACCGAGGTTCGCACGCATGCCAATCGAGGTCGATGGGCGGATTCTCGAGCTCGGGCTGCCCGAGAGCTTTCTCGCGCGGCTCGAGGCCGGCGCGGCCGCGCTCGGCGGGCGAGTCGGGGGCGGTGCTGGTGCCGGCGGTGCTGACGGTGCCGGTGCCGGCGGAACCGGCGACCTCGGCGGCAGCGGTTTTGGCTTGGGCAGCAGCGGTGCGGGTGGCAGCGGATCGGGCGCAGGCGCGCTCGTCGCCCCGTTCGCAGGCACCCTCGCCTCTTGGAAGGCAGACGACGGCGCGCTCGTCGCGGCTGGCGACACCATCGCGCTGCTCGAGGCGATGAAGATGGAGGTGCCGGTCAAGGCCGCCGCCTCGGGCACGCTGCGGCACGGCGCCGCAGCGGGCACGGCACTGGCCGCAGGCGCCACGCTCGGCTCGATCGAGCCGTAGCGGGGGCAGCCGGCGCACCCAGCACCCACACCCAGCACCGTTCAACGAAGAAGGAGCACAACCGTGACACGCATTCAGGCAACCCCAGTGCAGCTCCGCGAGGCGCGCGAGGCGCGCTCCGTGTACCGGGCAGGCCTCGTCACGCCGACGAGCGGCGTCGCCCACGGCCTCGTGCAGGCCAACCTCATCGCGGTGCCTGCCGACTGGGCCTACGACGTGCTGCTCTATGCGCAGCGCAACCCCCAGGCGTGCCCGGTGCTCGAGGTGCTCGACGCGGGCGCGACCGAGTCGCTGCTCGCGCCGGGGTCAGACCTGCGCTTCGACATTCCGCAGTACCGCGTGTGGCGCGACGGCGTGCTCGTGGGCGAGCCGACAGACGCCTCCGCCGCATGGCAGGAGCACCCCGACCTCGTCTCGTTTCTCATCGGCTGCAGTTTCACGTTCGAGGCCGGGCTCGTCGACGCCGGCATTGAGATCCGCCACCAGACGCTCGGTCGCAACGTGCCGATGTACCGCACCAACCGCGCGTGTGCGCCGGCGGGCAGGCTCAGCGGCGAGCTCGTCGTCTCGATGCGCCCCATCCCCGGCGATCGGGTGGCCGAGGCAGTGCAGATTTCGGGTCGCTACCCGGCGGTGCACGGCGCCCCGGTGCACATCGGCGACCCCGCCGGGCTCGGCATCGAAGACATCCAGGCGCCGGAGTTCGGCGATGCCCCCGAGATCCGCGCGGGCGACGTGCCCGTGTTCTGGGCGTGCGGCGTGACCCCGCAGGCCGCGATCATGGCGTCGAAGCCGCCCTTCGCCCTCACCCACGCGCCCGGCTACATGTTCGTGACCGACGTGCCCGACGCGAACTACCTCGTCTGAGGGGCCCGCGCGCCAGCGCGTCGCCCCCCTAGGGTCGTACCCCTACGGGCTTCCCGGCGGGCGACGGCACCCAGGTACCGAAGACCCTGCACCGCGGGAGGATCCGGCAGCGCCCGACACAGCGCAGACTGGATCTCATGCAACACCCGAGTACCCCCGTCACCGATCACCAGAATCGCCGCCACGCTACTGTCTCGTCTGCCGGCCACCCGCCCGCTGGCACTCCCAGCGGCTCAGCGCCGCGCATCGCGTCGCTCGACGTGCTGCGCGGCATCGCACTGGCAGGCATTCTCCCGGTGAACGTGCAGGCCATCGCCAGCTGGGGTTACGACGCCCCCGTGCGCCCGTTCACGGGCGAGGCGGCGCCGATCGATTTCGTGACCGGCCTCGTCTTCGAGGGGCGAATGATGCCGCTGTTTGCGATCCTCTTCGGCATTGGCTTCGCGCTGTTTCTCGCATCCGCCGGCAGCCGCACGGCGCGACCGCGCGTCGTACTTGCACGCAGGCTCGGTTTCCTCGCCGTCGTCGGTGTGCTGCACCACCTCATCTACCCGGGCGAGGTGCTCGCCTTCTACGCTGTCGCCGGGCTCGTGATCCTCCTCCCCGCGAGCTTTCTGCCGCGCTGGGTTCCGCTCGTCGCGGGCGTTGCGCTCACGGCCGCCGGTGCGCCGTTCGGTGGGCCGATGCTGCTGCCCGGCCTGTTTCTGCTCGGCGCCGCCATCGTGCGGTACGACGCGCTTGGCACGCTCGAGCGCAGGCCGATGGTGCACGTTACCGCCTTCACCATCGCGGCCGTTGCCGCGGCAGGGGTGACGATGCTGCAGCTCGATGAAATCGCCCTCGGATCCTTCTCGAAACCGGGTCGCATCGCGGGCGTGCTCACCATGTTCGCCCTCGCGCTCGGCGTGCTGCTGCTCATGCGCTCGCGGCCGCTGGCGCGCGCGCTCACCGCCGTGTTCGCGCCGCTCGGCCGCATGGCCTTCACAAATTACCTCACCGCGACCCTGCTCGTCGTGGCGCTCGCGCTGGCGATCAACGCGCCCGAAATGACCTGGCTGCCCGAGTACGGCTACCTGGTCGCGCTGGCGATCATTCCCGTGCAGTGGGCGTGGTCGGTGCTGTGGCTCAAGCACTTCAGGTACGGCCCGCTCGAGTGGGTGTGGCGCACCGTCACCTGGTGGGCACCGCAGCCGCTGCGCAAGTAGTTGTTTCGGCTGGACTAGCCGCGGCCGCCCCGCCGCGGCATCCACCGCAGAAACCCCCAGGTGCCGAAGAGCCCGATGACCCCCATGGCCGCGGTCGCCACCCCGATCGGGGCGACCGCGGCCATCGCCGAGAAGATCAGGGGCGCGGCCGCCGCGCCCGCGCTCGTGAGCGTGCGCCACGAGCCGAGAAACGGCGCCGGGTTCTGCTTGGGCGCGAGATCCGCCCCGAGCGTGAGCAGCAGGCCGCTCGACAGCCCGTTCGCGACGCCGATCACCGCCGACAGCGCAACGAACCAGCCGGTCGCGCTGTGCCAGTCGAGCGTCAGCGCGAGCATCAGAAAGGCGGAGCTCATCATCAGCATCGACGGCACGACCGCCCACAGCCTGCCGAAGCGATCCATCACCTGCCCGCTCGCGTAGAAGAGCGCGAAATCGAGCGCCCCGGAGATGCCGACAACCAGCGAGATGGTCTGCGCGTCGAGCCCGATCGCGACGCCCCAGAGCGGCAGCACGACCTGCCGGGCCGCCCGCAGCGCAGACAGCGTAGATGCCGCGAGCCCGAGCCTCGCGAGCACACCGCGGAAGCGCACCATCGTGCGAAACACCCCCTCGCGTGCACCGGCCCCGTCTGGCAGGCTCATCCCGGCGGTCGCGGGGCCGTTTACTGCGGTGTTCTCGGGCCCCGCTGCTTGCCTTGGCGCGGGGGTGCGCTCGCCGGCAACGAACTCGCGCTCGGGGTCGGGCCCGAGCCACACGAGCAGCACCGTCGCTGCCAGGCAGGCGATGAGAAACCAGATCACCGCGGCGGCCTGCAGGCTCGAGACGAGCAGCAGCGCCCCGACAAACGGCCCGAGGAACATGCCGAAGCGGTAGCTGCCCCCGAGCAGCGCGAGCGCCCTTGCTCGGAAGTGGAACGGCACGTGCGTCGCCATGAACGAGTGCCTCGCGAGCCCGAATGCCGCCGCGCAGAACCCGTTGATGAAGACCGCGAGGGTCAGCACCGTGATGCTCGTGGCGAACGGCAGCATGACGGCGCCGATGAGGGCGAGCACCCCCGAAATCACCATCGCCAGGCGCTCGCCAACCCGCGCGACGAGCCAGCCAGCGGGAATGTTTCCGCCGAGCTGACCGACGACGAGGGCGGAGGCGACGAGCCCGGAGGTCGCGAGATCGGCCCCGAGCCCCGTCGCCATCGTCGGAATCAGCGGGATGATGGCGCCCTGCCCAAGCGCAAACAAGAGCGTCGGGCCATAAATCATCGGGGCGAGGCGCCACAGGAATCTCGCGATCGGTTCAGCCACGAGCGTTCCTGTTCATTCTGTTCACCTTACTCTCGCGGGCGCCGCGCCGCGCCGTGCCCCGGGACCCGCCGCCCCGCACCCGCACCCGCACCCTCCGCACCCGCCCCGCCCCGCACCCTCCGCATATGGCAGTAGTTGTCGCTTGCGGGCTCGCGATGCGACAAGAGCCGCCATATGCGTGGCCGACGTCTGCCTCAGCGCATAGCCGAGGGCCGCGCCGAGGAGTACCCTGTGTATAAGGCAAGAGGAGGCTGACATGCACGGCGAGTACAAGGTTCCCGGCGGCAAGCTCGTCGTCGTCGACTTCGAGGTCGAGGGCGACGCGATCACCGACTTCCGGCTCTCGGGCGACTTCTTCCTCGAACCAGACGAGGCGCTCCTCGACATCAACCGGGCCATCGAGGGCATGCGCCCGAACTCGACGATCGAGGAGTTCGCTGACGCGATCCGCAAGGCGCTGCCGAGCGAGGTGCACCTGCTCGGGTTCACGCCAGATTCCGTCGGCATCGCGATCCGCCGCGGCGTCACGGGGGCCGCACACTGGCGCGACTACGACTGGCAGATCGTGCGCGAGCCCGCGATCACCCCGATGCTCAACGCCGCGCTCGACGAGGTGCTCACGACCGCGGTCGGCGAGGGCCTGCGCGGCCCGACGCTGCGCATCTGGGAGTGGAACGAGCCGGCCGTGATCATCGGCTCGTTCCAATCGGTGAAGAACGAGGTCGACGAGGCTGCGGCCGCCGAGCACGGCGCGACGCTCGTACGCCGCATCTCGGGCGGCGGCGCGATGTACATGGAGCCAGAGGCGAGCATCACCTACGCGCTGTACATTCCGGGCGAGCTCGTGCGCGGCATGTCGTTCGCCGACTCGTACGCGTACCTCGACGACTGGGTGCTCGAGGCACTGAAGTCGCTCGGCATCGACGCGGTCTACAAGCCGCTCAACGACATCACGAGCCCGCAGGGCAAGATCGGCGGGGCCGCGCAGAAGCGGCTCGGCTCGGGCGCGATTCTGCACCACGTCACGATGGCGTACGACATGGATCCGACAGCGATGACGTCGGTGCTGCGCATCGGCCGCGAGAAGCTGTCTGACAAGGGCACGGCGAGCGCGCAGAAGCGGGTCGACCCGCTGAAGAGCCAGACCGGCAAGACGCGCGAGGAGATCGTCGAGCGCATGATCGAGGTGTTTCAGCGCCGCCACGGCGGCGTGATGGGCGAGGTCACCGAGGGCGAGTGGGACGCGGCGGAGCGGCTCGTCGAGCAGAAATTCACCAGCGAGGAGTGGCTGCGGCGCGTGCCGTAGCCGCGCGTTCGCCCGTTTCAACACACGCAAGGGAGCTCACAGTGATTCGACTCGGCATGGTGACGATTGATGTTGCGGATCCGCGGCCGCTTGCCAGGTGGTGGGCGGATCGCCTCGGCGGCGAGATCGCACAAGACTTCGACGGCTGGTTCTGCGTCGTGCGCGCGCCCGAGCTGCCCGTGGCACTCGGCTTCCAGCGGGTCGACGACCCGACCCCCGGCAAGAACCGGGTGCACCTCGACTTCGATCGCACCGCCGATGTCGACCGCGACGCGCTGGTCGCCGAGTGGGTCGCGGCTGGTGCCATTCACCTCGGCCAGCGCGGCGACTCCGAGTTCAACTGGGATACCTTCGCCGACCCGGCTGGCAACGAGTTCTGCATCGGCGACCCGCACTAGCCGCAGCCTCAGCCGCAGCTAGGGCAGCAGCACGACCTTGCCAGTCGTCTCGCGCCCCTCGAGGGCGCGGTGAGCAGCTGCCGCCTCGGCGAGCGGGAACGTCGCGCCAACTCTGAGGTCGAGCGTGCCGGCCTCGATCGCACCAAACAGCTCGCCGTAGCGCCACGCGCGCTCCTCTGCTGTGCGCAGAAAGTAGCCGAGCGATGGCCTGGTCACCGACAGCGAGCCGCCCGAGTTCAGCCGCTGCAGGTCGAAGGGCGGCACCGGGCCGCTCGCGCCGCCGAACAGCACGAGCTCGCCGCGCACGCGCAGTGCGTCGAGCGAGCCGTCGAACGTGTCTCTGCCGACGCCGTCGTACACAGCGGCGACGCCCTCGCCGCCCGTGAGCTCGCGCACAGCCTCGGCAAACCCCGAGTAGCCGATCGACTCGGTGGCCCCAGCGGCGCGACTGAGGTCGCGCTTTTCCTCGCTCGATGCTGTCGTGATCACGCGCACCCCGCGCGCCGCGAGCAGCTGCGTGAGCAGCAGACCGACACCGCCGGCCCCGGCGTGCAGCAGCACCGTTTCGCCGGCCTCTGGTCGCGTCACCGAGGTGCACAGGTAGTGCGCGGTGAGCCCCTGCAGCGGGAGCGCTGCGGCCCGCTCGTCGGTGAGCACCTCGGCGAGCGCAGCTGGCACGCGCACGGCGGCCTCGGCTGCCACAACGAACTGCTCAGCGTAGCTGGCCCGCGCCTCGGCGGTAACCACGCGGTCGCCGACGGCAAACCCCTCGACCTCGCCGCCGACGGCGAGCACCCGACCCGTCGCCTCGGCCCCCGGGGTAAACGGGAACTGCACGGGGTAGAGCCCCGATCGCTGGTAGGTCTCGATGAAGTTCACCCCGACCGCGGTCGTCTCGACCACAAGCTCCCGCGGGGCGGGCGTCAGCGCTCCCGCATCGGTGAAAGACAGGACTTCGGGCCCACCCGGCCGCTCTGCAATGATCGCGCGCATGTCTCCACCCTACGCGCAGCCGGGCAGACCCGCGATCGTGTCAGCGCTCGAGGATCCACTTCGGCACGTGGTGCGTCGTGATCGAACCGGCCGCGAGCGGCGAACCGGCAGGCACCTCAGCCGACCCCGCGGGGCCGCCGAGCGCCGAGTTCACCACCGCGCTCATCACCGTGAACGCGTCGCCGCGGCTGAACCCGTGCTGTGTGGTGAGGAAGCGGAAGGCGCGCTGGTAGCCGTGCGCCAGCGACTGCTGAATCGTGTCGCCGAGGCCGACGAAGATCACCTCTGTTTCGGTCTCGAGCGCCGGCGCCGAGACCGCGAACTCCTTCGTGAGTGACACCGTCGCCGTGATCGTACCGGCGGCCTCGATCGCCACGTCCGAGGCCTCACCCTCGGCCATGACGGCGTGAATGTCGCCCAGGCCGAGGTAGGCGCCCGCGACCCTCACCGGCAGGTACAGGCGCGCACCAATTGTCGCGTAGGTCAGGTCGAGGTTGCCGCCCTCGGAGTACACGGGGGCCATCGAGGAGTTGCGGCCCGTCGCCGGCGCGGTGCCGAAGCAGCCGACCATCGGGCGCGCCGGCACAGCGATCGTGTCGGTGAGGTGCACCATGCCGCCAGCGATCGGCACGCGGCGCATGTAGGGTTCGTCGCCCATCACCCCCGCGAGGGCACCGGCACCGTGAAAATAGCCCGACCACCCGTAGTCGCCGAGCGCGATGTCGACGATATCGACGATGAGGGTGTCGCCGGGCTCGGCACCGTTGACGTACACGGGCCCAGTGATCGGGTTGAGCAGCGACGTGAGGTCGTCGCTGCTGCCCTTCTCGGCGGTTTCGGCGTAGGAGCAGTCTGAGGTTTCGAACTGAATGTGCTCGCCGGTGCCGGGATCGATGCGCAGCGCCGGTTCGTCTTCGGCCGAAAACCCCGAGTGCGCCTGATCTTTACCGATGAACAGAACCAACTGAGACCCCTTCGTGAGTGCGGCTGCTGCCGGTGCTCCGGGCCGTTCCCGGCGCGCAGCGCCCTCCCAAAGCTATCGTGCGTGTGCGCCGCAGCTGCTGGGGGGCTGATCAGGAAGGGCGCCCGGTCAGTCACGGGCCACCAGCACGGCCCGATCGCCTCGGGCGTTTGCACGCAAAAGCGGGGCTGCGGCGCGTTACGCCCCAGCCCCGCTTCACCTGGCCTCACCTCACGGGTGAGGCCGCGCGGCGCTGCCGCCTAGCCCAGGCGGGCCTGCAGGTTCTCGTCGATCGACGCGAGGAACTCCTCGGTCGTCTGGTAGCCCTGCTCGGGGCCGACGAGGAGCGCGAGATCCTTCGTCATCTTGCCCGACTCGACGGTCTTGATGACGACGTCTTCGAGGGTGTGCGAGAACTCGATGAGCTCCTGGTTGTTGTCGAGCTTGCCGCGGTGCGCGAGGCCGCGCGTCCAGGCGAAGATCGACGCGATCGGGTTCGTCGAGGTGGGCTTGCCCTGCTGGTGCTGGCGGTAGTGGCGGGTCACGGTGCCGTGCGCTGCCTCAGCCTCGACAACCTTTCCGTCTGGCGTCGCGAGCACGGAGGTCATGAGGCCGAGCGAGCCGAAGCCCTGCGCAACCGTGTCAGACTGCACGTCGCCGTCGTAGTTCTTGCAGGCCCAGACGTAGCCGCCCTCCCACTTCATGGCCGATGCGACCATGTCGTCGATGAGGCGGTGCTCGTAGGTGAGGCCCGCAGCCTCGAACTGCTCCTTGAACTCGGTGTCGAAGATCTCCTGGAAGATGTCCTTGAAGCGGCCGTCGTACGCCTTAAGAATGGTGTTCTTCGTCGAGAGGTAGACGGGGTAGTTGCGCGAGAGGCCGTAGTTCAGCGAGGCGCGCGCGAAGTCGACGATCGACGCGTCGAGGTTGTACTGCACCTGCGCGATGCCGTCGCCCGGGGCCTGGTAGACCTCGAACTTCTGGGGTTCGCCGCCGTCCTTCGGCGCGAACTCGACGGTGAGGGTGCCCTCGCCGGCGAAGCGGAAGTCGGTTGCGCGGTACTGGTCGCCGAATGCGTGGCGGCCGATGATGATCGGCTTGTTCCACCCCGGAACGAGGCGCGGAATGTTCGAGATGATGATGGGCTCGCGGAAGATGACGCCGCCGAGAATGTTGCGGATCGTGCCGTTGGGGCTCTTCCACATCTTCTTCAGGCCGAACTCTTCGACGCGTGCTTCGTCGGGGGTGATGGTCGCGCACTTGACGCCAACACCGTGCTTCTGAATAGCGTGGGCTGCGTCGATCGTCACCTGGTCGTCGGTGGCGTCGCGGTGCTCCATGCCGAGGTCGTAGTACTCGAGCGTCACGTCGAGATACGGGTGGATCAGCCGATCCTTGATGAACTGCCAGATAATGCGAGTCATCTCGTCGCCGTCGAGCTCAACGACGGTGCCTTCAACCTTGATCTTCGCCAACGTAACTCCCTGTTTCAACGATCAAATTTCCGGGAGTAAGTCTACCCGATCCCGCTCAAATTTATCTCGACGTCGAGATATCGGCTTCGCCGGGGGCTCTCCCGGGGCAGATCGCTGCGAAACCGCGGGCGATCAGCCCAACACAGCAGCGCGAGCCGCGGTTCTGGCCTATGTTGTGCAGATCACCCTGCCTTCTGCAGATGGCGGCGGCCGCGCGGTTGCGGGCCCGCGGTGGCGGGCGGGCGGTTGCGGGCCCGCGGTGGCGGGCGGGCGGTTGCGGCCGCGCGGTTGCGGGCCCGGCACCGCGCGCGCAACCGCGCGGCGCCGGCCGGGCCGACGACCTACAGGCGACCGCCGCTCGCCGCGTCGAACACGTGCAGGTGCTCCGGGTTCGGCACCAGCGTGACGGTTTCGCCCGCCTGCGGGTGGTTGCGGCCGTCGACGCGCGCCACAATCTGCGACCCCTCGCCCTCGGTCATGTGGCCGTAGAGGTAGCCGTCGGCACCGAGCTCCTCGACCAGGTCGATCTGCACCGACATGCCAGGCTCGCCTGGCGCCGCGATCGTCAGGTCTTCGGGGCGAATTCCGACGGTCACCGAGCTGCCTGCACCCGGGCCAACGTTCACGGGCACCGCGAGCGAACCGAACATCACGCCGGCGTCGGTGAGCGTCGTCGGGAACAGGTTCATCGCCGGCGAGCCGATGAAGCCGGCGACAAAGACGTTCACCGGGGTTTCGTAGAGCTCGCTCGGGGTGCCGACCTGCTGCAGCAGGCCGTCTTTCAGCACGGCGATGCGGTCGCCCATGGTGAGCGCCTCGGTCTGGTCGTGGGTGACGTAGACGGTCGTGACGCCGAGGCGGCGCTGGAGCGAAGCGATCTGGGTGCGTGTCTGCACGCGGAGCTTCGCGTCGAGGTTCGAAAGCGGCTCGTCCATCAAGAAGACGCGGGGCTGGCGCACAATCGCGCGGCCCATCGCAACGCGCTGGCGCTGCCCGCCCGAGAGCGCCTTAGGCTTGCGGTCGAGGTAGTCTTCGAGGTCGAGCAGCTTCGCGGCCTCGAGCACGCGCGCGGCACGCTCCTCCTTCGAAACACCGGCGATCTTCAGGGCGAAGCCCATGTTCTCGGCGACGGTCATGTGCGGGTAGAGCGCGTAGTTCTGGAAGACCATGGCGATATCGCGATCTTTCGGCGCGACGTCGGTGACGTCGGAGTCGCCGATGAGAATGCGGCCCTCGTTCACCTCTTCGAGGCCGGCGAGCATGCGCAGCGTTGTCGACTTGCCGCAGCCCGAGGGGCCGACGAGCACGAGAAATTCGCCGTCTTCGATGTCGAGGCTGAGCTTGTCTACCGACGGTCGGTCGGTGCCAGGGTAGACACGAGTAATGCCTTCAAACGTGACTGATGCCATGATGTTCCTCCACCGGCAGGTACGTGCCGGACGATCCGTTGTGGAATGACGACGAAATGCTCCGCCGCTGCCCGTCGCTGGGCATCGTCAGGCTAGCACAGCGACGGGGTGGGTCGACTGGCAGGGCCGAGAGGCGATGGCGGATCCGCGGGCGGTGGCGAATGACGGGGCCGTGGCGCATCCGCTGCGCATGGCGCACGCCGAATCGCCCGCCCCCTCCACACCGGAAGGGGCGGGCGACTCACCCTGCGCCTAAGGAACGCGCGCTGCAGAAACGTTCGCTACGGGAGCGCTCCTTGCCACGCGCTACTCGGAGGGTGCGTCGGAGCGCCGCCTAGCCGCGAACAGCAGCCCGCCACCGAGCGCGAGCAGCAGCACGGTCGCGCCCGCGACCCAGCCGAGCTCGGAACCGGTGTGGGCGATGCCGCCGGGGCGCCCGCCCGTACCCGAGCCGGAGCCCGCCGTGTTTCCGTTGCCGCTGCCATTGCCGCTGCCGCTGCCGTTGCCGTTGCCGTTGCCGTCTGGGTTGCCTGTGTCGGCGCCCGCTACGCGAATCGGCAGCTGCAGCTGTGTCGCCCCGTCGCTCGTGGCGATCTCGATGGTCTGGGCGCCCGTGATGCCCTTGGGAACATTGAAGCTCAGCGTCGCGCGCCCCGCCTCGTCCCAGGCGTCGGTGACGGTCGGGTCGACCTTCGCGGTTGCGAGCTGGGCGCCGCCGAGCGTGGCAGTCACCGACTCGGGCACCGCCTCGCCCGCCGAGAACGCGAGCGAGCTCAGCGTGATGGTGACGGCGTCGCCCGGCCGGTACTCGCTTGCGTCGGCGCGGGTTGCCGGGGCGGCCGCCCGGAGCGCGACGGTGTCGACCGCGCCCTCAGAAGCCTCAGCGACTGCCGCAGCCCGCGGCGGCGCGCTGAGCTGCACGCCAACCGCGCGCTTGCCGAGGTCGGGTGTCGCCTGCTTGTTGATCGCGAACCACTCCACCATCGACTGCAGGTCTGCGCGGCCGGTGTCTTTCACGTCGGTTCCCTTGCGGAACGACACGAAGTTGTCGCCGCCACCGGCGAGGAAGGCGTTCGCCGCGACCGTGTAGGTTGCGCCCTCATCGAGCGGCTTCCCGTTGAGGGTCACCCGCGTGATGTGCGACCCACGCGCGGCCGTCGGGTCGTACTCGTAGCTCAGGCCCTCGGAGACCCCGAGTTTGAGGAACGGTCGGGCGGCCCCCTCGGGCTGCCACTGCTCCTCGAGTACGCTCTTCACCTGCGCGCCCGTGAGCTTCAGGGTGACGAGCGAGTTCGCGAAGGGCTGCACGGTTGCGGCCTCGCGGTAGGTGACGTTGCCGTCGGGGTCGCCCTCACCGCTTGAGGCGTAGCCGAGGTTCGCACGAATGCCGCCGGGGTTCATGAGCGCGATATCGGCTCCCGTCGACCACTGGTGCACGTCGGCGACGAAGTTGCCGATCGTCGACTCGCCGCCGCGGTTCTCGGTCTTGCCATCGCTCTGGCGGGCGCGGTTGAAGTCGGCGGTGATGCTGCCGACCGAGAGGCCGCCGAGCTCGTCGGCCTTCTTCTTGGCGGCGTCGACGATCGCCTGCACCTCGGGGTTCGCCTCGTACTGCGGCTTGCCGTCGACGACGAGGGGTTTGATCTCGTTGGTGATCGAGATGAGCTCCTTCGTCTGGCGGTCGACCTTGAGGTTCATGAGGCCGAGGTTCTCGCCGTACTGGCCGGCCGAAACGACCGGGCGGCCGTCGATGACGTGGTTGTAGGCGAGGTGAGTGTGTGCCGAGACGATCGCGTCGACCTCGTCACCGACCCCGTTCACGATCTTGCCGAGCTGCGACTCCGGGGTGATGCTCGCGACGTCTGCGGTCGCTGCGCCCTCGTGCACGAGGAGGATCACGACGTCGGCTTCGCCGTTCTTCTCGTCGCCATCGCGCAGCGCCTTCGCGGCCTGGTTCACGGAGTCGGCGACGCTTCGCACCTCGAGGTCTTTGATGCCCTCGGGCGACACGAGGGTGTCGAGATCTTCGGTGACGGCGCCGACGAAGCCGACGTTCACGCCATCGATCTCCTTCACCCACGACGGCGCGAGCGCGGGCTCACCGGTCTCGGTGACGAACACGTTCGCCGAGATGTACTCCCAGTCTGCGCGATCCTGCACGCGGCCCTCGAGGTCTTCCCACCCCTCGTCGAACTCGTGATTACCTGCGGCGCTGACGTCGAGGCCCGCGAGGTTGAGCGCGTCGATCGTCGGCTCGTCATCTTGAATGAACGAGGTGAACGTCGACGCACCGATGAGGTCGCCAGCTCCCGCGAAGATGAAGTTCGGGTTCTGGCGTTCGAACTCGGCGACTGCCCCGGCGATGACCGCGGCGCCTGCCGCCTTGCCGTCGGCCTCGATGCGGCCGTGGAAGTCGTTAATCGTCGCGATGTCGATGCTCACGGGAGCGGGGGTCGTCGTGAACCCGACGAGGATCGGGTCGTGATCGCTCGCTCGGAACGGCGTGCCGGGCTCGGCCGCGCCATAGGCGTAGCCGCGGTCGCCCCACTCGGCCGAGTTCGTCGCCCAGATCGCGGCCCCGCTCAGCGAGTCAGCGAGCGACGGCGACGCCAGCACGTGGTCGAGGGAGCCGAGCTCACCGTTGAAGGTGTAGCTGTGCTGGCCTGCGGCGAGCGTAGGCACCGTGTCGATCCACCCCTTCGAGGTGAACTCGAACATCGGGTCTTCCTGGCCGTAGGCGTTGAAATCGCCGACGAGGAACATGTCGGGGCTGCCAGTCGACTTTTCGAGCTCGGTGGTGAATGCGAGCAGCGACTTCGCCTGCGCGACGCGGTCGGCGTTGAAGAAGCCCTGGCCGTCTGCGGGCTCTGCGCCCTTGCCCGACTTCGACTTGAAGTGGTTCGAGACGACGGTGACGGTGCGGCCGTCGACGTCGAACGCCTGCGCGATCGGCTCGCGTGCGTTGCCCCAGACGCTTTCGTCGGTGATGGTCTTCGCCTCACCCTTCGGGGTGACCGCGCCCTTCTTGAAGATGATCGCGTTCGTGATGAAGTCGGTGGTCTTCGCGTTGTGCAGCGACTTCGGCGTGGGCACGAAGTCCCAGACCTTGCTGCCGGCCGCGGTGTTCAGGCCGTCGACGAGATCTTTCAGCGCCGTGTCGACGGGCTTGCCGAACTTCACCGAGTTTTCGATCTCCATGAGGCCGACGATGTCGGCGTCGAGGCTGTTGATCGCAGACACGATCTTCGACTTCTGCGTGTCGAACTGCTGCTTCGTCGTCGCGCCGCGCGCGTCTTTGTTGTCGCTCTTGAGCGTCGTGAAGTAGTTGTAGACGTTGAAGGCCGCGACCTTCGCGTCGCCGCCGACGCTCGGAACCGCGGGGCGCTCGTTCTTGGCGGTGAACTTCACCTTAAGCGACTCTGGCGAACCGCTGTCGAGCGGGGTGACCGGCTGCAGCCGCCACTGGTCGAAGCCGTACTGCAGCACGAAGCTGTGACCCGAGAAATCGACGGTGTCGCCGTTTCGCACAACACGATCTGCGGTGAAGTAGGGCTGCTCGCCAGGGTGGGCGTTGTTATCGGTCTTGATGGAGTAGCCGTCGTCGAGCAGGATGCGGCTGTCGCGGTTCGCCTTGGCGATCGCGTCGGCCTCGGCGCCGGGGCGCGCGGTCTCGGTGCTCTTGACCTGCATCTGGCCTGGGTTCAGCCAGAGCGCGCCGTAGTTGAAGAGCTCGTGGCTCGAGGCGACGAAGTAGTCGCCGGCGGGGGCGACGAGCATGTTCTCGTAGGCCTCGCGGTCGCTGCCCGTGACGGTTGCGGGCAGCGGGGTCGGCACGGGGAGCCCGGCCTCCTGCTTCACGAGGGCGACGTCTGCGACCTGGGCCGGCGCGATCTGCGTCTGGCCGTAGTATTCGCTCACGGCACCGGTGACCTTGATGAGGTCGCCGATCTCGCCCGGCACCTCTTTGCCCTTGAGATAGACGAAGATGCCGTCAGATGCGGTGCGGGGTTCGGCCTGCTCGCCGCCTGAACCGGCGCTCTGGATGACGACGCCGTCGTAGCCGCCGACGCGGTGGTCTGCGGTGATGACGCCCTCGACGGTGACGGTCTGGCCGACCATCGGCGAGACGTCGGTCGTGCCCTGCACCTCGGCGATCGTGCGCGTGCCGCCCGCGCCGGGGTCGGTGCCCGGATCGGTGCCCGGGTCAGTCCCGGGGTCGGTGCCGGGATCGGTGCCAGGGTCGGTGCCGCCGTCTGGGGCGGTCTGGCCCGCCGCGTTCGTCGGGGTGATCTCGGCCGAGAGGGTGAAGTCTGCAGCGTTGTTGTCGCTGTCGGCGGCTGCCGCGCGGTTAAACGAACGCACGTCGTTGTTGTTCGCGGGAGCCTGCGCGACCGCGCCCTCGAAGGTGTTCGAGTCGCCGTAGCCGAGGGCGTCGATGACGCCGGGGGCGCCGGCAATCGACCCGGTCGGGAGCGTGACGGTGCCCGTGCCCTCGACGAGGGCGAGCGTGCCAGTCTTGCCGCTCGGGTTCAGGCGTGAAACCTGGTCGGGGGCCGGCAGCTCGCCGCCGGCCGCGCCGTTCGAGCCGCCCTGCACGAGGAAGTGGCCGCCCGCAGGGATCGTGCCGGTAAGGGGCGTGACGCCGGTGAAGGTGCCGGTGCCCGTAGCGGAGCGGTACTGCAGCGAGGTGCCGTCGAGCACGATGGGTGCCGCGGTCGGGTTGAACAGCTCGACGAACTTGTTCGTGTATTTCGCCCCCGCGCTGCCGCCCGAGAGGTAGGCCTCGTTGATGACGACGCCGCTGCCGTCTGGCGCGGCGAGCGCGGGCGCCGTGCCCGCGGCGCACATGCCCAGGGCAATGAGTGCGGTGATGGCAATTGCCGGCGTGCGTTGTTTTCCGCGGAAGAAGGCCTCGCCGGTGTGGCTGCCTATGCCTGGCTTCATGGTGCTGAGCTCCTCGGTTGTGACTGCGTTCGTTGGCCGGGGTGAGCGAGCGACGCACACGGCCCCAGCACACCCCTCCCGCAGCTTAGGCAGGCGACGGGGGTCGGCTCTAGGCAGTTCACTCAACCGCCACCCAACCGCCACATTGCCTGGGCAGCCCCACCGTTACGCAACCGATACCGGGGAACGAGAAAAAATACCGCCACGGACTTGCGTTTATTTAGTTCATTAGCTTTACTAACCATTATGAAGCACGTAACGACGCGTTCAGCGGGCGACACCGCCTGGGCCATCAATCCGCGTCGCGCGCGCGACCTGCGCGTCGCCGCGAAGGCCACCCCCGGCGACACCAAGCAGCACAACCGCACCCTCGTGCTTCAGACGCTGTATGTGTCGGGGCCGCTCAGCCGCGCCGACATTGCCAGGGCCACCCAGCTCACGAAGGTCACCGTTTCGGGTCTCGTCGCCGAGCTCATCTCCGAGGGCCTCGTCGAAGAGCTCGGCCAGCGCGAGTCGCAGGGGCCGGGCAAGCCCGCAACCCTCGTCGACCTCGCGCGATCCGCACACGCGATCGTCGCGCTTGACCTGTCTGACGACAAGCTGCTGCGCGGCGCGGTCATCGACCTCGCCGGGCGCACGCACGCTCGCGCCGAGGCCGCGCGGCTCGATGCCCAGGGCATCGCGGTTACGGGCGATGCGGCATGCGAGCTCGTGATCGAGCTCGCGCTCACGCTGCGCGACGCAAGCGAGCTCCCGGTGCTCGGCCTCGGCGTTGGCACCCCCGGCGTCGTCGACGCCGACGGCGTCGTGCGCGTCGCCCCGAACCTCGGCTGGGAGGCTCTGCCCCTCCGCCAGATCCTCACCGAGCGCACCGGGCTCGCGACCACCATCGAGAACGACGCGAACGTCGCGGCGCTCGCGGAGTACAGCTTCGGCGACACGAGCGAAGACTTCGCGCTCGTGCGCATCGGCTTTGGCGTCGGCGCCGGCATCATTCTCGGCGGCCGCAGCATTCCCGGCAGCCAGTTCGCCTCTGGCGAGATCGGGCAGGTCATGGTCGGCACCGATCTCGGCATCGACGCGCCCTACAACCGCGAGCAGGTGCTCGAGCACTGGCTCTCGGTTCCGACACTCACACGCGCGCTCGAGGCCGCGGGCCCCGCCGGGCGGGAGCAGGTGCTCCGCGAGGCCGGCAACCGGCTCGGCGTCGCCCTCGCGCCCGTCATCGGCATGCTCAACCTCGCCGAGATCGTGCTGTCTGGCCCGCCCGAGCTCGTCGACGGCACGCTCGCCGATGCCGCGTACGAGATTCTCACCCGCCGCACAATGCCCAACTCGCACGACACCCTCGTGATTCGCACGACGGGCCAGGGCGAAGACCTCATTCTCCGCGGCGCCGCCGCCGTTGTGCTGCGCGAGCGGCTCGGCGTCAGCTAGACCGGCGGCGCGCCACCCAGACCCCACGCGACCACCAACCCGTATCGAAGAAGACACGAACCCGCGACTCGGCTACCGCCGAGCCGCACACCGAAAGGAACACCACCATGAAGAGAAAGCTCGTAGGCCTCGCCGCAGCGGCGATGGCTTCGACTCTCGTCCTTGCCGGGTGCAGCCCGGCTTCGTCGGGCGGCGACAGCGGCGGCGACAACAGCGACAAGACCCTCACGATGTGGGTCATCGGCGGCGACACCCCGCCCGAGCTGCGCGAGTACCTCGCGACCGAATTCAATGAGAAGACCGGTGCCGAGCTCAAGATTCAGGAGCAGGGCTGGGGCGACATCATCACGAACCTCACCACGAAGCTCCCCGACGCGAAGAACACCCCCGACGTCACCGAGATCGGCAACACCCAGTCGCCTGCCTTCACCAACGCCGGCGCGTTCCTCGACATCAGCGACATGTACGAGGAGCTCGGCGGCGACGACCTGCTCGCCTCGTTCGTCGAGGTCGGTGCGGTCGAGGGCAAGAACTACACGCTTCCCTACTACTTCGGCTCGCGCTACACCTTCCTGCGCAAAGACGTGTGGGAGGCAGCAGGCCAGAACATGAACCCCGCCTCGCTCGACGAGTTCAACGCGTCGGTGAAGGCGATCGCCGAGGCGAACCCGAAGGGCATCGACAACTTCTCGGGCTTCTTCCTCGGGGGCCAAGACTGGCGCGACGGCATCTCGTGGATCTTCGCCAACGGCGGCGAGATCGCCGAGTTCAAGGACGGCAAGTGGGTTGCGACCCTCGACTCGCCCGAGTCGCTCAAGGGCCTCGAGCAGTTGCAGGATCTCTACCAGAACGCGTCGTTCGCGCCGAACGATATGAAGGATGCGAATCAGTACCAGTACCTCAACGACTCCGATCAGGTCAAGGACGAAGACGGCAACGTCACCGAAGATCTCTCGCTCGCAGCCGCCACGATCATGGCCCCGGGCTGGGCGCACTGGTCGATCGGCGACCTCACCACGAACGACGACGGCGACCCCGTGCGCGAGTGGAACGACGCGACCTTCGGCACCCTGGTTCTCCCTGGCAACGACGGCAAGCCCGCCCCGGTCTTCGCCGGCGGCTCGAACATCGGTATCTCGGCGAAGACCGAGAACCCCGAGCTCGCCAAGGAGCTCATGCGCATCATCTTCTCCGAGGAGTACCAGACGATGCTCGGCGAGAAGGGCCTCGGCCCGGCGAACGAGAAGTACGCGGGCTCGCTCGGCGACGACCAGTTCGCCGAGGCGCTCATCGAGTCTGCCTCGAACTCGAAGCTCACCCCCGCCGCCCCGGGCTGGGCAGCGATCGAGTCGAAGAACATCATGGAGGAGTTCTTCTCCAAGATTCGCGACGCGAAGGATCTGACGCAGCTCGCGAAAGACACCAACGCAGAGCTCGACGCGCTGCTCAACCAGAAGTAGCGTCGTCACCGGGGGCCCGCGCGAAAGCTGCGGGCCCCCACCCACACCCGCAATCGCTTCAAGGAGAGCCGCGATGAGCGTCAACACTGCTCCATCGGTGGGAGCCGCACCACCCCGAGGCGCCGAGCCATCGGCCGGCCCCGCCGCACCAGGTGGCACGGGCAGCGCCGGGGGCGCACGCGGCACCGGATCCGCCCCGCGCAGGCGACCGCGGCGGCTCGCGCCCTACATGCTGTTGATTCCCGCGACCGTCATCGTGCTGCTCGCGATGGCATACCCGGTGATTTGGCAGCTCATCACCTCGATGCAGCAGTTCGGCCTCGCCCAGCAGTTCGGCGCCCCGCCCGAGTGGGTGTGGTTCGACAACTACGTGACGCTGTTCAGCAACCCGACGACGTGGTTCGTGGTGCTGCGCTCCGTGCTGTTCTGCCTCGCGGCCGCGGCCGTCACCATGGCCATTGGCATCGGCTTCGCCCTGCTCATGCAGGCGACGAGCAAGCCCGTGCGCCTCACCCTGCAGATCTCGATGCTGCTCGCCTGGGCAACACCCGTCGTCGCCGCGATGACGATCTGGAACTGGATCTTCGACTGGCGCCGCGGCCTCGTGAACTGGCTGCTCACCAACCTCGGGCTCCCCTTCAACGGCCACAACTGGCTGCAGGAGCCCCTGAGCTTCTTCCTCGTCGCCCTCATCATCGTCGTGTGGATGAGCGTGCCGTTCGTGGCGTTCTCCGTCTACGCCGGCCTCACGCAGGTGCCAGGCGAGGTGCTCGAGGCCGCACAGATGGACGGCGCGAGCCCGTGGCAGCGCCTGCGCCTCATCATCGTGCCGATCATCAAGCCCGTGCTCGGCATCGTCATGCTGCTGCAGATCATTTGGGATCTGCGCGTGTTCACGCAGATCAAGCTGCTGCAAGACCGCGGCTCGATCGCGTCAAAGACCGACGTGCTCGGCACCTACATCTACCAGCTCGGCGTCGGATCCTCAGACTTCGCGATGGCGAGCGCCATGTCGATCTTCGTGCTGCTGCTCACCATCGCGCTCAGCTGGGCGTACGTGCGCAATCTCATCAAGGAGGACGACGAGTCATGAGCCAAACCGCTTTCACGAAGGCTCCGCCACGCACCGACACGATGACCGCGCCCGTCGAGATTGTGAACGCACGCGGGCGGATCCGCACCGGCAAGCCGTGGCGGATCGCGCTGAACGTCGTCGCGATCGTGCTCGCCCTGATCTGGGCCTTTCCCGTCTACTGGATGCTGAACTCGGCGCTTTTGCCGAACGTTATTCTCGAGAAGACAACCCCGACGCTCCTGCCGTTTGGTGGGTCGTTCAAGAACTTCCAGGCCGTCATCGCCGACGGTTCGTTCTTCAAGGCGCTCGGCATTAGCCTCTCGATCGCGGCCATCGTCGTCGTCGTGTGCCTGCTCTTCGCCTTTCTCGCCGCGCTCGCGATCAGCCGCTTCCGTTTCAAGGGCCGGCGCAGCTTCGTGCTCGCGGTGCTGTTCATTCAGATGCTGCCAGCCGAGGGCATGTTTATCGCGCAGTACAAGCTCATGTCTGGGCTGGGCATGCTGAACTCGATTATCGGCGTGAGCATCATCTACATTGCCGCCGTCGTGCCGTTTACTATCTGGATGCTGCGCGGCTTCGTCGCCGGCATCCCCGCCGACCTCGAAGAGGCGGCGATGGTCGACGGCCTGAGCCGCACCCAGGCGTTTCTGCGCATCACCTTCCCGCTGCTTGCCCCCGGCCTCGTCGCCAGCGGCATCTACGCCTTCTTGCAGGCGTGGAACGAGTTCACCGTTGCGCTCGTGCTGCTCGACGCCGACAACAAGACGCTGCCGCTCTGGCTGCGCGGTTTCATTCAGCAGTCGGCGAGCACCGCGATCGACTGGGGCCAGGTCATGGCCGCCTCGACGCTCGTCGCCGTGCCGGTGATCATCTTCTTCATGTTCGTGCAGGGCCGCATGACGAGCGGCCTCGTCAGCGGGGCGGTGAAGGGATGAGCGCGGCCGATCAGTTCGCGGCCGATCAGTTCGCGGCGGATCAGTTCGCGGCGGATCAGTTCGCGGCGGATCAGTTCGCGGCGGATCAGGGAGCGCTCACCCGCGATATTCTCGCGACGCTCATGCCGGGCTTTGTCGGCCTCACCCCGGCGCCCTGGCTCGCCGAGGCCTTCGACGCCGGCATGCTCGCGGCCTGCGTGTACGGCAACAACGTCGAGAGCCGTGAGCAGCTGCGGGAGCTCGGGCTGGCGCTTCGCGCCCTCGCCCCGCACGCCCTCATCGCGATCGATGAGGAAGGCGGCGAGGTCACCAGGCTCAGCTACCGCGAGGGGTCGCCCTACCCGGGGGCCGCGGTCATGGGCCGCATCGATGATGAGCGCTACACCGAAGAGATCGGCCGCCGCGTCGCGCACGAGATTCTCACCGCCGGGTTCAACCTCGCGCTCGGGCCCGTCGCCGACGTGAACAGCAACCCGCTGAACCCCGTCATCGGCACACGCAGCTTCGGCGCGACCGCCGAGCTCGCCTCGCGCCACGTCGCCGCCTGGGTGCGCGGGCTCGAGGGCGCTGGCGCGATCGCCTGCCCGAAGCACTTCCCCGGCCACGGCGACACCGGGCAAGACTCGCACCACGAGCTGCCCCGCGTGACCGCGCCACGCGACGTGCTCGAACGGCGCGACCTGCCGCCCTTCAGCGCCGCATTCGCTGCCGGGGCGCGCACCGTCATGACCTCGCACATCGTGCTCACCGAGCTCGACGCCGGGGTGCCGGCAACATTCAGCCAGCGCATCTTGCGGGGGCTGCTGCGCGACGAGCTCGGCTTCGCCGGAGTGATCGTTTCTGACGCGCTCGACATGCAGGGCGCGAGCGGCGAGATCGGCATTCCCGAGGCCGCCGTTCGCGCGCTCGCAGCGGGCTGCGACCTGCTCTGCGTCGGCGTCGACATCACCCGCGAGCAGCTCGCCGAGATCGTCGACCACATCGCAGCAGCCGTGGCCGCCGGTCGGCTCCCCGCCTCCAGGGTTGCCGACGCCGCCGCGCGCGTGCGCGCGCTGAGTGCCGGCGCGCGCGCGGCGGCCGTCGCTGGGGCGGGGGCCGCTGTTGGGGCTGCAGCGTCTCCCCGTGACGGCATCACCGCCATCGAGCTCGCACGCATCATCACGTCGTTCGGCGGCGTCGACAGCGCAAGCGCGTGGCTGCGTGACCACCCGCACGCCGCCGTCTACCGGGCAGAGTCCGACGCGAATATGGCGGTCGGGTTCGCTCCGTGGGGGCCCTTCGCCGCCGCGGCGACGCCCTTTCCAGGCCAGGCAGCGGCGGCAGCAGCCTTCGATGCCAGGCCGATCCACGACCCGGCCACCCCACCAGCAGCGCTCCCCTCTGGCGAGGGGGTCATCGTGATCGGCCGGGAGATCCACCGCCACGAACTCGCCCGTCGCCGCGTTGCCGCGCTGCTCGCGGCCGGCGTACCCGTGCTCGTGATCGAGATAGGCTGGCCGGCCGAGTCGCTCACCGATCTGCCCACCGCGTCGCCCACCGCGTCACCCAGTAACGGCTACGCTGAACTCTCGACGTACGGCTCGTCGGCGCTCGCCGGGGCCGCCCTGCTCGCCCTCATTGAAAGAACCTCTTCATGATCTCCTCCCCCCGCATCGGTCTCGACATCGGCGGCACGAAGATCGAGGGCATCGCGCTCGATACCGCAGGCGAGATCACCGCCCGGCGCGTGGTTGCGACCGTGCCCGGCCCCGCCGGCGTGCTCGGTGCGAGCGCAGAGCTTGTGCGTGCGCTCGCGGCCGAGTCGGGCGCGCAGGTCGCCGACTACGCCGGGGTCGGCATCGGCATTCCAGGCCAGGTGGATCGCGACAGCGGCACCGTGCGCAACGCGTACAACATGGGGCTCTCATCGCTCGCGCTGGGCCCTGAGCTCAGCGCACGGGTGGGCATTCCCGTGCGCGTCGACAACGACGTCACAGCAGCCTCGATCGGCGCGGTGCACGTCATGGGTCTCGACGGCACTGTCGCCTACCTCAATCTCGGCACGGGGCTCGCCGCCGGTATGACGGTCGACGGGCTCCCCATTCGCGGCACCGACGGCTTCGCCGGGGAGATCGGGCACCTGCCCATCGACCCGCGAGGTCGGGCCTGCCCGTGCGGGCAGTTTGGTTGCCTCGAGACCGTTGCCAGCGGATCGGCGCTCAAGGCGCACTGGCCGGCCGGCGGCGAGCACCCCGGCCGCACGCTCAACGAGGCAGTGGCCGCGGGCGATGCAGACGCGAAGCTCGCGCGTGACTACCTCATCGAGGGCGCCGCGAACGCGACGCGCGTACTCGGGCTCACGGTCAACCCAGGCGCCGTCGTTATCGGCGGCGGGCTACGGCTTCTCGGAGACCCGCTCGTTAGCGGGATCCGGGCGCAGTTGCGGGAGTGGGCGGCCGCCTCCGAATTTATTGCGGCGCTTGGCCTGGCCGATCGGCTGCGGGTGTTGCCAGCAGACTCACCCGCCGCCGCCATCGGCGCAGCAATCGCAATAAATGAGTAGTCACAGTTGCGCTTGCCCTTTCGCAAGGTAGCCTGTTGGTATGAGTGAACTGCGATTAGAAGAACTCTCTGCAGCGACGATCGTTGCGGTGAACACCCTTGGCCTCAAGCCCGGCCAAGAGCAGTTCATCACGCCCGTCTCGTACGCTGCGGCCGCCGCCGTCACCCCGGCAGAGAGCGCCTGGCAGCGCGTGGTGCTGCTCGACGACAAGGTCGTCGGCTTTATCCACGGCAACTTCGACCCCGACGCTACGCAAGAGGAGTTCCGCGCCGCCCTGTGGCGCATCAACGTAGACGCCGAGGTACAGGGCAGCGGCGTCGGCACCTTCGCCGTCGAGGCCCTCATCGCAGAGGCGCGCCGCCGCGAGGTGGCTCGCCTAACAGTGCTCTGGGAGCGCGGCGCAGAGGGCCCGGAAGACTTCTTCCTCCACATCGGTTTTCAGCCCGTAGGAGAGACCCCCTACGGAGAGGTCATTGGGGCAATCGACCTCTAGATCGTTCACCGAGCGCGGTCTCGTCGTCTCGGTTGTCTCATCGTTTCTCTTCGCCGGCGTCTATTTCGTCACCCCACTGCTCGCCCCGGCATCTGCCGAGTCGCTCTGGGGCATTCGAAATATTGTGACGATTCCGCTAGTTTTGGCGACGCTGCTGACGCTCAAGCAGCTGCGACTCTTCACCGATATCGCTCGGCGCATTCGCGCCCGCCCCGTGCTGCTCGTGGCGCTTGTGCTGTGCGGTTTTCTCGTCGGCGCGCAGCTCTGGCTGTTTAGTTGGGCACCGCTCAACGGGCGCGGGCTGCAGGTCGCACTCGGCTACTTCTTGCTGCCTCTCGTGCTCGTGGTCATCGGAAAGTTTTTGTACAAAGATCGGCTGCTGTGGTGGCACTGGTTGGCCGCCGCGGTCGCGGGGGTCGGGGTGATCTTCGAGATCGTCAGAGTCGGTACCGTGTCATGGGAGACGATGCTCGTTGCACTGGGCTACCCCGTGTACTTTGTGCTGCGTCGCGCGCTCGGCACCAACCACCTCGGAGGGATGCTCTGGGAGTTTGTGCTGCTCTCACCCCTCGCGGTGTTTCTGTTGCTGCGCGAGCTCACCGCTGGCGACGCGCTTCAGGCCAACCCGTCGCTCGTGTGGTTCGCGCCGCTGTTCGCGGTGTGGAGCGGCATCGCCCTCATCTGCTACCTGCTCGCCTCGCGCTACCTGAGCATCAGCCTCTTCGGCCTCATGAGCTACCTCGAGCCCGCCCTACTCGTCGTCGCCTCGTTGCTCATCGGCGAGCGCATCAGCTCGGGCGAATGGCCGATGTACATTGCCGTGTGGGCCGCCGTCGGCATCTTGGTGCTCGGCGGCGCAGTGCAGCTCGTTCGGGCATCGCGCTCCAGGCGAGGGGGCGGGCCGGCAGGGTAAGGTGCTCGTATGGGTGAGCAGCACGAACACGGGTACATTGGGCACAAAGAAGACCTGCTCAAGCGGCTGCGTCGTGCCGAGGGCCAGGTGCGTGGGCTGCAGCGCATGGTCGAAGACGACAAGTACTGCATCGACATTCTCACCCAGGTTTCTGCGGCGACAAAGGCCCTCGAGCGCGTCGGGCTCTCGCTGCTCGACGACCACCTGCGGCACTGCGTGACCGCAGCTGCCGAAGAGGGCGGCGAGGTCGCGCAAGAAAAACTTCGCGAGGCAACGCAGGCCATTTCTCGCTTCGTGGGATGATTAAGGCGCCACGTCCGTTAGGCAAGGAGCGCGATGCGTCAAGAGCACGAACAGCAAGCCCCGCAGTTCGAAATGGCCGCCCCCGGCCAGGTCGACATCACCCCCGAGATCGATGAGCTCGGCGAACTACTCGGCACCGACAGCGACCCCGGCGGGCCCGATGCGCCGTGGCGCCAGGGCTACCCCTACGACGTCAAACTCGGCCGCAAGGAGTACGAAAAGACCAAGCGCAAGCTGCAGATAGAGCTGCTGAAGCTGCAGGCGTGGGTCAAGGAGTCTGGCGAGAAGATCGTCATCGTGTTTGAGGGCCGCGACGCCGCCGGTAAGGGCGGCGCGATCAAGCGATTCACCGAGTACATGAACCCCCGCGGCGCGCGGGTGGTCGCCCTCGAGATTCCCACCGAGCGCGAGCAGACGCAGTGGTACTTTCAGCGCTACATCACCCACCTCCCCGCGGGCGGCGAGATCGTCATGTTTGACCGCTCGTGGTACAACCGAGCTGGCGTCGAGCGCGTCATGGGCTACTGCACCCCGCAGCAGTACCTCGAGTTCACCCGCTCCGCGCCAGATTTCGAGGAGCTGCTCGTGAACTCGGGCATTCACCTCATCAAGTTCTGGTTCTCGGTCGGCATGGCCGAGCAGCGCGCGAGGTTTGCATCGCGCTCCCAAGACAAGGTCAAACAGTGGAAGCTGTCTCCCACCGACCTCGCGAGCCTCGACAAGTGGGATGACTACACCCGCGCGAAAGAGGCAATGTTCTTTTACACCGACACCCCGCACGCGCCGTGGACGGTGGTGAAGTCGAACGACAAGAAGCGCGCCAGGCTCGAGGCCATGCGCTGGGTGCTGTCGAAGTTTGACTACCCGGGCAAAGACCACGATGTCGTCGGTACGCCCGACGCGCGAATCATTGGCTCGCCGAGCGATGTCTACGACGACGGCGAGACCCCGACGGGCTCCTTCCCTATCGTCAACGGTAGCTAGCGCCCTACTTTCGCTCCGTCACCACGTTTTCGCTCCGTCACCACGCAAATTCTAGGTATTTGCGTGGTGACGGAGCGAAAAGGCTCTGAGGGAGCGGGCGCAGGGGCCGGGGGCCAGGGCCAGGGCCAGGGCCAGGGCCAGGGTCCGGGCCGGGCCCTGTTTACAGGCCCGAGTACGCGTGCAGGCCCTTGAAGAACACGTTCACGACCGAGAAGTTAAAGATCACAGCTGCGTACGACACGATGTTCAGCCACGCCGAGCGCGTACCGCGCCAGCCGCGGGTCGCGCGGGCATGGATGAAGCCGGCGTAGAGCACCCAGATGATGAACGTCCACACCTCTTTCACGTCCCAGCCCCAGTAGCGACTCCAGGCTGCCTCGGCCCAGATCGAGCCGGCGATGAGCGTAAACGTCCAGAACGCGAAGCCAATGATGGCCAGGCGGTACGCGAGGTCCTCGAGCCTCACCTGGTTAGGGAAGCCGGTCATGAATACGAGCGACTGCGTCTGCCCGGCCTTCACATGCGTGGTGCGCCTGGCCTGCAGCAGCTGCAAGATCGATAGCCCGAACGACAGGGTGAAGAACCCAACCGCGAGCACCGCGACGATGATGTGAATCACGAGCCAGTACGAGTCGAGTGCGGGCACGAGCGGCACGATATCGACGTAGTAGTTCACCTTCGCGACGCCGAGAAACACGAGGGTGAGACCGGTCACGAGGGTGCCGAGGAAGCGCAGATCGACAAAGAACTGCACGATCAAGAAGATGCCAACGACAGACACGGTCGCGGTGAGCGCGAACTCATACATGTTGGCCCACGGCACACGCTCGGCTGCAATGCCGCGCAGCACCGTCGCCGTGAGGTGCAGCGCGAAGCCGAGCACCGTGAGCGCGAAGCCGGCGCGCAGCCAGCGGGAGCGCGGCAGCTTCTGCGCTGTGCCAGCCCGCGGCTTGACCAGGGTTGCGGTGTTGCCGGCCCCCGCGCTGGCAGCACCGGCGGCGCGCGACTGCGCCCCGGCCCCAGCCACGCCGGCAGCGGGCTGCAGATCACCGCTGCGATTCGCGAGGTCAACGACGTAGAAGACGAACGCGATCGCGTACACGATCATGCCCGAGTACAGCGCGATCGTGGAATAGGTTTCAAGCTCGGTCAGCACAATTCCTCAGGGTACCTCCTCTAGCTGGCCAATTCACTGAGAATGGCTAGCTCAGCAACTCCCGCTCGAGCCGCGCGTAGCTCGTCTCCATGCCGTCGACCATGCCGGTCGAGAGGATCATCTCGCGGGTTGCGGTGTCGGGGTAGGTGATGAGGAGCGAGACGAGGGTGCCGCCGTCCACGGGAATGAGGGTGAGCTCGTTGATCGTCTCGGGGCTCTGCGCCGCGTCGGGGTCTTCCGGGGTCCACATCTTCTCGGTCGTGACCGAGCGGCGCGGTGGCTCGATCTCGAGCACGGTGCCGGTGAACCCGAAGCGCTGCTCGCCGTCGTCAGACGCCCACTCGGTGCGGTGACGCTCGCCGACGGCGGTTGCCACTTCGCAGACCGGCATCGTCCAGCCGTCGGGGCCGAGCTGCCAGCGGCGCAGCAGCTCTGCGTCGTGGTGCGCCTGCCACACCTGGTCAACGGTGCCCCGCACGATGCGGCTCGTTCGCGCCTGGGTGTCGCCGATGAGCTGGAGTTCGGTGCCGGCGCCGACGGCGAACGAGGCGAGGTCTTCGACGACCGCATCGATCTGGGCCATCGCCGAGCGCATGCCCTCTTCCATGCCCATCGCGCGAAGCTGCTCGAGCTCTTCGAGGGTGTTGAAGTAGGTCGTCGTGGTGAGGCGGGATCCGAGGGCCGTTTCGGCGAAGTCAAACACCATGCGCATGTCTGGCATTTCGGTGTTGGGTTCGCCGTCTTCGCCGGCGAAGCCGTCGCGCACCTCGAACGAGCGGCCCTCGTCGACGGCCGCCCACCTCCAGTACCCGGCGCTGATCTCGCCCTCCGGCCCGGTCATTCGGTACTGGCTCAGGCCTCCGGGGTAGCCGTCGTGGCGGGTGAAGACTGCGGGGAAGGTGGGCGGCCCCCAGAAGCGTTCGATCTGGCGCGGGTCGAGGTACGCGTCCCACAGCCTGCGAACGGGAACGGTGAAGTCTGCGACAAAGGTGAGCGTCAGCGCTTCGGCGTCGGTGGTAACGGCGGTGATAGGCATGATGCGGGTCCTCTCAAGCGGGTAACTGGGTTACGGCTCAATGTTTTCGGTGAGGAGGGCGTCGAGTCGATCGATGCGGCCGCGCCAGAGCATCTCGAAGTGCCCGAGCAGCTCGCCAGCGCGGCGAATGGTCTCAGGGTTCGCGCTCACGATGCGCTCCCTTCCGCGCGGGATCTTCGCGACGAGGTCGGCAGCCTCGAGCACCGCCACGTGCTTCTGCACTGCCGCGAACGACATGTCGTAGTCGCCGGCGAGCTCGGTCACCGAGAGCTCGCTCGCCAGCGTTCGGCGCATAATGTCGCGGCGCGTCGCGTCGGCGAGTGCCCGGAAAACCCGATCCACCGCTTCGTCTGAAAGATCCTTGAGTGCAACCATTTGGTTGTATGTTACGCCGATTCTCATCGAGCGCAAGGAAAATCTTCAGATTTTCCTAAGACCTGCCCGAGGGCAGCCTAGGCAGCGTCGGTGACGTCCTCGGCAGCCGCACCGCGGCGCTTGCGGCGCCAGCTCGCGAACGCGCGCCAGAGCTCGATGAGGATAGGGATACCGGGGATCAGCACGAGCACAATGATGAAGACTTCGCTGTACTTTTGCACGAACGGAATCTGCCCGAGGAAGTAGCCGAGCAGCGTGACACCGACGGCCCAGAGCAGCGCGCCGATCGCGTTGTAGACCATGAAGTGCTTGCGGGTCATGTTCCCGACGCCCGCCGCCGCCGGCACGAAACCGCGGATGATGGGGAGGAAGCGCGCGATGATGATCGCCTTCGGCCCGTGCTTCTCGAAGAACTCGTGCGTGCGCTGCACGTTCTCGGGGTTGAAGAACCGGCTCTTGGGTCGGTTAAAGATCGCCGGCCCGAGCTTGCGGCCGAGCGTGAAGCCCAGCTGATCACCCGCGAACGCGAAGATAAACAGCAGCACACACGTGATCCAGATCGGAACGTCGATGATGCCGGTCGCGCTGAAGAGGCCGACGGTGAACAGCAGCGAGTCGCCCGGCAAGAAGGCGAGCACGAGCACGCCGGTTTCGAGGAACACGAACGCGCAGGCGAGCACAAGCGCGATCCACCCACCAGCGGAGAGCAGCGTTTCGGGGTCGAGCCAATCGATACCGAGGAGCGCGGGGGTCGACGACAGCGCGGGCAGGTCGATCTGGGCAAGCAGCGAATTCACGCCTTAAAGCTACCAGGCCAGAGCTGGCGTAAACTCGGAAGCGTATGGATAGTGGGCATCGGGCCCACCGCGCGCCGCCTCCGCGACCGAGGCCACCCGAGCCGGAGCCTGATCGCATGACCGCCACCATCATCCACAGCGCCCTCCTCATCACCGATGGGGTGCGCACTGCAGACGCCTGGGTGCAGTTCGACGGCGGAGTCGTCAAGGCGACCGGAGCCGGCGACTCCTGGCGTGAGCTCGCCTCCGCCGCGGGCCCCGACTGCGAGATCGTCGACGCGACGGGCCAGACCCTCTCCCCCGGTTTCATCGACATTCACGTGCACGGCGGCGGGGGCTCTGCGAACGAGGAGGGCGAAGACGCGATCCGCAACGTCATCGCCACGCACCGCGAGCACGGCACCACCCGCGCCGTGCTGTCGCTCGTCACCGGGCGCCCCGCCGATCTGCTCGGCCACCTCGCGACGATCGCGGCGCTCACCGAGTCGGAGCCCGGAGTGCTCGGCAGCCACCTCGAGGGCCCGTTCCTCGCCGACGAGTACCGCGGCGCCCACGACCCCGAGATGCTGCGCTCCCCGTCGCCCGCCGAGACCGCGGCGATGCTCGCGGCAGCGAACGGCACGCTCAGACAAATCACGCTCGCGCCCGAGCTTCCCGGCGCGGAGGCAGCCGTGCGGGCCTTCGTCGACGCTGGTGTCGCCGTCGCCGTCGGCCACACGAGCGCCACCTTCGAGCAGGCGCTCGCGGCGTTTGACGCCGGCGCGAGCATCCTCACCCACACGTTCAACGCGATGCCCGGCCTGCACCACCGCGCCCCCGGCCCGATCGCTGCGGCGTTCCAATCCCCGCACGTCACCCTCGAGGTCATCAACGACGGCGTGCACGTGCACCCCGCCCTCGCGCACCTCGTCTTCACCCAGGCGCAGGGGCGCGTCGCGCTCATCACCGACGCAATGGTCGCCGCGTGCGCGCACGACGGCGACTACATGCTCGGCTCGCTGCCCGTGCGGGTCGACGCCGGGGTTGCGAGACTCGTCGAGGGCGGGGCGATCGCGGGCTCCACGCTCACGCTCGATGCGGCACTCAGGCAGACCGTGACCGCGTGCGGCGTCTCGCTCGAGGAAGCCCTTCGGGCACTCACTTCGACGCCCGCAGCAGCGATCGGCCGCGGCCACGATCTCGGCTCGCTCCGGCCTGGATACGCCGCCGATGCGGTGCTCCTCGACGACGAGTTGCACGTGAAACGCGTCTGGGTTGACGGCGTCTGACCCCCGAAGCTTACCGAGGCCCACCGAGGGAGCTTGGTAACCTCTGGACATGAACGCCACCGAGATTCACGCCCTGCTCACCGAGGCACTGCAGCACACCATCGACAACGGAGATCGAGGCTACTTCGCCGAGGGCACATTCCCGCCAGACGGGTGGATTCAGGTGACCTACTCAGCGATCAACCTGAGCTATGCCCCGACTCGGGACCCCGCCGAACTGATCGCCCATCTCGATGTCCCTGAATACGTCGAGGTTGCCAGCTGGGAGGCGAACACGTACCTCACCTTGAACCACGGCGCCGATGACCTCGAGGCCATCTCGAAGTTCACGGCGGAGCTCATCGCGGCAATCGCCGCAATCGACTCCTAGCAGCTACCGCTCAGCGCCCGGCTTCGGCGCCCGCCTCTTACGCGGCGGTGCGAAGAGCAGCCACGCGACCGCGCCGGAGCCCGCGACGAACCAGACCGCCCACCACGGGAAGCCGAGCTCGACGCCGTCGCCCCCGAGCGTCTCGTTCTGCGGCGCCTCGGAATCGGGCAGCCGCACCGCGTGCACCATGAACCGGTGGCTGTTCACGCCGATGGGGGTGCAGGTGAACAGCGTCACCCAGTCCTCGCCCTCGCGAATCTCGAGCGACTCTGTGTCTCCCGGCAAGATCGTCTCGGTCTTTTCGACTCGGTAGTGGTGATCCTCGCCGAGCACGCTGATCCAGAACGTGTCGCCGACCTTCGCCTGCGGCAGTTTCGTGAAGAGCTTCGAGTGCGGCAGCCCCGAGTGTGCCGTGAGCACCGAGCGTGTTGAGGGCCCGCCGACGGGCAGCGAGGTGCCGTACATGTGCCCGGCGCCCTTCGAAATCACCTCGTCGGATGTGCCGTGGTAGGCAGGGAGCGCGATGTCGAGCCGCGGGTAGTTAATCGTGCCGATCGCGTCGGTGCCGCTCACCCGCAGCATCTCTTCGTAGGCGAGGTAGAGGTCGCTGCGCTCGGCCTCGTCTTCGTTCACCGAGATGTACGGGTCGGTGAGCGGGCCAGGCTGAAGCTCGTCATTGTAGGCGTAGGCCGCGTCGAGAATTCGCTGCCGCTCCTCGGGAGTCGTGCCGTCGACCTGGCGCACGTACCCCGAGATCTCGGCGTTGTGCCCGATGCGCGCGACCCAGCTCGCCGCGTCGGGGTAGACGAGCAACCCGATCGCGACCATCGCAACACCCTGCAACACGATGTTCAGGCCGCGCGGCCCGCGCGCGCGGCGGGGCCGCCCATTCGGGGGCGCGGTGCCGCGGGAGGCGCCGGCCACCACTAGGCTCCCCGCTCGCGGCGGCGACGCGACGCAGCAACGACACCGACCGCAACAAGCACTCCGCCGAGCAGCGCGGCAGCTGCGACGCGGCCGCCGGTCTCGCTCAACACGGGCGGCACGCCTGGCCCGCCCGGCTCCCCTGCCCGCTTCCACACAACGGCCTTCAGCGTCTCGGGGTCGTTCACCGAGTGCACTCCGCCCGAGAGAATCACGTCTTCGCCGACCCAGCCGGCCGGGTACGAGATGGGTTTCGCGAAGTAGTCGCGGTACAGCTCGCTGCCCGGCTCACGGTCAAGGCCGTCGACGAAGCCCGAGTAGCGCAGGCACTCAGCGGTCACGCTGCCGTCGGCGGCCGTTCGCAGGTCTGCACCGGCGGCGAATGTGATGGCGTGCTCGCTGGCGCGGGCGTCGGCGAGGCTCGCGTACAGCCGAAAGTCGGCGCCCTCGATGAGGTTGCCCGGCTCGCCCTTCTCGTGCACGAGGAGCCGCAGCGGCCCAAACTTCGTGGTCGCTGTGTCGGTGACGACCCCCGCGTCTCCCGCGTGCACGCGCACCTCGTTCGTGTATTCGCCGGGGGCTGCGACAGACCCCACGTAACCGATCTTCAGCTCGGCGGCTGGGTCGGCAAGCAGCTTCGCGATGCCGGCCAGCGTGAACACGGTCTCGAGGGCCTCGCGGCCGTCGACCACGACCGCCGCGACGGTGTAGTCGCTGCCAGGCACGAGCGCCGGCTGCCCGGTGATCTCGACGGTCGTGTCGCTGACCGCCCCGAGCAACGAGACGCCTGGCGCAAACACCTGCTGCACGCGATAGCTCGCGAGCTCGGTGACGTCAGGAATAGCGCTCAGCGACGCCCAGGCGACGGGGTCGCCGCAGGTCACAGCCGCGGCGTCGCGCACGCCGAGCCGCACATCGACCCTGGCGGTCTTCGGGGTCACGTGCACCGTCGTCAGCCACTCGCTCGGATCGGCGGGGTCTGGCAGCGGCAGTACGACGAGAAACGGGGCCGCCAGAATCGCGCCGGCCGGCGCCGCCGTCTCGGTCACGAGGTACAGCCCGTTGGCGAGACCGTCGAACACGAGGGTGCCGTCGGCGCCCGTTTCGCCCTCGCGCACCAGCGGTTCGTTCGCGGTGAGCGCACCCGCCTCCTCGGGGGTGAGGTCGACCGCGCGGTTCCAGTCGACAGTCGTTTCGAGCCTGAAGCCGGGCACGCGCTTCACTTCGTAGGTGTGCCCTGCCGCCCCGGTCTCGGCGGGGGCGAGGCCCGGCCGGTTCGTGTCGCCCGGCGCCGCACCCGCGTGGATCACGAGCGTCTTCGGGCCGGCGGGGAACACGACGTCTGCGGCGAGCGCCGCGGGGCCCCCGGCGAGCACGGCAAGCGCGACGAGCAGCGCCATCAGCGCACCGGCGAGCGCGCCGCGGCTCAGCGCGGTGCTTGGCGGTGAGATCCGCAGCGTGGCGGATCCTGAGCGCGCTGCCGAGACCGCGCTGGCTGACTGCCGGGCCTTCATGGGGTCCTCTTCTCGTGGGTGACCTGCGCAGCGTCGGCGCTGCTACCGGTCGGGTCGAACTTGGGAGCGGCGGGCCCCGAGCCCGCTCGCCGGCCGCGGGCTGCGCGGCCCCTCGGTGGCGCGAACAGGAGGTAGGCTGTGCCACCCGCGCCCCCGGCAAATATGAGCGCCCACCACGGAAAGCCAGCCGACCCGGCGGCGGTAGCGGGCGCGCTGCCGGTAGGCGGCGGCACCCGCACTGCGTGCACGAGGAAGCGGTGGCTGTTCACCCCGATGGGGGTGCAGGTGAAGAGCGTCACCCGATCTTCACCCGGGGCGACGCTGAGGGAGTCGGTAACGAAGGGCTCGACGGTTTCGAGGCCGTCGACCTCGTAGAACATGGTTTCGCCAAGCACGCGCACCTCGAACACGTCGCCGATGCGCGCCTGGGGAAGCTTCGTGAACAGCGAGGCGTGCACGAGGCCCGAGTGAGAGGTGAGCACGGAGTGCGTGGACTCCCCTCCGACGGGGAGCGAAGAGCCGTAGAGGTGGCCGACGCCGCGGGTGAGCGCGGCCTCGCCTGCGCCGTGGTAGACGGGCAGCCCGATGCCGAGCCGCGGGTACACGACCTCGCCGATCACGTCGGTGCCCGCAGAGCGCGTGTTGGCGGCGCGGGTGCCCGAAGAAGCCGTGCCAGCAGAGTTGGTGCCGGCGTTGTCGGTGCCGTCGTCGTCAATAGCCGGCACCCGCAGCACGTCTTCGTAGGCCCGGTAGGCTGCGGCGTCTGCCGCCTCGGCGACGGGATCGCCGGCTGCCGAGTACGGGTCGACGAGCGCCCCGGCCGGCAGGTTCGCATTGTAGGTGCGTGCCGCCTCGAGGGCCGCGGCGCGCTCAGTTGGGGTGAGTTGATCGACCTCGCGCACGTACCCAGCGCGCTCCTCGGTGTGCGCGAGCGCCGCGAACCAATCGGCCGCGGCCGGGTAGACAAGTGCGCCGATACCGAGCATGGCGATCACCTGCAGCACGATCGGCGCCCCGAGGCGCCTGCCGCCGCGGCGCTCCCGCTTGCGCGCTGCCGCGGCATCGTTTCGATCTGCGCGGGGGCCGGAGGTGCCCGGCGCTTCATGCACGAGTGCGTGACTCATCGGGCACCTCCTTTCCTGCTACCTATCGTTCTCTGCGCGGAGTGAGGGGTTACTCGGCAGCCTGGCGGCGACGGCGTGCCACGATGAGCACGATCGCGAGCAGTGCGATACCCGCGACGGTGAGCATGAGCGTGCCCGTGCCACCGGTGAGGGGCAGCACGAAGCCACCACGGTCGTACTGGTTCACGATGACCTGGGCGGTCTGCGTGCCCGAGGTGTCGTTCACGAAGAACTCGACGGGTGCGGTGAGCAGCTGGTGGCTCTCGAGCGCCTTGGTCTCGACGAGCCAGTAGCCCTGCTTCGCAACGGGGGCGCCGTCTGCGTGCTCGCTGTAGCGCAGGCCGGTGATGAGCACCTTGCCGGTCTCGTCGGTCGACCAAACGCCGTCGGTGTGCCCGCCGGTTTCGGGCTTGAGTGCTGCCTTACGAGCAGTCGAGTCGCCCTTCAGCGCTGCCTCGGCTGTTGCCTTGTCTGCGAACACCATGAACTCGGCGCCGGCAAGGCTCACATCGGTGCCCTTCGGAGCACCCTCGGTGTCTTTCACGAGCTGGTAGTCGCCGTACTTGATCTCGGCCTCGGTGGTGTTCTTCTTCGGCTGCGAAGCAGAGGTGGTGAACTGCGCGATGTTCTTGATGCTGCCCTGCTTGAGCACGGTGGTCTCGAGCTTCACGGTCGCGTCAAACGCCGCGTTCTCTGCGAGCTTCGCGAGGCCCGTGGCGGTGAACGTCACGGTGACGGTGTTGCCCGCCAGCGCGGTCGTGTAGTCGCCCGCGTCGCCCGCGACGAGATCGACGGTCTTCGGGCTCGGCGTGTTCGGCTCGGTGAGCTGCGCGGTGACGCTGTCGAGACCCTTGGCGAGCGCGAGGTAGTCTGCGGCGAGCTCATCGGTTATCTGGAACATCTCAACCGCGACGGGCTTGCCAGTCGCGGGGTCGCGCGGGCTCGGGTTCTTGATCGAGACCGTCCAGGTCACGGTGTCGCCCACGACGAGCTTGTCGGCGTTCGCAACGGTCTTCGTGCCAGAGATCGTGTGGTTCTTCGGGTACACGTAGACCGTGTCGAGCCAGGTCTCTTTCTTCGTCGGCTCGGTGAGCGGCAGCGCGACGAGGAAGTCGCCTGCTGCGACAACGCCGGCGGGCGTCGCGGTCTCGCGAATAAGCCAGAGGCCGGCACCGAGGTCGCCCTCGGTTGCCGACGCGCCGACCCAGCGAATCTCGCCGGCCCCGTCAGTCTTGCCCGAGCGGGTCTGCTCGGGCGCCCAGGTCTGCACCGCGTCGACGCGCTGCTGCGCCTCGGCGAGCGAGATGCCGGCGATCTCCTGCTGCGCCTCGTGCGAGGTCGCGCCCTTCGTGGTGTCAAGCGGCACCCGGTGCGCCGTGAAGCTGACGCCCTCGATGGTCTCGCCGGGCAGGGTCTCGAGCGGCCGGCCCGTCGCCGCGTCTCCGGTTGCCTCGGGCTGCTCAAGCTTCGTGATGACGAGGCCAGAGCGCTCGGGAGCATTGGTTGCCGGAGCGGCGTTTGCTGCTGCCGCGCCGCCGAATGCGAGCGCGACGGCAGTCACGAGCGCACCGGCGCTCGCGAGAATGCCGCGTTTCTTGGTGTTCAACATTGTTTCCCCTTCTTGAAAACGATGGTGTTGCTTTGAGAGATGTAAAACCTGGTGAGTGAAAACTGAGTGGGCGAAGCCGTCGGGGCCCGATGCCCGAGATCGGATCCCGCGGGCTACGCCGCGTGCCGCGGCGCCTGTCGGCGGCGCATGCGCCACCAGAGGGTGCCGACCGCGGCAACCGCGAGCGCGAGCGCCCCGCCACCCCAGAGCAGCCAGGGCCCGATGCCGCCGGTCAGCGGGAGCGGCGCTGGCACAGGGTCTTTCACGAGCATGAGATACCCGGTCGGGTTCACGCACGCGGTGTCGCGCTCCGCGACCGTGCCGCGAGGCTCGAACTGCCCGTTCGGCTGCTGCTGGCCGGGGTTGCAGCGCTCGAGGTAACCGCCCGCGCCATCGCTCACGTCGAGCTGACCGCGCCCCTGCATCGCCGAGACACCGAGCGACGGCCCGTCTTGCTCCGGCCAGATCTTGAACTGGATCGGCTGGGCGAGGCGCTGCACGCCAGGCACCTCACGCGGTGCCCTCGACGTCGCGTCTTCGGCAGCCTGCGCAGTAGGCGCCTTGGTTTCGACGAGCCAGTAGTCGCCGGCCTCAAGGTTCTCGGAGCGCCACCTACCCTGCTGCGCGCCCGACCCGATCTCGTAGATCGTGCCGCACACGGGCAGCGGCTTGTCGCCCGGGTTCACCGGCGGGTGATCGTTGTTCCAGTCGAGGATCCGCTGCTGAATCGCTGCCCCCTCGGCGCCGAACGCGAACCGCGACTCGTCGGCCGCAGCCGCGGGCGTCACCCAGGCACCGCGCCACGGGTTCTTCGCAGCGTAGGGGTCGTAGTCGGTGCGGCAGAGCTGCACCGACGGGTAGGCCGTGGGCTTGCCGGTGCTCGCATCGTGGTCGCGAATCTCGAACTCGTGCCCCACCATGTTCCACAGGCCCGTCGGGTCCGGGTCCCAGTCGCGATCATCCGCGAGCGCCTGCACGCCCGCTCCGCCGGCATCCTTGCGAATCGTGAAGTAGTTCTGGCTCAGCTCGTGCTGCACGCGGCACTGCTCGGGGAATGACAGGTCGACCGGATCCGCCGCGTTCGGCGCGAGCGAGGTGTTCGCCCGCACGCTGCCCGTCGCGCACTCGTTCGGCGCAAACGTGCGCGAGGCCGCACCCGTGCCCGACTTCGCGGTGCCGGTCGCGTAGTTCGCAAACTTCCAGCCCGAGGTCGGCACCTTCCCCTGCCCCACCCAGATCTGCGGGTCGGGAATCGGGCGTTCGGCCGGGCTCTCGGCGGCCTGCACGGCGAACCACAGCTCGGCGCGCACGGCCTCGGCCGGCAGATCCATGGGCTCACCCGACGTCACGATCCACCTGAGATCCTCAGGCTGACCTGTCGGCGCGACGTTCACCTGCGTTGGGGCGGCGACCTCGCGCACCGGGGTGAGGGTGCTCGCAGGGCCCTCGGTCGGCTGGCCGTCGAGCCCGATCGTGCGGTTGTCTGCGTTGAAAAGGTACACGCCCCTGCCGGCCGCGCCGCCGGGCACAACGGCGCCCGGAGCCCAGCCCGCGGTCTTCAGCACATGGGTGACATCGTCTTCGAGCACGAGCCCGGTGAGCGTCGTGCCGGCGTTCGCCTTTGTTGCGGTGACCTTATAGTGCACATTGCCGCCCTTGTGCAGCCTGGCGCCGTCGGCTGGCAGCGAGCCCTTCGTCACGCTCCACGCCTGAATCGGGTGCTCGGTGCACAGGCCCGGCTTGCACTCGGCAGGCGGGGTGTCTGCGGTGCCGCGCGCGAGCTTGTTGCGCAGGAAGTAGCCCTGCGGCGCTGCCTTCGCGCCAGAGGCCTTCTGTCGCGCCTCGGCGTTCACCGAGTTCTCGAGCACCCGCACCGAGAAGCTCAGCGATGCTTTCGAGTGCGCGGCAACCTTGCCCTCGACGCGCAAGATCTGCTGCTTCGGGTTCCAGTGCTTCGCCTGATCGTAGACGATGCCGCCCTGCGTGGTGACGACGGGGGTCTTCGACACGTTGCCCTTACCGTCGACGAACACGGCGTCGTCGAGCACGTCGGCGAGGTAATCGCTGTAGAGCACGTCTGACGCCGTCGGGCCGGTGCTGTTGTCAAAACCGAGCGTGTAGCGCACGATGCCGCCCTGGGCGTCGTCGCGGTGCACCGCGGTGCCAGACGCCGGGACCGCGGTCTTCGTCGCCTGCGCGATCGTGTTCGTGAAGGTGCAGAGCACCTCCTCGCCCTGCGCCATCGCCGGCACGGTGATGGGGGTGGCGTTCGAGCGTCCCGTGCCCTCGGCGATGACGGTGCCGCCGACGGTGCACTCCCAGCGCGAGGCGTAGTTGCCAGGCCCAGTGTTGCCGACGACGGTCTCCGAGATCGAGATCGTGCCGCCCGAGGTCACCGGAATGGGCCCGAGGGTCTGTGGCTGCGGCCCGACGGCGTCGCCCTTGGTCTCGGTGACGCCGAGCGATGTGTCGCCGCTCTTCAGCTCGAGCCTGAACTGGTCGGCGGCCGCGACCCGGCCGTCTGGCAGGTTTTTTTGCAGCGTCACGGTCGGCGGGTAGCCACACGAGGCGAGGTCTGAGGTGCTGAACTTTGGGTTTCTAGGGAGCGTCGGCTCGCTCGGTTTGCCGTTGTCGTACGGCAGCTTCACCGAGCTCAGCGCAGAGGTTCCGCCACTGTCACTGCCGAAGTAGAGTAGCCCGGTCGGGTCGTAAGCAATGCCGTTCACACCACCGAAGGGGCTCTTCGCCGAGGGCAGCTGCACGACTCCGCGCACGGGCTCAACCCCCGACGCCTTTTTCAGGGCTGCAGCGTCGACTCGGTACACCGACAGCGCGCGGCTGTTGAGATCGCCGCGAATGAGGTAGAGGTTACCGAGGCTGTCGAAAGCGAAGTCACCGTTCGGAGTCTGGTCTCGCCCCAGGGCAGGGCCGGGCACCTCAACGAGGCCGCGCGGCTCCATAGTGGTTGCGCCCTCTTCGAGTGCCCACAGCTGAAAGCGCGACCCGTTCTGCGAGAACCCACCCGCCCAGTAGGTACCGTTCTGGTCGACCGCACCGCCGATGCTCCAGTTCTTATTCACCTGGGTATTCGCTGTCGAAAACGAGACTCCGAGGGGCTGCCACTCCTTGGCCGCGAGATTGAATCGGTAGACGTCGTTCGTGTGCGAGCCCGAGATCCGCTCGAAGGCGTACGCGGCCGTGCCGCCTGGCCCAACACCGAGCCCATTGAAGTCTCGGTCGCGGCCCGGGGCGGCGTCGCCAACGATGCTCACCGCGGCGGCTGTGCCCTTATCGTTCACAACGAGCTGCTGCAGCTGCCCCGTCTTCGCAACGGAGTAGATCGTGCCGGCAACACAACCGAGCGGCTCAGCTTTGGCGACCCGCAACGTACCGAAACTGAAGCTCTCGCCTGCCCACGGGTTCGGCGAGGGCAGCGCCGATGCCCACCACTGTGACGTCGGAATCTCCACCCACTCAGCGCGCGTGAACTCGTAGCCGAGAGGGGCGCTCACCGGTTTGATGCGGAAGCGCTCGCCGCGAGCCGCGTTGGTGAGACGCGTGACGGAGCCGTCGGCGACAAGCCTGTCGACCGAGAAATAGCCCGCGCGCGGATCCTGATCCATCGAATCTCCGGCGCAGCTCCCGGCCGCGCAGTCTGTGACCGTGTACGTTTTGCCCCAGTTCACACCGCCCGTCGCGGTGCTCTTCGCCGGGCCCTGCACGGTCACGGTGGCCCCTGCGACAGCGGCGCCCGAGGCGTCTGCCACCGACCAGGTGAGCGCGGGGCCGGCCTGCGCGCGGGGCGCTGCGGCGAGCCGATCGGGCGTGGCCTTGGGATCAGCGTCGGCTGCGCCCGCGTCTGTGTCGCCCGCGTCTGCTTGATCTGCTGCGTCGGCCCTCTCTGAACCGTCGCCAGGCGACGTGCGCTGCTGGGGCGCAAGGTCGTCGCCCGACGGCTGTGTGGGCTCCGGCGCTGCGTCGGACGCGTTCGCCTCAGGTGTCGCCTGCGTGCGCTCGACGGCGTACGCAGGAGACGCCGCGGTGTCTCCGAGCGGCATGATGATTCCGACGAGCGCGCTCAATACGAGCGCGCTCGTCGCAATCCCCCTATTGCGAGGCTTCCCCAACTGTCCCCCATTAACGTTGCGCGCACGAGTGTGCGACGCGCGAGACTGGTCTTCCCCAAGACCAACTCTGGTGTGAACGGTTCGCCGCGAGACCCCAAATCTCAGCGGGCGAACCCTGTCGGCGCGGACCAGGAATTTACCGCAGCAAAATCAGCGGTTCCATCGCGCCGTCGTTCAGCATAGGCTGGTGCTGAGGTGTGCGTACGCTCCTACGCAAGACCTTCCCCCTGTTCTTCTCCCTCGAGGGAAACGGCCCCACCGCCACTACCCCCTGGGCGCTTCACCCAACGTTTCCCCCACCCACGAAAGGTACCCATGCTGCGGTTTAACGACGCCCCGGGTACCCAACCTCATGACCGACGCGCGGTGATCGACGGCGCACGGGTGGCGCTACCAAGCAGGTGCCGCCTGATCGAGCGCCTCATCGAAGAGACCGCTGGTTCAGCCGGAATGCAGCGACTCACGCTCGTGTGCGCCCCTACGGGGTACGGGAAGACCGCCACCATCGCAGACTGGCTTGGGGGCGACACTGCCGGCGCCTTTCCCGTACGCTGGCTGCACTGCGTGCAGGGCCCCTCGCAACCACTCTGGGAAAGTATGATCGCCGTTCTCGCGCCGCTCTCTGACGCGCGACCCGCCGAGGGCACCGCCCCCGCCGCCTCCGTGCTGGCGCTCGCCAGGGGCTTGCGCAGCGGCATCACGCTCGTCGTCGACGATTACCAACTCATCACCTCGGCGGCCACCGATATGGCGCTCGCTGAGCTGTCGGCTGCCTCGCCGCAGCTGTCGCTCGTGGTCATCGGGCGCAGGGTGACGCTCCTCGACGGCCCGCTCGTGAGCGCGACCACCCGCGTGCGCATCATCGGCACCGACGATCTCAAGCTCACGCCGGCCGAGGCAGCCGAGCTCGCGCAGTCACTCGGCGTCCCGGTGAGCCCGAGCCTCGCCGCAGCAATCGAGCGCTGTGACGGCTGGCCGCTGGCGATCCGCGCGGCGCTCAATCTGGGCTCTGACGTGCTCTACGCAGACACGGCGGCGGGGCGGGTGTGGTCGGGCGGGCCGGCAGCGCGCACGTTCGACCCTCTCGCAAACCTTGGCGCGTACGCGCTCGCCTCGCTCGAAATCATGCACCCCGATGCTCGCAGCGTTGTGCTCGCCTCGGCGCAAATCGACTCGTTCAGCCTCGCGCAGATTCGCGACTTGCTCGGCACCGACGATGCCGCCGCGACCGCAACGGTGCAGCACCTCACCGAGCTCGGCTTTCTCGTTCCAACGGGCGAAGCCGGCCCGCCCGAGTACCGCTGCCATCGGGCAATGCGCACCCCCTTCGCGGAGTTCGCGGCGAACGCAATTCCGCTCGCTGAGCGCCAGGCGCTGTACCGCGGGCGCGCCGCCGAGATCGCCGCCACGGCGCCATTCACCGCGTTTCGCCTGTTCTGCGCCGCGGAAGACTTCGCGGCGGCCGAGGTCGTGCTCGCCCAGAACTTCACGACACTCACTGACGAGGGCGACGCCTGCGCGAGCATGCTCCGCGCGCTCCCCGAGAGCGTGCTCCACACCTACCCGACCCTCACCGCCGCGCTGCTCTTTCTCGAGAACCCGCAGGTCGGGGTGTCGCCGTCGCGGCTGCGCTATCTGTTGCAGCTCTGGCAGAGCGGGCTCGCTCGCCGCCTCCCCGAGGGCGCCAAGACGGCGCCAGGGCCGCTCCACCTGCACCTGCTGTGCGAGTCGATGGTCATGAACCGGGTGCTCGGCGACCTCGACGCTGCGCGGGCGCTACTGCACCACATTGAGGCGCGCTTCACACCCGCGCAGGCACTGGCCCAGTCGGCAAACGCTGCCAGCGCGGCCGTCGCCTTAGCCGACTCAGACGATGCCGGCGCGGTGCTCGCTGGCAACGGCTCACTCTCGGTCTTCTACCGCGAGCTCGCGGGCACGGCGCTCGCAGTCGGCGACTTCGGCAGGGCGCGCCGCAACCTCAAGCGGCTGCGGCGGCACGCCGAGCGCAAGATCAGCGCACCGTGGCACGGCTTCCCCCACGCCTCGACCCGCACGGTGACCGACGCCGAATCTGGCGCGAACTGGCTCGTCGGCGCGCTCGCAGAACTCGCGTTCACCGACACGATCGACGGCCACATTCGGCGCGCTGGCGAGCTGTTGTATGAGCTCGACACGCACGTCGCGACGAGCGGCGCGACCGCCCCGGGGCTGGCGTGGGTCGGTGCTGAGATCGCGCGGGCGCACCTCGCGCAGGAGAACGGTGACGGGGCGTTGCTCGAGCGGGCGCGCGAGCGGCTCTCGCTCATCGGCGATCGGCTCGAGCCGTGGCCGATGCTCCTCATCGCGGAGGCCGCCGCTATCCGGGGCAGCCGCGGCATCGAATTCGCCCTCACTCACTTCGTCGCGGGGCTCGCCGCGGGTACGCAGCTCGCGCCGATTCCGAAGGCTTGGTGCCCCTACATCGTCAATTTCGAGGCGATGCTCAACAGCTCGGTGGGCAACCTCACACGCGCGGCCGAGCTCATCGCCCGCGGCCCCGCCGATGAGCCGTCGTTTCGGCTCGAGCGCGCACGCCTCGAGGTGTTCTCGGGCAACGACGTCGAGGCACTCCTGCTCGCGCAGGGAGTCGGCGACCCGGGAACGACGAAGCGCCAGCGGGTGGATCGCCGGCTCATCACCGCGGTTGCTGCCTGGGGTTGCGGCCATACAGACGAGGCACTCACCGCGCTGCAGGCGGCTGTGGAGCTCATCGACAAGTATTTTCTCCCAGCGATGCTGCTGAGCGTGCCGTACGAGCTGCTGCACGGCCTCGCCGTCGCCGCCCGCGAGGCCGGTGTCTGCGACATCGTCGACATGGTCGAGCGAATCCCTGGCCCGGCGCGGGCGCAGCGCTTCGAGCAGCTCACTGAAATGGAGCTGCGCACGCTCCTCGCAATCGCCGAGCACCGTAACGCGAATCAAGCGGCCTCAAGCCTCTTTGTCACCGCTGGCACGGTGAAGAAGCACCTCGCCGCGGTGTACCGCAAGCTCGGGGTGCGCGATCGCGACTCGGCGATTCTGCGCGCGGGCAAAATGGGTCTGCTCGCGGCGCCGCTTCCGGCGGCGGGGTAGCGGGGCTCGCGGTTGCGCCGGCGGGTGCGCCGGCGCCGGGCCCCGGAGTCGGAGCCGGGGCCGGAGCCGGGGGCCGATCAGCTCACATGCCTACAGCGCCCGCAGCACCACCGCGGAGCCCTGGCCTCCGCCGCCGCAGATGCCAACTGCGCCGAGCGAGCCAGAGCCAGCCTCGGCGAGCTGACGCGCGAGGGTGCCGACGATGCGGGCGCCCGAGGCGCCGATGGGGTGGCCGAGGGCGATCGCGCCGCCGTGCTGGTTCACGATCGCGGGGTCGATGCCCAGCTCGCGCGTTGACTGGATGCCGACGGCTGCGAACGCCTCGTTGATTTCAACGGCGACAAGCTCGCTGGCCTGGGCCCCCACCTTCTGCAGCGCAGCGGCGATGGCCCGCGACGGCTGCGAGTGCAGGTGCGAGTCTGGGCCAGCGACGAACGCCGTCGCCTCGACGCTGGCGATGGGGCTGAGCCCCAGCCGCTCGGCGGCGGCCTCGCTCACGAGCACGAGCGCAGCCGCGCCGTCGGTGATTTGGGAGGCGTTGCCAGCGGTGATGGTGCCGTCTTTCGCAAACGCCGGGCGCAGCCCTGCGAGGCCCTCTGCCGTGGTGTCTGCGCGCACGCCGTCGTCTGCAGCGACCACGGTTTCGCCGCGGCGCGTCTTCACCGTGTAGGGCTCGATCTCGGCGGCGAGAAACTCTGCAGAGGCGGCCGCGCGCTGGTGTGACGCGGCCGCGAAGGCGTCTTGCTCTTCACGGGTGAGCTTGAGCGGGGCGTTACCGGTCTCGGTGAGCGCGCCCATGGCCACCTGGTCGAACGCGTCGGTGAGCCCGTCGTGCTCGACCGTGTCGATGAGGGTGGCCGGGCCGTACTTCGTGCCGGCCCGGAGCGGCATGACGTGCGGGGCGAGGGTCATAGACTCCTGCCCGACGGCGACGACGATCTCGGCCTCGCCCGAGTTAATGAGGCGCACCGCCTGCGACACGGCCTCGGTGCCCGACAGGCAAACCGCGTTCAGCGTGATCGCCGGCACGCCCATAGGAATGCCGGCACCAACTGCTGTCTGGCGGGCGGGGTTCTGCCCGGCGCCCCCCTGTAGCACCTGGCCGCCGACGACGAGGTCGACCGCGTCGGCGGCAACGCCGGCGCGCGCCAGCGCCGCCTTCACCGCGTGCGCCCCCAGGGCGACAGCCGTCTCGGCCGCGAGCTGCCCGGTGAACTTGGTGAACGGCGTGCGTGCGTAACCCGCGATGAGTGCGGTCATGGAAATCCTCCTCGATTGCGACAGACGTCTCTACTCACTCATTGTGCCGGGTTCGCGGGCAGCGCGCACGTACGTTGTGCCCAGGATTCGGGGGTATGAATGGTCAAATGTGACAGATTAACCACCCCCGGGCGACCCGTGCGCGCGCAGGCTACGCGGGCAACGCGCAGCTAGGCTAATGGCTATGCGTGACGATCTCACCCCGACGGCCACCGCTCGGCCCGCGCCGCCTGCACCGCGCGCGCAGGCGCCCAGGCGCGGGCGTCGCGGGAGGGTCGTCGCCTGGCTCGTGCCGGCGCTGCTCGTGCTCGGAGCAGGGGGCTATGCCGCAGCGGCGGCCGCCGCGCCGCTGCCCGCGCCGACGCTTCGCACCACCGGCGAGGTAGACGGCGAGCGCTGGGCCGACCTCGCCCCCGCCCAGGCCGCGGTCGATGCGCAGCAGCTGCCAACGGCGATCGGTTGGCTCGACGGCGACGCCGTGTGGTCGAACGACGACCGCGCGTACCCTCTCGCGAGCATCTCGAAGCTCATTACCGTGCTCGTGTGCCAGGAGGCGCAACCGCTCGCGCCCGGCGACACCGGCCCCGTGTACACCTGGACTGCGGCAGACCGAGAACGCCAGAACTACTATCTCTCGCTCGACGGCGTGGCCTACCCGATTCCCGTCGGCACCGAGGTCACCCTGCGCGAAATGCTCACACTGATTTTCTTGCCCTCGGCCAACGACTTTGCGGCTGCCTACGCGTATTCGGTGTTCGGCGACAACGACGCGTTCTTGGCCGCGGTCGACGATTGGGCGGATCGCCACGGCCTCGACTCACTCGAGTTCGTCGAGCCGACCGGCATGGACGAGGGCAACGTTGCGAGCCCAGACGATCTCATTCGCATCGCGCGCCTCGCGCTGAACAACCCAACAATCGCCGAGTTCACTGGCACCCAGTCTGCCGTCATGCCCTGGGGCATCGGACTCATCGAGAACACGAACCCGCTGCTCGGCGAACAGCCCGGCATGCTCGGCGTGAAGACCGGTCGATCGAGCTCTGCCGGGTTCAACTTCATCGCAGCGCAAGAGAGCACTGCCGGCGGCCGCGAGGTTGTGAAGATCTCAGTGACGCTCGCGCGCCCTTCGATTGAGGCGCGCGCCCAGTCTGGCCGCGACATGCTCGCCGCGATCGAGGCGCTCCCCCAGCGCGTTCCGCTCGTGGCCGCCGGCGAGCAGTTCGGGGAGCTCGTCGGCCCCGATGGCGCATCGGTTCCGGTCGTCGCGGCCGACAGCGCCGAGGCGACCATGCTGCCCGGCGAGACCGCCATCCGCTCGGCGATGCTCTCGCAGGCGCCGAGCCAGGCGCCGAGCCGCGCCTCGACCGGGCGGGGCGACGCAGACGCCGGCGCAGACGCCGGCACGCTCAGCATCGCCACCCCGAGCGGCGATATCGAGGTTGCGCTTCGCAGCGAGGGCACGCTCCCGGCGCCGGGTCTCTGGTGGCGGCTCACCCACCCAGCCGAACTGTTCGGTTGGTAAATGATGCCACAGCAGCCCACACACGGCGGGAGCGCGCGCAGCGACGAAGCCACCGCGACCGCGGCCACGGCCACCAATACCGCAGCCACCAACACCGCAGCCACTGCAGCCACAGCCACGGCAAGCACGGCCGCGGCGGCCAAGAACCGCGCACCCCGCCGCCGGCGCCCGAGGGCCGTGGCGGCCGGCGCGTTGGTGACAATCGCCGTCGCGGGCTCCTACGTCGCGGCGGCGGCGCTCGTGCCGCTGCCCGAGCCGACGCTGCGGCTCGATGTGCCGGCGGAGCAACGCTTCGCCGTCGACGATGCGGCCGCCCAGGCAGCCGTAGACGGGCAGACGCTCCCGACCGCGGTCGGGTGGCTCGACGGCGACACCGTCTGGGCGAACGACGACGACGCGCACCCGCTGGCGAGCCTCACCAAGCTCGTCACCGTGCTCGTCGGGCAAGAGGTGGAGCCGCTCGCCCCGGGCGAGGATGGGCCCAGCTACACCTGGACGGAGGCCGATGTCGAGTTTCAGGCCGAGCTTGCCGAGGTCGACGGCATCGCCTTCCCGATCCCAGCGGGGATCGAGGTCACGCGCCGCGAGCTGCTCACGCTCGCGCTCGTGCCGTCTGCGAACGATTTCGCAACCGCGTACGCACACTCCGTCTTCGGCGACACCGACGCTTTCGTGGCGGCGGCCGCCGACTGGGCAGACCGGGAGGGGCTCGAGTCTCTGACGGTCACCGAACCGAGCGGCATCGACGACGGCAACGTGGCGAGCGCACCAGACGTGCTGCAACTTGCCCGGCGCGTGCTCGAAGACCCCGCGCTCGCCGAGATCGTCGCGATGGAGCACGCGACGCTGCCGTGGGGCATTGGCGAGGTAGCGAACACCAACCCGCTGCTCGGCGAATCGGCTGACGCCATTGGCGTGAAGACCGGTCACACCGAGCTCGCAGGGTACTCGCTCGCCGCGGCGGCGCAGGGAGAATTCGCCGACCGGCCGCTCGTGCGAATCGCCGTCGTGCTCGGCCGCGACAGCGTCGAGGCGCGCAGCGATGACGCGCTGGCGCTGCTGGATTCGCTCGCGGCGATGCCCGAGCGGCGGGCCGTCGTGAGCTCGGGCGAACACCTCGGCACGCTCACGAGCATTGACGGCAGCCGCGTCACGCTGAGCGCGGCAGAGAGCTTCGACGCCGTGCTCGTGCCAGGGGAGTCGCTCACGCTGTCGGTCGAGGCCGGCGGCGACGCGCTCGCTGTCACCGGGCCAGACGGGGCGCAAACGCTGGCCGTGCGTCGCGGCGGGTCATTCGCCGAGCCGTCTCTCGGGTGGCGGCTGACTCACCCGCGCGAGCTCTTCGGGCTGTAACTGCGCCGGCGAGCAGGCTGGCCGGCCCCGAACTTTGTCGGCCTGGCAGCCGCTACCGGCTGGCGACCGCCGGCCGTTCACGCAGCACGCCAGAGACCATCGCGAGCGCCGAGCCGAACGCTGTGTCGACGAGGCGTTCGAGCGCCGTCGCAAAGTGATCGGAACTGCCCGTCGCAGCCCCCGCGATGAACAGCACGAGCGGGGTGATGAACACGAGCGCAAGCCCGTAGTTGCGCACCACGACGAGTTCGATCACGAACTGCAGCGCGGGTAGCAGCAGCACGAACGCCCACGGCAGCTGCGCGAGCGGCGCGATGAGCAGGTACACCGCGGCGCCGACGAGGGTGCCGAGCGTGCGGTGCAGGCCCCGCGCAAAGGAGTGGTTCGGAACGGTGCTCAGCCCGATCACCGCGATGCCAGCCGCGACCGTCCAGTAGGCCCGCGATGGGTCGACCCAGATCATGCTCACGACAGTGCCTATGGTGGCCACCGCCGCAACTCGCACCACGAGCCAGCGCTCACCGGCGCCGAGCCACGGCCCGGGCAGCAGCTCGCGCAGGGGTCGGGGGCGGATCGCGCGGCGCGCTGGCAGCAGCAACGGCGTGAGCGCAACGAGGTAGGAGAAGAGCAGGCCGCAGCCGAACGCGAGGAGAAACGCCAGCGGCTCGGTGCCGCGATCGGCGTCGCGCGCCGCCGTGATCATGCCGGCGAGGCCGTACACGAGCGTAAAGAACATCGGGCCTGGCGGGCCGACCCGGAAGGCGAATGCGAGGGCGCTCGTCACCACGGCCACCGCGATCAAACCCGTCGCTGCGAGCCAGGGCGCCGGCGCGAGCCACGCCCCGAGCGCCGCACAGGCGCCGAGGGCCACGGCGATGAACGGCAGGGTGCGGGCGCGCTCTGCGGCGGCGTTGCCCGCGAAGAACAGCGCGAGAAAACCGCCGGTGCTCACCTGCAGCCCGAGCCCCGGGTACCCGCTGAGCGTGAGCGCGGCCAACGGTAGTCCCATCGACAGCGCAGCACGCGCCGCGATCCACCCGCGACTTCCCGGCCCGGGAGCGAACGTCACCAAGCTGCGCAGCGCGGCGACCAGCTCGTTTCGCGCGCTACCAGGCTCGTGCATGCTTTCCCTTCCCCACGCAGACCCACCGTGGCGGCCCGCGCCGGCGCACGCCGACGGCCCGGCACCCGAGGAGGTCTCTCCCTCAGTGTATCCGGGCCGCGGCGACGCGCCCTGGCCCGTGCGGGTGGAGCCGGGGTGGGCTCGCGTTAGGCGACGAGCGCGCCCTCAGCCAGGCGCCCGATCACGCCCGTCAGGTGTTCGACGCCCGCAACGAGATCCTCGTCGCGCGTGTACTCGTTGAGGTTGTGCGAGACACCGTCGACGCTCGGCACGAACAGCATGACGGTCGGCACGAGATCCTTCATGTTCGTCGAATCGTGGCCCGCGACCGTCATCACGCGGTCGTGAGTGAGCCCGAGCGACTCGGCGACCTCGCGGGCGAGCTCGACGCCCTCCTCCTGGTACGGGTTCTGATCCCAGCTGTGCTCGGCGACGATCTCGATCTCGACGCGATCGTCGCGCTGCACGCGCTCGATCACGGCCATGAGGCGCTCGTGCGCACCGCGGATCACCTCGGCGCTCGGCGAGCGCAGGTCGAGCAGCAGCCGCACCTCGCTCGCGACGACGACGGGCGAGTTCGGGTACACGGTGAGCTCGCCGCACGCGGTGTGCAGCGCGCCAGGCTCGAACTCGTCGACGAGCTCGCGGGCGGCGACGACGAGGCGGGCGGCGCCGAGCAGCGCGTCGCGGCGATCGGCCATGAGCGCCGAGCCCGAGTGCGCTTGCTCACCCTTCACGCGGAAGTCGTACTTGTGGGCGGCCCAGGTGGCGTTCACGAGGCCGATCGTGACCCCGTTCTCTTCCATGCTGCGGCCCTGCTGCACGTGAATTTCGGCGTACGAGGCGACGTCGAGGCCTTCCTCGCCGAACACCTGTGCCGCGCCGCGCTCGCCGATCTCATCGAGTGCTTCGCGCACCGTGATGCCCTTCGGATCCTCGGTCGCGAGCGCCTCCTCGAGCGCGAGCTTGTCGGTGAAAACGCTCGAGCCCATCATCGAGGGCTTGAAGCGTGAGCCCTCCTCGTTGAACCAGTTCACGACCGCGAGGTTGAACTTCGCCTTCTCGGGGTTCTCGCGCAGCTCGTCGGCCACGCGGAAGCAGGCGTGGGCCGAGGCCATCACGCCGTATGCGCCGTCGAAGCGGCCAGCGGTCGGCTGCGAGTCCATGTGCGAGCCGGTGAGCACGTAGGGCGCGCCAGGCACGAGCTCGAGCAGCCCGAACTGGTTGCCGATCGCGTCGCGCTTGACGGTGAAGCCGTGCGATTCGAGCAGCTCGGCGAACCACTTGCGCTGTTCGCCGTCGGCCGCGCTCGCGGCCTGCCGCTCGACGCCGTTCGTGCCCTCGACCGCGCCGAAGCGCGAGTGGATCGCCCAGTCGGCGAGGAACGTTTCGTTTGGTGTCTGGTCAGTCATGGTCTGTCCCTTCGAATCGTTCAGGCGGTCGCTGTGCCGGTCGCTGTGCCGGTCGCCGTGCCGGTCGCCGTGCCGGTCGCCGGCACGTCGCTCGAGGCGGGCGGCATCACGGTGTCGGGGATGAGCACGTGGATGAGCGCGGGAGCGTCAGCCGCGAGCGCGCGATCGAGCGCGGGGCCGAACTCCTCGGTGCGCTCGACGCGCTCGCCGTGCCCGCCGAAGGAGCGCATCCAGTCGGCGAAGTCGGGGTTCGCCATGCGGGTGCCCGAACGGCGGCCCGGGTAGTGGTTCTCCTGGTGCTGCACGATCGTGCCGTAGATCTCGTTGTCGATGACGACGATGAGGGGCTTCGCGCCGTGCGCGACGGCGGTCGCGATCTCCTGGCCGTTCATGAGGAAGTCGCCGTCGCCGCAGACCGCGACGACGTTGCGCTCGGGGAAGATGAGGGAGCCTGCGACAGCGGCGGGGACGGCGAGGCCCATCGCGCCGTTGCGGGCACCGACGAGGCTCGCGGGCGCAAGGTGCTTCACGAAGCGGTGCGCCCAGATCGTCGCGTTGCCCGCGCCGAACGTGAGCACGGCCTGGCCCGCGAGCCGGTCGTCGAGCTCGCCGAACGCGACGCCGAGATCCATCTGCTGGGCGACGCCGTCGATCGAGGCGTCGGGGCGGTGCGCCTCGGTCGCGAGCTGTGCCTGGGCGCGGCCGGCCATCCAGGCGTCGTCGCGGCCGCCGCGGGCAGCGCCCGCGTCTGCGCCCGTGAGCGCCGCAACGAACGTCGCTGGGGTCGCGAGCACGTGCTGGTCGGTGCGGCCGGAGTGCATCGTCGCGTCGGGGTCAGCCGTGACGAGCACCGTCTCGGCGTCGAAGCCCTGCGTGTAGCCGTCGCTCAAGACGTCTGCGCGACCGCAGCCGATGAAAACGAGCAGGTCGGCGTTGATGTAGCCCTCGGCGACAGCGTCGGTGCGGCCGTAGCCGAGCCAGCCGGCCCAGGCCCCACCCGCGTGCGGCACCGCGTCGTACGCGCGCCAGTCGCAGAACACGGGAACGCCTGCGGCCTCGGCGAACGCCATGAGCTCGGCGCCCTGGCCCTCGTGCCAGCCATCGCCGCCAACGACGATCGCGGGTCGCTCAGCCTTCGCTAGCCGCCCGACGAGCGCATCGATCTCCGAGGGGTGCGGAGCCGGCGCTGGGGGAGCGACCGGGAGCGCGACTGAGGGGGCAGCGGGCAGCACGAGCACATCCTCGGGGAGGCCGATGACGACGGGGCCGGGGCGGCCCGATGCCGCGATGCGCATCGCCTCGGCGACGAGCGCGCCCGCGCGGTCGGGGTTGTCGATCGTCATGACGCGCTTCGCGGTTGACCCGAACCAGCCCGTGAGCGAGAACTCCTGGAACGCGTCGCGCTCGCGGTCGTTCACGGGCACGAGGCCGACGAACAAGACGAGCGGCGTCGCGTCTTGGTACGCCGTGTGCACAGCGATCATCGCGTTCGCGGCGCCGGGGCCGCGCGTGACCATCGCGATGCCGGGGCGGCCAGTGAGGCGGCCCTCGGCGAGCGCCATGAAGCCGGCGCCACCCTCCTGGCGGCAGACCACGGTCTCAACGCCCGAGTCGTGCAGGCCGTCGAGCACGTCGAGGTAGCTCTCGCCCGGCACCGCGTACACGCGCTTGATGCCGTGCGCCTCGAGCGTACGAACGATGAGGTGCCCCGCCGAGTGCGTGGCGGTGTCCGGTGCGTGCTGCGTGGTCATGGTGCTCTCCTTGTGAAGCGGTGCGGCGGTGGCCGCGAAAATCTGTGTCTGGCTGCGGGCGGTGCGCCTGCGCGATGCGCGCGTGCGGCGGGGCTCGAGCCGCTGCGGATCAGGCGCCGGCGCGAATCAGCTGTTGCCCGTGGCGAGGATCGCCGAGAGCGGCTCCCCCGAGGCGATGCGCGCGACGAGCGCTGGCTCCGCGGCGTCGGATGCGAGGGCGGCGTCGAGCACGTCGTCGCCGGGCCCCTCGGGCGGCAGGATCAAGACGCCCTGGGCGTCGCCCAGCACGAGGTCTCCTGGGCGCACGGTGACGCCCGCCACCTCGATCGTCCGATCCAGCGCCCCGTCGGCCTCGCCAGCGAGCGCGCCCGAACGCTTGGTCGTGCGTGCGGTGAGGCCAGTCGCGAATACCGGGAGACTATCCTGCAGCTCGCGAAGCGCAGCCTGGTCGGTGACCGGCCCGTCGACGACGATGCCGGCCGCGCCCTGCGCGATCGCTGCGTGCGCGGTCACCGCGCCGACCGGGGCGTGCCCGCGACCCGCAACGCGGATCACGAGCACGTCGCCAGGCTCAAGCGCGAGCAGCGCGCGGTTCACGGCGAACGCGTCGGGCGCGGTGAGATCCAGCGTGCGGGCCCGCCCCACGAGCTGGGGGCCGCTGTTCACCGGGCGGAGATCCTGATCGCAGAATCCCTCCTCAAGGAAGTGCCCGAGCGTCGGGATCTCGACGCTTCTGAGCGCCGCGATCAGTTCATCGGTGGATCGACTCATTCGGTTGCCTCCTCGGCCGCGTTCGCGCTCCGCACGACCGCGACGCACTCAATCTCGAACGGAATGTCCCAGATGTCAACGCACACTGTCGTGCGCGCCGGCTTCGCGTCGCCGAAGTACTCGGCGTAGACGCGGTTGAACGGGTCCCGCTGCTCCGGCGACGTGAGGTACGCATTCACCTTCACGACCAGGTCGAGGCCGGAGCCCGCGGCCTCGAGCACGGAGCGGAGGTTCTCGATGCACACACGCACCTGATCCGTGAACTCCGCGGGCGCGGTGCCGTCAGCGTGGAACGGCACCTGCCCGGTCGTGAACACGAAACCGTTCGCGACGACCGCCTGCGAGTAGGGTCCGATCGCCGGGGCGAGCCCCGGCGCCGAGTCGATCCGCCGAATCAATGGTCGACCGAGATCGCCGTGGTCGCGCCGACGCGGTCGATGTCGCGCTTATGGTTGTCGTTCAGCAGGAACAGTGCGACGAACGACAGCGCTGCGGCGGCCGCGATGTACCAGGCGATCGAGTCGCTCTGGCCGGTGACGTCGAGCAGCCACACGGTGACCGCTGGCGTGATCGCCGAGCCGAGCAGGCCCGAGAGCATGTACGCGATCGACAGCCCCGAGTAGCGCACCTTCGAGCCGAAGAGCTCCGCGAGGAACGTCGCGATCGGGCCGTAGTTCGCCGAGAACGCGATCATCATGAGCCCGTACGCGAGGAAGACCGCTGCGGTGTTGCCCGTGTTGATGAGCCAGAAGAACGGGAACGCCAGGAGCGCTTCTGCTGCAATGCCCGCGGCGATGATCGGCTTGCGGCCGTACTTGTCGGAGAGCTTGCCGAAGAACGGGATGAGGAACAGGCCGAGGAGGCAGGCCACGAGCACGACCCACAGCATCAGGTTCGCCGAGAAGCCCTTTTCGCTCGTGCCGTAGTTCATGCCAGAGGCGACCATGAGGGTGAAGGTGGAGCCGGTCGAGAGGGTCGCGATGCCGCCGAGCACAACCTGCTTCCAGTAGTGCTTCATGAGGTAGGCAAACGGCAGCTTGGCCTTCGCGCCCTGCTCGCGGACCTGCTGAAAGCTCGGGGTCTCTTCGATGTTCAGGCGGATGTAGATGCCGACAGCGACGAGCAGGATCGAGGCGATGAACGGCACGCGCCAACCCCACGAGATGAGCGCCTCCTGCGACACCGAGGCGGTGACGATGAGGAACGCGACGTTCGCGAGCAGCGTGCCGAAGGGAACGCCAACCTGCACGAGCGAGCCGTACCAGCCGCGCTTGTTCTCGGGTGCGTGCTCAACGGTCATGAGCACCGCTCCGCCCCACTCGCCACCGAGCGCGAGGCCCTGAATGATGCGGAGCGTGAGCAGGATGAACGGCGCAGCGAGGCCGATCGTGTTGTAGTCGGGAACGAGGCCGATCGCAAGGGTCGCCGCGCCCATCGTGAGCAGCGACACGAGCAGCATCGACTTGCGGCCGAGGCGATCGCCGAAGTGGCCGAAGAGAATCGCGCCGAGCGTGCGGGCGACGTACGCCGCAGCGAACGTGAGGAACGAGAGGATCGTGCCGACAGCGGGCGGCAGGTCGGGGAAGAAGACCTGGTTGAACACCAGCGCCGACGCGGTGCCAAACAGGAACAGGTCGTACCACTCGACGGTGGTGCCGATGACGCTCGCCGTAGCGATCTTCCGCATCTTCGACTGGTCAAGTCGTCCGTTCGGGACAGCCTCGTCCGTAGCTAGCTGTGCAGTCATTGTTTCCTCCATGGAAATACGTTTTGGGCACGTCTTCGGCCCACCTATCTACGGTCGCCGCTTCCCGCGCAAGCGGCAATTAGCATTCGCACACGGATCGACGCCCAGATTATGCACATGCACATTCTGAACCACATCTGCCCCCAAAACCGTCACTTACGGTGTGTGAAACTTCAATACTATGGGAGTGACCACTTCCGAGGGAGGACAGCTGTGACGGCCATGCCAGGCGCGCCCGCGCCACGCGACGATTGGTGGGTGGCGACCCTCGCAGACCTGCGGGCAGACATGGACGCCCTCGTCGACGATTTCGTCGCCCGGCTGCGCGCGGCCGGCGGCGGCTACGAAGACATCTCAGAGCCAGATATTCGCGCCACGGCCCGCGAAACGCTGACGCTCCTCATCACCGAGCTGCGCGGCGAGCCGCTGCCGAGCCACCTCGCCGACCTCCCCCAGCGGCTCGGCGTGCGACGGGCCAGGCAGGGCGTCGACCGCGACCGGCTGCTCGAGGCCGTGCGACTCGACTACCGTGTGCTCTGGGCCGGGCTCACCCGCGTCGTCTCGGCGGCCGACGCGTCGCTCCTCGTCGAGCACGCTGAGGTCGTGCTCTCGACGGTCGAAGACTACATCGGCGAGGTGCAGGTCGCGTTTCTCAACGAGCTCGAATCGCTCGCGCTCGACACCCGCGCCGCCGAGACCCGCGCCTTCGCGCTGCTGCTCGCGGCAGAGGACCCGGCGGACGTCGCGGCCGAGGTCGCGGCCGCGCTCGGCACCCCCGTGGACGCCGAGTATGAGGCGATCCTCGTGCCGTCTGACGCCGTCGCCGAGGCTCGCCGCCTCGTTGCTGACCTCCAGCACACCAGGCATCGCTTCTTCGCCTGGGATTTCGACGACGGCGTGCTGTTCGTACGGCCCAGGGCCGACGTACTCGGTAGCCACCCACTCGCGGCCACGCGGGGCGTCGTCGTCGACGAGATCACGGGGCTGCAGGGGGTTGCCGAGGCCGCCAGGGTCGCCCATCGGCTCGTGCCCTACGCGCCGGCCGGTCGCCTCAGCGACGAGCACGAGCTCTGGCCGCCGGTGGCAGCCTCGGCCCTTGCCCCACTGCTGCCCGGGCTGAGCCCCGCGGCGCTCGCCGGCCTCGACAGCGTCCCCCCCGGCGACCGGGCGCGCATGGTCGAGACGTTTCTCGCCTACTGCGAGACCGGCTCCGTGAAGCAGACGGCGGAGTCGGGCTTCGTGCACCGCAACACGGTCGTGAATCGGCTGCGCGCGTTCCACGACCTCACGGGCCTCGACCCGACGGTGCCGCGCGACGCTGCCCGCGCCCTGATCGCGCTCGCTGGGTCGGAGGCGGGCCCTGATGCCACGGTCACAGCGGATTCGCGGCATGAATTGCCTACGCTAAAAACATGAACTGCCCCAGTGACGGAACCACCCTGCTCATGAGCGAGCGTCAGGGAATCGAAATCGACTACTGCCCCCAGTGCCGCGGCATCTGGCTCGACCGGGGCGAGCTCGACAAGATTCTCGAGCGCGCTCAGGCCGAGGCTGAAGCGTTCGCCGCGCAGCAGGCTCCCCAGCACCAGGCACCGCAGGCCCCCGCCGCCCCCGCATCGCCTGCGGCCCCGCAGGCCGCACCGCCGCTCGGAGACCACTACTCGCAGCCCGTGCCGCCGCAGCCGTACGGCTACGACGACCGGGGGCGCGACGACCGCGGCTACGGCGAGCGCAGCTACGGCGACCGCGGCTACGGCCACGACGACCGCGGCAAGAAGCCGCGCTACGACGATCGCCGCGGCGGCTACGGCGACCCCCGTTACCGCAAGAAGAAGAGCCCCTTCGAGTTTCTCGGCGACATCTTCGACTCCTAGGCCTCTGGATCGGCTGGCGCCGGTCGCACCGCGTTGCGATCGGCGATGAGCGTATCGCGCACGGTGCGCCGCAGCACCTTGCCGATGAGCGACTTCGGCAGCTCCTCCCACACGAGATAGCTGCTCGGGCGCTTGAACTCGGCGAGGTGTTCGCGCGCGGCCTCGCGTGCGGCCTCCTCGTCGAAGGTCGCACCCTCCTCGAGCACCACGACAGCCGTCACGATCTCGGCACCGCTGCCGCGAGCAACTCCGACAACGGCGCTCTCGGCGACGCCCGGCACCGTGTTCACCACGCGCTCAACCTCGCTCGGTGAGACGTTGAAGCCGCCCGTGATGATGAGCTCCTTCTTCCGATCCACCACGGTGACAAAGCCGTCCTCGTCTTGCACGACGAGATCTCCCGTGCGCAGCCAGCCGCCGTCGAGCAGCGTCGCCGCTGTCTCCTCCGGCCGGTTCCAGTAGCCCTGAAACACCTGGGGGCCCGCGATGAGCAGCTCGCCGACCTCGCCGAGCGCGACCTGTTCAGTCGGCTTGTCGGGGTTCACGACGCGAATGTCGGTCGAGGGGAACGGGATGCCGATCGCCCCGATCCGCCGCGCGTCACTGAACGGATTCGCGAGCGCGACCGGGCTCGTCTCGGTGAGGCCGTAGCCCTCGTTGAGCATGCTGCCGGCGAGATCTTCCCACCGCTTCACGACGGCCGGCGTGAGCGTCATCGCCCCCGAGATCGCGTAGACGACGCCCGAGAGATCGAGCTTGCCGTCGCGCGCGACGCGGGCGAGGCGGTCAAACATCGGCGGCACGGCGGGCACGAAGGTCGGCGGGAACCGCTTCGCCGCCTGCGAGACGAGCTCTGGGTCGAACGTCGGGAAGAGCACAGCGCGCGAGCCCGTCTCGATCGCGTAGATGATCGAGAGCAGCACGCCGAACGAGTGAAACATCGGCAGCAGGCCGTAGATGGAGCCCTCGCCGCGCGTGAAGTCTGGCATCCACGCGGCGCCCTGGCGGGCGTTCGCCCACAGGTTGCCGTGCGAGATCATCGCGCCCTTCGGCGTGCCCGTCGTGCCAGACGTGTACTGCAGGCAGGCGATGTCGTCGCGCTTCGGGCGCGGGTGGCTCGCCGCGAGCGGGGCGGATCGCTCAAGCTCGGCAAACGGCACCGTTCCCGTCGTCTGCGCCCAGAGCTTCGCGCGGCCCTCGCGCGCCTTCGCGATCGGCAGGCGGAGCGCTGCCCGGGTGGCAAACGGCATCGCGCGGGTCACGTCGACCGCGATGATCGTGCGGATCCCGAGCTCTGCTGGCAGCGTCTGCACCGTCTCAACAACGTTCGTCCACGCGATCACGACGCTCGCGCGGTGGTCGCGAAACTGCGTCTCGAGCTCGCCCTGCGTGTACAACGGGTTATGCTCGACGACGATCGCGCCGAGGCGCAGCACCGCGTAGAACGCGATCACGTGCTGCGGCGCGTTCGGCATGATGAGCGCGACGCGGTCGCCGGCGCCGACGCCGAGATCCTTCAGCCCCTGCGCGACGCGCGCCACGCGATCGCCGAGCTCGCGGTAGCTCACGGTGCGGCCGAAGAAGCTGATCGCGTCGCGATCTGCCCACTGTGAGCAGCGCTCATCGAGCAGATCCACGAGGGAACCGGTCACCGGCTCGATATCGACCGGGGTGCCCTTGGCGTAGAACCGGTTCCACTCGCGCGTTTCATTCAGGTGCATGGTTACAAGGGTATCGCCGCAGCGCCCTCTATTCAGCTTCTGAGCAAGGCCTTGCTTTCTCTAGGGCGCAGACCGAGACTGGCCTCCGTGCCTCCCCTCGCGCCTATTTGAGACATCTCTCAGGGAAGACCTACCCCGCTTGCAGTGGCCGAGAGTATGCTGGCGCCACCAACGGGAGGAATGACACGTGCGCACCATCGCCGATGAGATAGTTGACACCATCAAAGACGCGGGCGTGCGACACGTCTACGGCCTCCCCGGTGACAGCCTGAACGGCTTCACCGATGCCCTGCGGCGTGACGGCGAGGTCGCCTGGCAGCACGTGCGCCACGAGGAGGCCGCCGCCTTTGCCGCTGCCGCCGACGCCGCGCTCACGGGCGAGCTCGCCGTGTGCGTAGGCAGCTGCGGCCCGGGCAACCTGCACCTCATCAACGGCCTGTTCGACGCGAACCGCAGCCGCGTGCCGGTGCTCGCGATCGCCGCGCAGATCCCTGAGGCAGAGATCGGCAGCAACTATTTCCAGGAGACGCACCCGCAGCAGCTCTTCCGCGAGGCGTCGGTCTACACCGAGCTCGTGAGCTCAGCCGACCAGCTCCCCCACGTGCTCGAGGGCGCGATGCGCGCCGCAATCGAGAAACGCGGCGTCGCCGTGATCGTTGTGCCCGGCGAGGTCTTCCTCCAGCCCGCGACGGGCAGGCCCCGATCTGCGCCGATTCGGCAGTCGCGCCCGGTGGTTCGCCCCGCAGACAGCGAGCTCGACCAGATCGCCGAGCTGCTGAACTCCCACCGCAGCATCACGATTCTCGGCGGCGCCGGCACCGAAGGGGCGCACGCAGAGGTTATTGCCCTCGCCGACCGGCTCAGGGCGCCAATCGTGCACACGCTGCGCGGCAAGGAGTTCCTCGAACACGACAACCCCTTCGACGTCGGCATGACGGGCCTGCTCGGGTTCACCTCTGGCTACCGCGCGATGGAGTCGTGCGAGGTGCTGCTCATGCTCGGCACCGACTTCCCGTACCGCCAGTTCTACCCGTCGAAGGCGAAAATCGTTCAGATCGACATCCGCGGCGAAAACCTCGGCAACCGGGTGCCCGTAGACGTCGGCGTCGTCGGCTCCGTCAAAGACACAGTTCAGGCCCTGCTGCCGCGCCTCACCGAGCGCAGCGACAGCAAGCACCTCGATGAGTCGACGAGGCACTACACGAAGGCCCGCAAGGGCCTCGACGAGCTCGCGACGAACGACCGCAACCGCACCCCGATCCACCCGCAGTACGTCGGCAGGCTCGTCAGCGAACTCGCCGCAGCCGACGCCGTGTTCATTCCCGACGTCGGCTCCCCGACAGTGTGGGCCGCGCGCTACCTCGAGATGAACGGCGCGAGGCGGCTGATCGGATCCTTCAACCACGGCTCGATGGCCAACGCGCTGCCGCAGGCGATTGGCGCGCAGGTAGCTTTCCCCGAACGACAGGTCGTTGCGCTCGCCGGCGACGGCGGCCTGGCGATGCTGCTCGGCGAGCTGCTCACGCTGCGGCAGCTGGGGCTGCCGGTGAAGCTTGTCGTGTTCAACAACTCCTCGCTGAACTTCGTCGAGCTCGAGATGAAGGCCGCGGGCGTTGTCACCTACGCGACCGACCTCGACAACCCGAACTTCGCAGCCGTCGCAGAGGCAATGGGCATCTTTGGCCGGCGCGTCGAGCGCCCCGACGACCTCGAGGGAGCGCTCGCTGAGGCGTTTGCCCACGACGGCCCCGCCCTCATCGACGTCACAACCGCTCGCCAGGAGCTATCGATGCCGCCGACCATCACCGCGGCTCAGGTGAAGGGCTTCACCCTGTTCGCGCTGCGCACGATTCTCTCGGGGCGAGGGGAAGAGCTCATCGACCTCGCCGAGACCAACGTGTTTCGGCGCCTGTTCGACTAGCTCGGGGTTCTACGCCGGGCCGCGGGGTGCGCTCTCACAACGGAGCGCACCCCGCGGTCGCGTTCGGGTCAGTTCAGCGGGCGCACGCTCTCTGGAACCACGCCGTCGCGGTAGAGGTCGATCGCCAGGTCTTGGAAGGCGGTCAGCGCCGCACGCTGGGTCGTCGGCCCGTACGAGATGCGGGCTACACCGAGCTCCTCGTACTCGCGCGCCGTGAGCGCACCGGGCAGGCCAATCACGCTGATCTTGCGCTCGCCGATGCCTGCGACGAGCTGGCGCGTAGTGTCGGCGTCGAGCACGCCCGGCACGAACACGACGTCGGCGCCCGCATCGAGGTAGGCCCGGCCGCGCTCAATAGCGTCGGCAATCGACTCCTCGACCGGGCGGCCGCCGGCGCGCACGAACGCATCGGTGCGGGCGTTCAGCGCGAAGGGCACGCCCTCGACCGCTCCGGCAGCGACGACAGCCTCGATCTCGGAGACGAACTCAGAGAGCGGCCGCAGCCGATCTTCGATGTTCGCGCCGACCGCGCCCACGCCGATGACGCGGCGCACCGCCTCACCCGCGTCGCCGTAGCCAGCGTCGAGGTCGGCGCTCACCGGCAGGTCTCCCGCCGCCTCGACAATGCGCCCGACCATGTCGAGGGTGAGCTCGAGCGGAATCTCGCCGTCGGCGTAGCCGAAGGTCGCCGCGATCGAATGGCCCGCCGTCGCGATTGCCCGCGTCTCGGGGAGCGCCGCGACGGCCTTCGTCGAGATCGCGTCCCACACATTGACGACGCGAAGAATCTCGGGGGCTGCATGAAGTTCTGAGAGGCGCTGAGCCTTGTGCGTTGTGGAGGTCATGTGGCCACGCTACCAACCGGCGCCGCGTCGCGATAGGCCCGGACGTGACTCATCTAAGAGATCCGGAAAGCGCAACGTTTAGGTGACAGCTTGACCTGCCCTACAGTTTAGCTACCCACCGCCGTGGCGAGGATAAGGCTGGAAGGAGCGTCCTCGTCGACGGGTAGTGACACAACACGAGGAAAGCTTCCCTCGATGCCCATAACCGCAATGAGCATCCCTGTCGATCATCGCTGCTTGCGACACCAACCAAAAACAGCTCCCGCTACCAACAATGCCGCGACGGGGGACGGTGCGCTGTTCATGGTTAGGTCTGCTGTCCAAGCCACGGCCCCAACTACCAGAGCCATCACGGTAGCAACGGTGTTGGTGAGTCGACCTTGGTCATCTTTGTACGGAACAACATCGCAGGAGCGTGCAGCATCATCTTGTCCGGTACGCGCAGCAGTTCCCTGTACAGTCCAACCTTCTCGAACAACACGAACAAACTCGTCTTGATACCCTTCCGTTCCAGGCTTCGTCCGAACCTCAGGACTGAGAGCGCCTGCAAGCCCCATCTGGGCGGAGATATTTCCAAACAATCCGTTCAGCGATTCCAACCCTGCATATGCAGGGAGACCGGATATCATCCGCTGGGCATCGAAGTTCGCAAAAGCAAGGTCCTCAACCAGCGCTGCCACACTCGGAGTCACTAGATCCAACGACTTTGCCGTCAGAGACAATGAATCCAGCATTCCTTGCAGCGGAATCCTCGTAACTGCAGCCGCAGTAGCCCCAAGCGTTTGTGTGAAGTCCGGCAGCGTTTCTACTAATGTTGCCAACGGCGCCGTCCAACTCGCATTCGACATCGCCGTCACTTCGGAGACCACCGACAACGTCTCAGCCAGCGACGCCAACGGCGCGTACGCTTTCTCCAAGATGGCACCAGTCGCTTCAGAGAACACAGATAGAGACTTCGCTAACGACGCTACCGCTTTCGCCGAGGGAAGATCTATCGAAGCACCTATCTCGGACAGAGATTCGCTCAGCGCAACCATTTGCGCCATCGAATTAGTCGTCAAACTAGAAATCCCAGTCTTCGTCTTCGGTGGCCTCGGCCTTGCCGATGACGTACGACGAGCCCGAGCCCGAGAAGAAGTCGTGGTTCTCGTCGGCGTTCGGCGAGAGCGCCGAGAGGATCGCCGGGTTGACGTCGGTCATTTCCTTCGGGAACATCGGGTCGTACCCGAGGTTCATCAGCGCCTTGTTGGCGTTGTAGTGCAGGAACTTCTTGACGTCCTCGGTCAGGCCTACGGGATCGTAGAGGTCCTGCGTGTACAGAATCTCGTTCTCGTAGAGGTCGTACAGGAGCGCGAGGGTGTACTCCTTGAGCTCTTCCTGACGCTCCGGGGTCTCCTTCGCGACCGCAAGCTGGTACTTGTAGCCGATGTAGTAGCCGTGCACGGCCTCGTCGCGAATGATGAGGCGAATGAGGTCGGCGGTGTTCGTGAGCTTCGCCTTCGACGACCAGTAGATCGGCAGGTAGAAGCCCGAGTAGAACAGGAACGACTCGAGCAGCGTCGAGGCGACCTTGCGCTTCAGTGGGTCGTCGCCCTCGTAGTAGTCGACGATGATCTGCGCCTTCTTCTGCAGCGCAGCGTTCTCGGTCGACCAGCGGAAGGCGTCGTCGATCTCCTGCGTCGACGCGAGCGTCGAGAAGATTGACGAGTAGCTCTTCGCGTGCACCGACTCCATGAACGCGATGTTCGTGTAGACGGCCTCCTCGTGCGGGGTGACCGCATCGGGGATGAGCGATACGGCGCCGACGGTGCCCTGGATCGTGTCGAGCAGGGTCAGGCCGGTGAACACGCGCATCGTGAGCAGCTGCTCGTCTGGCGTCAGCGTCGCCCACGACTGCACGTCGTTCGAGAGCGGCACCTTCTCGGGGAGCCAGAAGTTATTCACGAGGCGGTTCCACACCTCGAGATCCTTCTCGTCCTCGATGCGGTTCCAGTTGATGGCCTGCACCGCGTGTCCCAGCTTGAACGGCTTCGGGTTCATTCTGTTCCTCTACTGTCCTTCAGTGTCTCTGATCGTTGCGTCGCTGATCTATTACAGCATGCAGCTGACGCACTCGGTCATGTCGGTGCCCTCAAGCGCGAGCTGGCGCAGACGGATGTAGTAGATCGTCTTGATGCCCTTGCGCCACGCGTAGATCTGCGCCTTGTTAATGTCGCGAGTGGTCGCGGTGTCCTTGAAGAACAGCGTGAGCGAGAGGCCCTGGTCGACGTGCTGCGTTGCCGCTGCGTAGGTGTCGATGATCTTCTCGGGGCCGATCTCGTAGGCGTCTTCGTAGAACTCGAGGTTGTCGTTCGTCATGAACGGGGCCGGGTAGTACACGCGCCCGAGCTTGCCCTCCTTGCGAATCTCAACCTTCGAGGCGATCGGGTGGATCGAGCTCGTCGAGTTGTTGATGTACGAGATGGATCCCGTCGGCGGAACCGCCTGGAGGTTCTGGTTGTAGATGCCGTGCTCCATGACGGAGGCCTTCAGCGCCGCCCAGTCAGCCTGAGTCGGAATCTCGATGTTCGCGTCGGCGAACAGTTCGCGGACGCGCTCGGTCGCCGGCTCCCACGCCTCGTCGGTGTATTTGTCGAAGAACTCGCCCGACGCATACTTCGAATCTTCGAAGCCGCCGAAGACCTGCTTCCGCTCAATCGCGATCTTGTTCGACGCGGTGAGCGCGTGGAACAGCACGGTGTAGAAGTAGATGTTCGTGAAGTCGATGCCCTCTTCTGAACCGTAGTGGATGTGCTCGCGAGCGAGGTAGCCGTGCAGGTTCATCTGGCCGAGGCCGATGGCGTGCGACTGGGCGTTGCCGTCTTCGATCGAACGAACCGAGCTGATCGAGCTCATGTCGCTCACCGCGGTGAGCGAGCGGATCGCGAGGTCGACGGTCTCACCGAAGTTGCCGCCGTCCATCGCCATCGCGATGTTCATCGAGCCGAGGTTGCAGGAGATGTCCTTGCCGATGTCTTTGTAGCTGAGGTCTTCGTTGTAGGTGGTCGGGGTGTTGACCTGAAGAATCTCGGAGCACAGGTTCGACATGTTGATGCGACCCTTGATGGGGTTCGCCCTGTTCACGGTGTCTTCGAACACGATGTACGGGTAGCCCGACTCGAACTGCAGCTCGGCGACGGTCTGGAAGAAGTGGCGCGCACTGATCTTCGTCTTCGAGATACGCGAATCGTTAACCATGTCGTAGTAGTTCTCGGTCACCGAGATATCGCCGAACGGCACGCCGTAGACCTTCTCGACGTCGTACGGCGAGAAGAGGTACATGTCTTCGTTCTTCTTCGCGAGTTCGAACGTGATGTCGGGCACAACGACGCCGAGCGAGAGCGTCTTGATGCGGATCTTCTCGTCGGCGTTCTCGCGCTTCGTGTCGAGGAACTTCATGATGTCGGGGTGGTGAGCGGAGAGGTACACCGCGCCGGCGCCCTGGCGCGCACCGAGCTGGTTCGCGTAGCTGAAGCTGTCTTCGAGCAGCTTCATCACGGGGATGATGCCAGAGGACTGGTTCTCGATCTTCTTGATCGGGGCGCCAGCCTCGCGAATGTTCGAGAGCGAGAGCGCGACGCCGCCGCCGCGCTTGGAGAGCTGCAGCGAGGAGTTGATGCCGCGAGAGATCGACTCCATGTTGTCTTCGACGCGGAGCAGGAAGCAGGAGACGAGCTCACCGCGCTGCGCCTTGCCCATGTTCAGGAACGTCGGGGTCGCCGGCTGGAACCGGCCCGAGATCATCTCGCGCATGAAGCCGCGCGCGAGCTCCTGGTCGCCCTGGGCGAGCCCGAGCGACACCATCACGACGCGATCTTCGAAGCGCTCGAGGTAGCGCTTGCCGTCGAACGTCTTCAGAGCGTACGAGGTGAAAAACTTGAACGCACCGAGGAACGCGGGGAAGCGGAACTTCAGCGCGTATGCCTCATCGGTGAGCTGCTCGATGAACTTCGTCGAGTACTGATCGAGCAGTGCCTTCTCGTAGTAGTCGTTGTCGATGAGGTAGCGCAGGCGCTCCTCGAAGTTGTGGAAGAACACCATGTTCTGGTTGACGTGCTGCAGGAAGTACTGCCTGGCGGCCTCGCGATCCTTGTCGAACTGGATCTTGCCGTTTGCGTCGTACAGATTGAGCATCGCGTTCAGCGAGTGGTAATCCATCTCGCTGATCTTCGATGATTCAAGCCCCGGCTCCATTACTGCTGTTTCCAAAACTTATCCAATCCTTCTTGGACGGCTGTCACGTCGTCCGGTGTTCCAAAGAGTTCAAAGCGATATAGGAAAGGGACCTGGCATTTGCGGGCGATGATGCTGCCCGCGATGCCGTAGGCCTCTCCAAAGTTGGTGTTGCCCGCCGCCATCACGCCCCGAATGAGTGATCGGTTCTGCTCGTCGTTGAGAAACTTGATCACCTGTTTCGGAACCGCGCGGAGTGCGGGGCCACCGCCGTAGGTAGGCACGAGCAGCACGTAGGGTTCGGTGACCTGCAGTGGATCTTCTCGGGCGTACAACGGAATGCGTTTCGCGGGGATACCGAGCTTCTCGATAAAGCGGTGCGTGTTCCCCGAAACGCTGGAGAAGTACACCAGATTACTCACGGTAACCACACATCTTCTGGCTAGAGGATGCGGCCGGCGAGCTCCGCGATCTTGTCGGGGCGGAAGCCAGACCAGTGCTCATCGTCGGTCACGACGACGGGTGCCTGCAGGTAGCCGAGCTCCTTGACGGCCTGCAGCGCAGTCTCGTCTTCAGAGAGGTCGTGAACTTCGTACTCGATGCCCTTGCTGTCGAGAGCTCGGTAGGTTGCCGTGCACTGTACGCACGACGGCTTGGTGTAGACCGTAACTGCCATTTTTATGCCCTTCCATCAAAAGTCTTTAGCTCGCGTGAGCCACAACATCTAGTGAACCACACCCGGGCCGACCACAAGATGATGTAGTTACACCGATGTAGTTTTCCACGAGCTTTCCACCGCCAAAACGTCGGGGTTGGGGAGAACTTTTGGCTCAGTTCCGCCCTCCTGCGGAGGTTATCCACAGCCTGGGGAGACGAAAAGTTTTTTCATCCACCGGCAGGTCTCGGCGTGTCGGAATCAGTTTGGAATTGATCGCAGACTTCTACCTATTGCAACACCTGTGCGCGGCCTTTTATGCCCGCCCGTGACCCGCGATCTGACCCCCTGCCACTCGCCCTATTCGACCGCAATCGGCCAGAGCAACTCGGTGCCGTCGTGCTGAAACCAGCGGAGCACGAGCATCGCGTCGTGGGCGGCTGCCGCCCGCTCCGCGCTCACGCCTCGCACGGCGACACGCAGGCGCTCCCCCGGCTGCACAGTTTGCGGCAGCGACAGCCCGAGCATGCCCTCGCCCGCGAGCGCGAACCGCACGGAGTGCGCCGCGACACTCCCCCGGTACTCGAGCTCTATCGTGCCCAGGGCGCGTCGCACCACCCGCCACGGCACCGGCACCGCCGGTGAGGCCGCGGCGGCGCCGACAGGCACCCCCAGCACCGGTGCTCGCGCGCGTGGCGGCAGCGTTCGTGCGCTCAATCGAAAGGGGGACATGCGGCGAGGGTACCCCTGGCCACCGACACTGCGAGCTCGTCTGCCGAACACGGGGTTCTCTGCACAGGGCAGGGAGATTCGAGCCGCTTCGGCCCGTGGGCGCGCAGGCTCCATATCGAAGTGCTGCCGCAGCCGGCACCGCCCGTCAGCCCCGGGCCAGGGCCAGGGCCAGGGCCCAAGCCCGCTACACGTGGTGGTAGGGGCGCCCCGCGGCGATCTCCTGCGCGCGATACAGCTGCTCCGCGAGAATGAGCCGCACGAGCTGGTGCGGAAACACGAGCTTCGAGAGGCTCCACACGAAGTTCGCGCGCGACCGCACCGCGTCGTCGACGCCGTACGCGCCCCCGATCACCACGACGATCTGCTTGCCTGAGTCGAGCGCGCCCCGAAGCCGGGAGGCCAGCGCCGGGGAATCGACGTTCGCGCCGCGCTCATCGAGCAAGACGAGAAAGGCATCGCGATCCACCCGCTGCAGTATGCGCTCAGACTCCTCGGCCCGCGCGGCCTCGCCCTCGCGCGCCGAGTGCGGCAGCAGCTGCCAGCTCACGTCGAAGGGCTTGCGCAGCCGCTTCTCGTAGCGCTCGATGCCGTCGGCGACCCAGCTCTCGTGCTTCTTGCCAACGGCGAGAATCTTGATGCCCACCGCGCCGCCTAGACTCGCACGGTGCCGAGGTACTCGGCGATGCGCCCGATTGCCTCCTCGAGCACGGCAACCTCCGGCAGCGTGACGAACCGCAGGTGGTCGGGCGTCGGCAGGTTAAACCCGCGCCCGTTCGTTACGAGCACGCGGGTGGCCCGCAGCAGGCTGATCACAAACTCCTGATCGTCTGCGATCGGGTAGCGCTCGGGGTCGAGCCGCGGGAAGAGGTACATCGCACCGCCGGGCAGCTCGCAGCTCACCCCGGGAATCTCGGTGAGCAGGCGGTGGGCGACATTGCGCTGCTCGAGCAGTCGCCCGCCGGGCGCGCACAGCGCGTCGATCGACGACTCAATGCCGAGCGCGACCGGGATCGCGTGCTGGGCCGGCGCGTTCGCACACATCCGCATGTTCGCGAGCAGGGTGAGGCCCTCGAGAAAATCTGCCGCACGCTCGCGATCGCCCGAGGTGACGAGCCAGCCCGCGCGGTAGCCCGCGACGCGCTGCGCCTTCGACAGGCCTCCGAAGGTGAGGCAGAGCGTGTCGCGCACGTGCAGCGCGGCATGTTCGTGCGTCTCCCCGTCGTACAGAATGCGGTCGTAGATCTCGTCGGCCATGAGCACGAGGCCGTGCCGTTCGGCGAGGGCCGCGAACCCGCGCACGAGCTCGGCAGAGTACACCGCGCCCGTCGGGTTGTTCGGGTTGATGAGCACGATGCCCTTGGTCTCGGGCGTGATGAGCGACTCGATCTCAGCGAGATCGGGCATCCACCCGTTCGACTCGTCGCACGGGTAGTGCACCGCGCGGCCGCCCTGCAGCGTCACCTGCGCCGTCCACAGCGGGTAGTCGGGCGAGGGAACGAGAATCTCGTCGCCCCGGCTCACGAGCGCCTGCAGCACGAGCGAGATGAGCTCGCTCACGCCGTTTCCGAGGAACACATCGGCCGGCGTCACCGCACTCACCCCGATGCGCGAGTAGTGCTCGGCGACAGCCTCTCTCGCTGGCAGGATGCCGCGTGAGTCGGTGTACCCCTGCGCGTGCGGGAGCGCCTCGCGCAGCGCGGCAACGATCTCGGGCGGGGCCTCGAAGCCGAAGGGCGCCGGGTTGCCGATGTTGAGCTTCAGGATCTTCTCCCCGGCGCGCTCGAGTCGCTCAGCCTCCTGGAGAATCGGCCCGCGCACGTCGTAACGCACGCCGGCGAGCTTACTGGACTGAGTTATCTGTCGCGTCTTCGAGCTCACGGGCCGAGTTTACTCCCCTCCGAGGGCCGCTATCTGCGCTAGCGACCCTCGCGCAGCGAAATATCGCCAAGCTCAGCCTTGGCGCTGATCTTGTGGGGCGCGCCCGCGGCCGTCTGCAGGGCGTTCTCGACATCGCCGAGGCTGCGGGAGATGGCGACGTCGTACTCAGCCGGCGGCACCACGAGTTCGATCGCCCCCGTGCTCACCTCGAGGTTCACGTCGGCCGGAGGCTCGCCCGTCAGCGCGAGCTCAAGATCGCCTAGCGCGACGCGTGCCTGCACCGACTCCGTGTCGGCGAACCCGCCGGTAAACGTTCCAACACCGATATCGAGGTCGAGCTGTTTCGCGGCGCCCGAGATCACCGCCTCGCCGACGTCGACCTTCACCTTCAGCGCGCCGAAGACTCCGGCCGCGCGCACCGAGCCGACGCCGACGCGAATATCGGCGTCGAGTGCGCTCTCCACGAGCTCGCTTGGCAGCGTCAGCGTGGCGCCCATGTGCTGACCGCGGGAGCTCGGGCACAACCCGAACACGCACCACCCCGAGTTGGTCTTCGGGGCGCGCACCTGCAGCGTGTCGCCCGAGCGCGAGAACTCCCATCGATCGGCGTTCGCCCCCGAGGTTTTCAGCGTTGCCCCAGAGACGTCGGCGAAGGCGACATCAAGTTCGGCCACACCCGCGTTGAGGTTCAGGCTCGTCACGCCGCTCGCGTCGATGGGCGCCCCGAGGCTCGCCGAAGCGGCCACGCCCGTTGCGGGCTGCGACGCGAATGCCATCGTGAAGGCCGCGGTCGCGCCGAGGCCGAAGAGCACGATGCCGCCGACGACGGCGGTCACGAGGCCTGCTGTGCCGATGCCGCGCCGTGTCTGCTGCGGGAGGGCGGGCTGCTGGGGGTACTGCTGGGAATGCTGCTCGGAGGGAGGGAACGTCGCGCCGGAGGCGGCGGGGCCCGGGGAAGAGGGGCCCGGGTGCTGGCTGGTCATCTCGTGTGTCCAATCTGTGGGGGAAGCTGGGTCGCGTCGGCGGGGTGCGCACCGCCAGCGCTTTCGAGGTGGGCGATCGCGGCGAGCACGCGGCGATCGCCGAACTCGTCTTGTTCGAGCTCGAGTTTTTGGAAGATTGCCGTGATGTGTTTCTCGACGCTCGCCTCCGAGAGGAACAGCAGTGCGGCGATCGCCTGGTTCGACCGCCCCTCGGCGAGCGCGGCGAGCACCGTGCGCTCGCGGGCGGTGAGCCGCGCCATCTTCGCGTCCCTGCTCCGCCTCGTCAGCAGCTGCGCCACCACCTCGGGGTCGAGCACTGTGGCGCCGCCGGCGATCCGCTCGAGCGCGTCGACGAAATCGGCGACGTCGGCGACGCGATCCTTCAGCAGGTAGCCGAACGCGCCTCCCTGCCCAGCTATGAGATCGCTCGCGTAGCGCTCCTCGACGTACTGCGACAGCACGACCACCGGCAGCTGCGGGTGCGTGCCGCGCAACTCGAGCGCCAGCCTGATGCCCTCGTCGGTGAACGTCGGCGGCATGCGCACGTCAAGAATGCACAGGTCGGGCAGTTCGGCGGCGACCGCGTCGATCACCCCTGCGGTGTCGGCGAAGGCGCCGACAACCGCGTGCCCCGAATGCTCGAGTAACCGCACGAGGCCCTCGCGCAGCAGCACCGAGTCTTCACAGATCAAGATGCGCATGGGATGCTCACCTCCAGCGAGGTCGGGCCGCCGAGGGGGCTATCGAGGCGGAAGGTGCCACCCGCCGCGAGCACCCGGTTGGTAATGCCGTCGAGACCACCCCCGGGAATCACGCGGGCGCCGCCAGCGCCGTTATCTTCGATGCGTGCCCACAGCGTCTGGGCGTCGCGCAGCCGCACGGTCACCCGCACCTCGCTCGCGCGCGAGTGCTTCGCCGCGTTCGTGAGCGACTCGGCGATGACGAAATAGACGGCGGTCTCGGCCTCGCGGCTGCAGCGCCCGTCGAGCCGCACGTCGAGGGCGACGGGAATGTGCGACCGGCCGACGAGCGCGGAGAGCGCGGCATCAAGGCCACGATCTTCGAGCACAGAGGGGTGGATCCCGCGCGCGAGCTGGCGCAGCTCCGTGATGGCGGCCTTCGTCGACGTGTGCGCCTCGGCGATGAGCGCTTTTGCCCCCTCGGGGTCTGACTCGATCTGCTGCTGCGCCAGGCCGAGCGTCATGCCGACAGACACGAGCCGGGGCTGCACGCCATCGTGCAGGTCGCGCTCGAGCCTCGTGCGCTCAACATCTGCCGCGCGCACGGCGCCAACGCGCTGCTGCTCCGCGAGCTGCGCCGCTGCCGCAAACTGGGCGTTCTCGGCGCCAGCCCGGGCGATCCACACCGCGATGAGCCTGTGCAGCAGCGCGACGCCGACCATCGCGGCCGCGCACAACAGCGCGATGCCCGCAAACGAAAGCGGCGTCAGCGAGCCGACGTAGGGCGCGAGGAGCGAGCCAAAGCTCGGGTGATACTCGACCGTGCGGCCGGTGAGCGCCAGTACCGCGCCCGCGCCACTCCACACGAAGTTCTGTGCGCACACGAGAAACACCAGGCCGAGCAGAGCGGAGGCCGTGAAGCTTGCGATCGCCTGCCACATGCCACCGTCGACGATCTGCGCGCCGAGCGTGCGCAGAAACCCGCCGAGGCCGGTGCCGCGCTGGTGCACAGCCCTGAGCCGCGGGCCGCCGAGCGCGTAGAGCCCGTTCACGCGCTCGACCTCGAAGAATGCGATGCCCCAGAGCACATAGACCAGCGCGACAAGAAAGAGCAGGCCGACGCCGAATACGAGCGCGAGCCCCAGGCCAAGCCCCACGAGAATTGCTGAGACCGCGAGCGCGACCCAGCCGAGCATGCCAAGCGCCGCGAGGTGCAGCATCGTGAGGAAGACTCGCAGCGGCGGGCGGGGCTGGGGGTTGGGCTGGGGGCTGGGCTGCTGCGTTCGCTGCGCGGCGCTGGGCTGGGGCGCCTGCTGCGAGGGGTGCGGCTGCGGCGCCTGCTGCGAAGGGTGCGGCTGCGGCGCTTGGTGCGCTGCGCCAGCGACCGGGGTAGCCGTCTGGGCTACCTGGGGAGTTTTGCTCATACTCCTACGTTAGAGCGCCGCGGGCGGGCGCCCCACCCAGCTGACCGGAGACCCGCGTTCGGGTTTTCCCTACCATCGGGGCGGCCCGGCACGGCCCCCAGGTCAGCCCGGCACGGCCCCCAGGTCGGCCCGGCACGGCCCCCAGGTCAGCCCGGCCCTACACTTGTCACCGAGCACACCCCCTTGTGCCGCGATGCAAGGCAAGGGCTCGGAGGCAAGTGTAGGTTTGGCGGGCGCCCCGCGCCAGCCCGGGCCGACCAGCGCCAGCCCGGGCCGACCAGCGCCAGCCAGCGCCAGCCAGTCCCCGCGCCAGCCCGGGCCGACCAGCCCCCGCGCCAGCCAGCCCCCGCACCAGCCCGCCCCAGCCCCTAGCTCTGCTGCGCGTAGAGCTCGGCGTAGGCGCCGCCGAGCTCGAGCAGCTCGGCGTGCGTGCCCTGCTCGAGAATCTGCCCGGCACCGAGCACGAAGATGCGGTCGGCGCCCTCGACCGTCGACAGCCGGTGCGCGATCGCGATGGTCGTGCGCCCCTCGCGGGCGTCGTCGAGTGCCCGCTGCACGATGCGCTCGTTGACGGTGTCGAGTGCGCTCGTCGCCTCGTCGAGCACGAGCACACGCGGGTTCTTCAGCAGCACCCTGGCGATCGCGATGCGCTGCTTCTCGCCGCCAGAGAGCCGGTATCCGCGCTCGCCGACGACGGTGTCGTAGCCATCGGCAAATGAGGCGATCGCCTCGTGAATGTTGGCGAGTTTGGCCGCGGCGATGATCTCTTCGTCGGTTGCGTCGGGCTTCGCGTAGCGCAGGTTGTCGCCGATCGAGGCGTGAAACAGGTAGGGCTCCTGCGTGACAACGCCGATGCGATCCATCAGCGCCTCCTGTTTCAGATCGCGCACGTCGTCGCCGCCGTAGCGCACCGCGCCGCCGGTAACGTCGTACAGCCGCGGAATGAGCGAGCCAATTGTCGTCTTGCCCGAGCCCGAGGCGCCAACGAACGCGACGAACTCCCCCGGCTCGATGGCGAACGAGACGTGGTCGATTGTCGGCCGGTCGTTCGGCCCCGCATCGGGGTACGCAAACACGACGTCGTCGAACTCGATGCGGCCTGCACGCCCCTCGGCCTCAGCGGGCTCGATGGCGCCTGGCTTGTCGACGATCTGCGGGGTGAGGTCGAGGTATTCGAAGATGCGGGCGAACAGCGCGCTCGAGGTCTGCAGGTCGAGCGCGACGCGCATCAGCGCCATGAGTGGGAACAGCAGCCGCGACTGAATTGTCGTGAACGCGACGATCGTGCCTGCCGTGATGCCAGCGTCGAAGCCCTGCCCGGTCGCACGCACTATGAGCCAGCCCGAGACGAGGTACACGATCGCCGGCACCGCCGAGAGAAACACGTTCACGAGCGCGAAGAACACCTGCCCGCTCATCGCCTGCTTCACCTGCAGCGACACCTGAGTCGAGTTTTCGTTTGCGTAGCGCTGGGTCTCGGCTGTCTGGCGCGAATAGGTCTTGGCGAGCAACACCCCAGAGACCGAGAGCGCCTCTTGCGTGATGGCGCTCATCTCTGAGAGCGACTCCTGGGTCTTGCCGGCGATGCGGGCGCGCACCTGGCCGACGCGGCGCTGCGCGATGACGAGCACTGGCATCAAGATGACCGCGATGATGGTGAGCTGCCAGCTGAGCAAAATCATCGCGACGGCGGCCGCGATCACGGTGACGGTGTTGCCGATGACGTTCGAGACGGTGTTGGTGAGCACGTTGGCAACGCCGCCAACGTCGTTCTGCAAGCGAGACTGAATGATGCCGGTTTTCGTACGCGTGAAGAAACCGAGCTCCATCGACTGCAGGTGCGAGAACAGCTTCACGCGCAGGTCACCCATGACGCGGTTGCCGACGCGCGCGGTGAAGTAGGTCTGCACGACGCCGATGAGCGCGGAGACGACGAAGACGAGAATCATCGCGCCGACCAGCCACGCGAGCACCGACATGTTCGGCCCGCCGCCGTCGACCGGGAACAGGCCGTCGTCGAAGACGCGCTGGGTGATGAGCGGCGGCATGATGCCGAGCGCGGCCGAGACGAGCACGAGCGCGACGATGACGACCAGCGGGCCCTTGTAGGGCTTGAACAGTTCGGCGATGCGCCCGCCGAGGTTCGCGACCTTCGGCGCGGCCGCGTTCTGCTTGCGCTGCGCGGCAAAGTCGCCGCCGGAGATTCTGCCGCCGCCGCGGCCGCCGCCGCCTCCACCCATGCTCATGTCATGAGCGTACCCGGTGGGTGGCGCCGCAGTGGTGACTGATCAGCACTTTTTCGCGGTCGGCGGCGGCGGCTCTAGTCAGCGCCAGCCTCGGGCAGCGCCAGCCTCGGGCCGCCCGCGTGTGCCCCGCGACTACCGCTACGTCAGCTTCGAATGCGCCTTCGCGAGCTCCTTCGCCCGGTCGCGTGCCTTCACCAGCCCTGATTCCTGCCGCTCGAGGTCGCGGAGGCGCTGCTGGGTGGCCTTGCGCAGCTCGATGTGCGCGGCGAGGGCGCCCTCTGCTGCGGCGAGCGCGTCGGGCGGCGCGAGCTGGGTGGCAGTCGTCGCGGCAGGCTCGGGGCCCGGCGCGTGCTCGACGATCTCGGCGAGGCCTGCGAGCACCACTTCGGTGGTGAAGCTCAAGATGCCCTCGATGTCTTTCTCCCCGCCCTGTTCGGCAGCACCGGGCGGGCCGCCGGGCCGGCCCCCGGCGTGATCGCCGGGGTGATCGCCGAAGTAGCTGCCGCTGCGCACGAACGCGGCGACATTGGGAAACTCGGCGACGGTAACAGCCTCCTCGATCAGCGCCCGGGTGGCATCGTTCATCGCGGCCCCGGCGAGCACCTCGCGCTCGACCGCGGCGTGGCCCTGCGCGACCGACGAGATGAGAATGAGGATGGCGAGCTTCGTCGTCTCGGGCACCGGCATGTCGCGCATCGCGCCAAGCCCGAGGTCTGCGACCCGGATCTGCCCCGGCATCATGTGAATGTCTGGCGTGAGCGAGATGTCGAGCACCCAGGGGTGCGCGCGGTACCCGAGCACGAGCCCTCGCAGCAGCGCCCGGCATCCCTCGCGCCAATCGCCGCCCCCGATGGGCCCGAGCCCCCCGGTCATCGCGGCGTCGAGCATGAGCTGGTGCAGGTCGTCTTTCGTCGAGACGTAGCGATACAGCGCCATCGTGCTGAAATCGAACGTTTTGGCGACGCGCTGCATGGTCACCGCCGCGAGGCCCTCGGCGTCGGCGATCTCGATGGCGGCGTCGACGATGCGCTCGAGCGACAACTCGCGCTTGGGGCCGCGCTGCGGGGCCGCCGCGAGCCCCCAGGCGATCGCGAGGGTGCGGGAGACTTCTGCTTCGGTCATCACTGCCTTACTCGTGTGGTCTGCTCCCCATCATAACCGCGCACTCGGGCCACTGTTTATTACGGATACTGTTTATGTGGCATACTGTTTGCAACGCACGCAGAATAACCACACCTGGAGCAGGAATGACCACAACGATCGAGATCACCGATCTCACGAAGCGCTACGGCCAGCACGCCGTGCTCGACGGCCTGAATCTCAGCATCGAGGGCGGCGTGTTCGCGCTGCTCGGCCCGAACGGGGCGGGGAAAACGACGCTCGTGTCGATCCTCACCACGCTGCTGCGCCCGGATTCTGGCACCGCGCGGATCCTCGGCCACGACACAACCCGAGACGCGAGCACGGTGAGGCGCCTCATCGGCGCGACCGGGCAGTACGCGTCGGTCGACGAGGCCCTCTCGGGTCGCGAGAACCTCGTGATGATCGGGCGCCTGCTCGGGCTCCCCGCGCGCCGGGCCAGGGCGCGCGCCGACGAGCTGCTCGAGGCGTTCGATCTCGCGGCGCCCGCGAACCGCGCGGTCTCGGGATATTCCGGGGGCATGCGGCGGCGGATCGACCTCGCGGCCTCACTCATGTGCCCGCCGGCGGTGCTCTTCCTCGACGAGCCAACCACGGGCCTCGACCCGACGAGTCGCCTGCGGCTCTGGGACGACGTCGCCGCGCTCGCCCGCGCCGGCAGCTGCGTCTTTCTCACCACGCAGCTGCTCGATGAGGCCGAGGCGCTCGCAGACCGCGTCGCAATCTTGCAGGGCGGCGCCATCGTCGCCGACGGCAGCCCGGCCGAGCTCAAGCGACTCGTCGGCGCCGAAACCGCGGTGCTCCTTGACGCCGAGGGCGCGGTGCGCCGCAGCCTCGAGCTCGACGGCACCGCCCGCGGCCTCGAGCGCGCGCTGCAGCGCCTCACCGAGGCCGAGCGCGGGCTTCGCGTCGAACTGCGCACCCCGACGCTCGATGACGCATTCATCGCACTCACCCGCACCGCCGAGGAGGCACGCTCATGACCATCACGATGCACCGGGGCGCCGGCGCCCTCACCGCCAGCCGCGTCTTCGTCGAGCGCAGCCTGCGCCACAGCATGCGCGACGGCGAGGGGTGGATGCTCGCGATCGTGCTGCCCGTCATGCTCATGCTGCTGTTCACCACCGTGTTCGGCGGCGCGATCGCCCCGGGCGGCGGCTACGTCGATTTCGTCGTGCCAGGCATCATCGTGCTGTGCTCGGGCTTCGGGGCCGCCTCCGTCGCGGTGTCGGTGAACCGCGATATCACGGGCGGGGCGATGCAGCGCTTCCGCAGCCTGCCAATCACCGCCGCATACTGCCTCGTCGGGCACATCAGCGCGAGCGTGCTGCGCAATCTCGTCGCGACCACGCTTGTGCTTGGCGTCGGGCTCCTCGTCGGATTTCGGCCGAGCGCGGGGCCCGAGGAGTGGGCCATCGCGCTCGCGCTCGTGCTCGCGTGGATCCTCGCGATTACCGTGATTTTCGCCGCGATCGGCATGCTCGCTTCGAGCCCGGAGGCGGCGAACGGTTACGGTTTCGTACTGCTGTTCCTGCCGTACCTCTCGAGCGCCTTTGTGCCGCTCGAGACCCTGCCAGGGTGGCTGCAGCCGATCGCGGCAGCACAGCCGGTGACCCCGCTCACCGAGGCTATCCGCGCCCTGCTGCTCGGCGGCGACCCTGGAGGCCAGGCGTGGTTCGCACTCGCCTGGTGTGGCGGGCTCATTGCCGCCGGTGCGGGCCTGATCGCGTGGCGGTTTCCGCGGGGATAGGACGCGCCGCTCGGCTCGAGTCGGAGGGGCAACGTTCAGGCGCTGCCCCTCCGACTGCCCTCGCTACACCCCGGGGGCCGGCACGACGCGCTGCGTCTGCTCGCCGAGCCCTTCGATCCACATCGTCATCTCATCGCCGGCAGCCAGGTACGGGAAGTTTCCCGACAGCGCGACGCCCTTGGGGGTGCCAGTGTTGACGATGTCGCCCGGCTCCAGCACGAGGTACTGGCTCAGGTGGTAGATGAGCAGGTCGACCGGGAAGATCATGTCGGCGGTCGTCGAGTTCTGCCGCTCGCCGCCGTTTACGCGGGAGCCGAGCTTGAGGTTTTGGTAGTCAAGATCGTCGGCGGGCACGAGCGCCGGGCCGAGCGGGTTGAAGGTCTCTGAGCACTTGCCCTTCGACCACTGCCCGCCCGAGTGCTCGATCTGAAAGGCGCGCTCAGACACGTCGTTGGAGATCGTGAACCCGGCGATGTAGTCTCGCGCTTCGGCGGGGCTCGAGAGGTAGCGGGCGCGGCGGCCGATCACGACAGCGAGCTCGACCTCCCAGTCAACCTTCTCGGCGTTCGGTGGCAGAAACACCTCGTCTGCCGGGCCGACAACGGTGTTCGGCGTCTTCATGAACACGACGGGGTTCTCGGGCGGCTCCGAGCCAGATTCTGCCGCGTGCTCGGCGTAGTTCATGCCGATGCAGATGACGGCAGACGGCCGCGCGACCGGGGCACCGACGCGAAGCGCCTCCCAGCCCTCTACCCGCGGCAGCTCGCCTGCCGCAACCGCCTGGCGGGCCCGGGCGATGCCGCCTGCTTCGAAGAATGCGCCGTCGATGTCGGCGGTGAGGCCGCGCAGGTCGTACACCGCGTCGCCGTCTCGCGCGACGGGAATCTCGGCGCCAACGGCTCCAAGCCGCATGAACTCGATCACGCCGACACCCCCTGTGCGAGCACCTCGGGGTTCAAGATCGCCGGCACCTCGCGCCCGGCGAGAAAGTCGACGACGTTGCGCGCGGCGTGCACGGGCAGGTCGGCGAGCGCCTCGGGCGAGTACCACGCGGCGTGCGGGGTGAGCACGACGCGGTCGTTCGCGCGAAGGCGGCTCGTCTCGGGCAGCGGCTCCTCGGCGAAGACGTCGAGGGCAGCGCCACCGAGGTGGCCCGACTCGAGCGCGTCGGCGAGCGCTTCTTCGTCGATGAGCGGGCCTCGGCAGGTGTTCACGACTACGGCGCCACGGCGCATTGTGGCGATGCTCTCGGCGTTGAGCATGTGCTTCGTCGACTCGGTCAGCGGCGCGTGCAGGGTGACGATGTCTGCCCCGGCGAGCGCGTCGGCAAGCGCGGCTGGCGTGACCCCTGCCGCGATCGCGGCCTGCTCGTCGAGGAAGGGGTCTGAGACGACAACGCGGAACCCCATCGCGGTGAGCGAGGCCGCGACCATGCGGCCGATGCGGCCGTAACCGATGACGGCGACGGTGGTCGCGGTCGGGCGGATCGACATCGGCACCGCGTCAACCGCAGACCACCTGCCCGCACGCACCGCTGCGTCGTAGCGGCTCAGGCCGCGGGCCTGCGCGAGGATGAGCGCGAGGGTGTGCGTGGCAACCTCTTCGATGCAGTAGGTCGGCGTGTTCGCGACGGCGATGCCGCGCTCGGTCGCAGCGGCAATGTCAACCATGTCGACGCCGATGCCGAGTCGGCTGATGATCTTGAGGTTCGGCATCCCGTCCATCACCTCGGCGGTGATCGGCGCCCACTGCACCACGAGCGCGGTCGCGTCGCTGCCCGACTGAATGAGGGTCGCGGCATCGCGGGAATTCGCCTCGGCGAAGCGGAGGTTTGCGGCAGCCAGCGTGTCGCCGGCAGCGGTGCCTGGCAAGTCACTGTCTGTGAGGAGTACGAGATCGGAGTTCATAATTTCCGATGCTATAGCATCTAGCAAGCGCGCGCCACCCCCGTGCGGAGCGCGCAAAAATGCTATAGCGTCTAGGTATGACTCTCCGATACGCACTCATTACCGGCGCGAGCTCGGGCATCGGCACCGCTGCCGCGCTCGCCCTCGCAGCCGACGGCAACGCCGTCTGGCTCACCTACACCGGCGGCGAGGCCGCTGCCCTCGAGGCAGCCGAGGCCTGCCGCGCTGCCGGCGCGCCCGACGCGCGGGTGTCGCGCCTCGATCTGCGCGACCCCGCCTCCATCGACGCGCTCATTGCCGAGGTCGACGCGGCCTGGGGCAAGCTCCACGTGCTCGTGAACAACGGCGGCGTCTGCCCCTACCGCTCGTTCGATGACATCACCATCGACGAGTGGGATGCGGTCATGGAGACAAACGGTCGCGGCACCTTCCTGCTCACCCGCGCGGCGCTGCCGCTCTTGCGCGCAGCTGCGGGCACCCCCGAGGCTCCGGTCGATCGCTCGGTCGTGAACCTCTCGTCGATCGCCGGGCAGCAGGGCGCGCTCAAGACGGGCATGCACTACGCGGCCAGCAAGGGCGCGATCCTCGCCCTCACCCGCTCCTTCGCGCGCAATCTCGCTGGCGAGGGCATTCGCGTGAACGCCGTCACCCCCGGCCCCGTACTCTCTGCCATCACCGACCACCTGCAGGGGCCCGCCCGCGACGCGCTCACGAGCTCGATTCCGCTTGGCGAATTTGGCAAGCCGGCGGACGTTGCGTGGATCATCGCCGCCCTCGCCTCCCCGAAGGCGGCGTTCACCACGGGCGCCACCTACGACGTCAACGGTGGTGTGCGCATCGACTAGCGCCAGCGCGTCGACCCCGCACCCCACCCGCCCCCGCGGCAGCGCTGCGGCACCCCACCCGCACAGCGCTGCCGCGGGCCCGCACAGCACCACCGCACCCAGGAGACCGAGCATGAGCATTCCCCGCCCCACCGCCCTCGCCGTCGTCAACGCACAGGTAGACGCCTTCAACGACCACGACCTCACGACGTTCGTCGGCACCTACGCCGAAGACGCCATCATCACCGGCGTCGCCCCCGAGCCGATCGTCGGCCGCGAGGCAATCATCGCCTTCTACGCGCCCAGGCTCGAGAACCCCGAGCTGTCGTGCGAGATCGACACGACGGTGCTCTTCGGCGAGCGCTGGGTGGTCGCCCAGGAGCGCGTGATCAACGCGGGCATCGCGACCGAGACCATCGCGACGTTCGACGTCGTCGACGGCCTGATTCAGCGCGCGTCGATGCTCAAGGCATAGCGCGCCGCTTGCCGCGGTAGCGTTGTTGCCACCGGCACAGCCCTACCGCGCCCGCGGGCACAGCGCCGCCGCGCCGACCCGGGCAAACATGCCGCTCGCCGCCTACGCCCCGCCCAGGCCGTACGCGGCGAGCAGCGCGGGGTCGGCGCCCGGGCGCCCGAACGACGCCGTCCACGCACCGTCGACGGCAATCGACTGGCCGCTGACGTACGGCGCCTCGTCGCCCAGCAGAAACGCGGTCACCGCCGCGACCTCTTCTGCGCGCGCAATGCGGCGCATGGGCGGCCCCTCGGCGAGGCCCCGCTCCTCGGCCTCGGGGTCGGCCGCGGCGGCGATCTGCGCCTCGAGGTGCGGGGTGCGCACCCCACCGGGGGCGACGGTGTTCGCGCGAATGCCGAGCGGGCCGTAAGTGACCGCAATGCTGCGGCTCAGCGCGTCGATGCCGCCCTTGGTGAACTCGTACGCCGCGTGATCGGCGAACGCGGCGCGGCCGTGAATCGAGCCGACGTTGACGATCGAGCCGCCGCTGAGCTGCTCGGTGAACGCGGTGACAGCGGCCGACGCGCCCCAGAGGTAGCCGAGGCCGTTGATCTCAATGACTTCTCGCACCGTCGCCTCATTGAGCTGGTGCAGTGGGGTGGTCTTCGTGATGCCAGCGTTGTTCACCCAGCCGGCGAGCGGAGCGAGCTCGCGCGCCCGGTTCGCCGCCGCGGTGTGCGCGGCCCGGTCGCTCGCGTCGCCGAGCACGACATCTCTGCACACGCCCTCTTCGACGGTGCCCGAGCCCGGGCTGCGCTCGAGGCCGACGACAGCCCAGCCGTCTGCGGTGAGCCTCGCCGCGATCGCGCGACCGATGCCCTTTCCGCTGCCGGTAACGACGACGCTGCGTGACGCGGGTGGGTGGCTCATTGGGGCTCCTCGGCTCGGTGCTGGGGTGGAAGGGGGCTGTGCCTCGGGGCTGTGGCTCGTAGCGGTGCGGATCGCCGCGCGCGCAACCGAGCCTAGCCGCCGAAGGCGAAGTGCTCGTCGCGCAGCGTGAACCCAAGGCCGGGGGCTCTGGGCGCAGTCGCCAGGCCGCCGTCGAAGCTGGGGCCGCCGAGCGTGAGCAGCGGCGACGGATCGTACGGGTTGCCTGCGGCGCGCCGGTTGAAGGTCTCGACTCCCGCGCCGAGGTGCACGCTGACCTCGGGGTACACGTGGCACGAGACGGGAACGCCGCGCTCGGCGCACCAGTCGCGCAGCTCGCGCGCGGGGGTGAGCCCGCCGACGGCGATGACGTCGATGCGCAGCACGTCGACGGCGCCCTCGCTCACCAGCGCGCGCAGCACGCTCGGGTCGGTGACCTCGTCTCCAACCGAGACTGTGAGCCCGGTCTCGCGGCGAATGCGCGCGCAACCAGCGACGTCTTCGGGCAGCAGCGGGTCTTCGAGCCAGGCGAGTTCGATGTCGCCCCAGGCCCGAATCTCGGCGAGCGCGGCGTCTGCGTCGCGCCAACCAAAGCCGACATCGACGACGAGCCCGCACGCAGCCGGCAGCTCGCGGTTGAGGGCTCGAATGAGCTCGCCCATGTAGGCCGGGTCTGCCGCGCGCGAGATCTTCACGAGCGGCCAGCCCTCGGCCGCCTGCTCGACGACCTCGTGCACGACCGCTTCGATGGGCCGATCGGGCGTCGGGTAGGCGGCGACGAGCATCGTCTCGCGCGGCCCGGGCTGCGCGCCGAGTAGCTCCCAGGCGGGGCGCTTCGCGCGCTGCGCGGCGATGTCCCACAGCGCGACGTCGACGAGGCCGATCGCGCGGCGCACGAGGCCGACGCGGCCAACGATCGCCGAGCCGCGCAGCATGCCCTCCCACACGAGCGCCGGGTCGTCGCTGTCGCGGCCGATCGCGTGGCCGGCGACGAGGCGGTCGACGATCTCGGTCATCGGGGCCTCGCGGCTCAGGCAGTAGGCCGAGCCGACGAGCCCGTCGGCGCTCGCCACCCGCACCCCGGCGTATTCGCGCCGCGTCACGGTCATCGCGCCGAGGTGGAGCGGCTGCGGCAGCGGCAGCACCGCGTTCGCCGTCTGCACGGCCGTCACGGCGCTGCCCGAGGTCACGGCGTCGGCGCTCACGGCGTCGGCTTCTTCGCGAGCGGCACGCCGTAGTCGATCATGAAGCCGCCGTCGACGTAGAGCGTTTGCCCGTTCATGTACGACGCCTGGTCTGAGACGAGAAAGCTCACGGCGTTGGCGATTTCGCCGGCCTGCGCGAGCCGCTTCGCGGGGATGCGGCTGAGAATCGTGTCGAGGCTGAGCGTGCCGGCCGCGACGCCCTGGCGAAAGACGCCGGTGTCGACGTACCCCGGGGCCACCGCGTTGACCCGCACGCCGCGGGCTGCCCACTCGGCACCGGCGGTCGAGGTGAGCCCGATCACGGCCGCCTTCGTCGTCGAATACGGTGCGCGCCCGGCAGAGCCGCGGGCAGACACCGACGAGATGTTCACGATGCGCCCGCCCTCTGGCTGCTCGAGCATCTGCTTGCCCCCGGCCTGCAACGCGTTGAAGACACCGTGCAGGTTGACGTTGACGACGGCCTCCCACTCCTCCCAGCTGAGGTCTTCGATGCCCCGGTGGCGCTGAATGCCGGCGTTGTTCACGAGCACGTCGATGCCGCCAAACTCTGCGGCGATCGCGGCAAACACCTCGGCGACCTGCGCGTGGTCGGTGACGTTCAGCTCACGCCACAGCGTCGGCACACCGGCGCGGTCGGTGCCGTGGGCGCGGTCGGAGTCGTCGAGCGGCTCCGCGGTGAGGCCGGGCACCATGTCGCACGCGATCACGGTGTAACCGTCGGCGACGAGCCTGCGCCCGATCTCCCAGCCGATACCGCCGGCGCCGCCGGTAACGATCGCGACGGGCGCGCGGCCCGCGGTGGCCGGTGCTGCTGCGGGGGCTGGTGACTGGTTCATGGGTGCCTTTCGGAGAGATACGGGGGAAGCGGGGTTGCGCGCTACTGCGCCGGGTCGAGCAGCTCGGCGACGAGGCGGATCGCGTGCGCCTCGAGCCGGTCGAGCGAGCCGGCCCGCAGCGGCGTTTGCCAGGCCTGGTAGGCGCCGCGATCGTAGGCCTCCTGGGTGGGGAGGTAGACGAAGCCGGGCCCATTGGTGAGGTTCGCCACCACGATCGGCGTGCCTGGGAAGCGCGCTCGCAGCGTGGTCTGCAACCGCGAGTAGGCCTCGCCCGGGTGGGCGACAACAACCGCGTCGCCGAGCCGCCACGCCCACACGGGGTGCCGCACGGTCGGGCCGTCGATATAACCGTCGCGCAGGTTGCGCGCGCGCCCGAGCCGCTCCTCGCGGCTGCGGGGGTCGATATCGGCCCAGCCTGCCTCGAGCTCGGCGAGGGTTGGCAGGTCGACGAGTTCGAGGTCGACGGCGTCGCAGCAGCCCGCGATCGCCTCGCCGCCCGCGGCCTGCGCTGGCTCCCACATCGCGAGCGGCGCGCCTGACTCGACGACGCCGGCGAGCTCGAGCTCGGTGCCGGGGGCCGGCAGCGAGTCGAGCGCGGCGAGCACGGCGTGCCCGAGCGAGCGCCCGTGCCTATCTGCGACGTCGAGATCACCCGTGTACTGCTGGCGCGGCGACAGCTCGCCAGAGGCGCCCTGGAGAAAGAGCACCGGCGCCCCCGTTGCCGCCGAGACGAGCTGCCGCATCGCGCCGACGTAGTCGGGCGACACCAGGCGGTTCTGCCACGACAGGGTCGTCGGGTGGCAGGCGTAGTTCACGATGGTGCCGAGCGTCTCGCCAGCGCGAGACGTGATGCGGCCGACGAGCACGGTGTCGTCGGCCGGCTCGGCCTGCGGGTTGTAGCCGACGAGCGCGCGCCCGTCGACGTCGAGCTCCCGGTTCACGGCGAGCGCCGAGCGGCCGCGAGCCCACTCGATGCGCCCCGGCGCCGCGGTCGCGAGCGCCTGCTTGGCCGCGGCGATCGCCGCGTCGCCGAGCGATTCGAGGTACCCGGGAATGAGCTCGCCACCGTCGAGGTGCTCGTCGGCGGCGCACAGCACGGGGCCGGCGTGGGTGTGGGAGAGCGACAGCGTCAGCTGGTCGGCCTCGAGCCCAAGGGCCGCAAGCACCCTGCCGCGCACGCCCCACTCGTCGGCGACGCGGCGCCACCAGGTGCCGTCGGCCGTGATCATCACACGCACGCGCCCGGCTACAGCCTCGGTTGGCCCGGCTCCGGGATCCGCCGCCGGCACGATCGCGAGCGCGGTGAGCGTCATCTCGTGATGCGCTCCCTCGGCGCGAGCCCAGTCGGCCGGGCCCCAGTTCTTCGCGCGAATGCCGACCGGGGGTGTGATGTCGCGCACCGCGACACCGATACCGGCGCTCGTGCGCGGCACGGCGAGCCGGTCGCCGAGCCGCGTCGTGCTGGGCATGCTGTGCGAGGTCACGCCGCCACCCCGCTCTGCAGCGCCGCCGCGAGCCGCGCTGCCTCCCTGCGCCGCTCGCGCTCAACCGTCGGGTCTGCGACGGGAATCGCTGCCATGAGCGAGCGCGTGTACTCGTGCTGCGGGTTCGCGAACAGCTCGTCGCGGCTGCCCTGCTCGACGATCGTGCCCCGTCGCATCACGGCGACGGTGCTCGCCATGTAGCGAATCACCGCGAGGTCGTGGCTGATGAACAGATACGTCAACCCGAGCCGCGCCTGAAGATCGCGCAGCAGGTTCAGCACCTGCGCCTGGATCGAAACGTCGAGCGCAGAGACCGACTCGTCGAGCACCATGAACTCTGGGTCGAGCACGAGCGAGCGCGCAATCGCGACGCGCTGGCACTGCCCGCCAGACATCGTGCCGGGCAGGCGATCGTTGAAGCCCTGCCCGAGCCCGACGACCTCGAGCGTCTCAGCGACCTTCTCGAGCCTCTCCTGGTGGCCGCCGATGCCGTGCGCCTCAAGCGGCGCCATGACGATCTGCGCGACGGTCTGGCGGCGGTTGAGCGCCGAGAACGGGTCTTGGAACACCATCTGCATGTCGCGCCGGGCGGCCCGCAACTCGCCGCTCGAGAGGCGGTGCACGTCGCGCCCGCCGATCGAGACGGTGCCCGCATCGACGTCTTGCAGCGCGAGCACCGCGCGCGAGACCGTCGATTTGCCACTGCCAGACTCGCCGACGAGGCCGAAGGTCTCGCCGCGGCGAATGTCGAACGAGACATCGTTGATCGCCGTCACCGACTCGCCGCCGCCGAGCTGGAAGGTCTTCTTGAGGTTGCGCACGCTCACGAGCACCTCGCCGCGGCCGGCGACCTGCGCCTCGGCCGCGAGCTCGCGGGGGGCGACACCCTCGGCCGCGAGAATGTCTGCGCTCGTCGGAATGGGCTTGTTCACGTCGACGGTGAGGTCGACCACGGCGCCGAGCAGCGACCGGGAGTAGTCGTGCTGCGGGTTCGCGTACAGCTCGGTCGCCGGCGCCGACTCGATGATCTTGCCGTGCCGCATCACGTGCACGTGCTCGCAGAAGCCCGCAGCGACGCCGAGGTCGTGGGTGATGAGAATGACGGCGGTGCCGTGCTCCTCGGCGAGCCTGTCGAGCAGGTCGATGATGCGCGCCTGGGTGGTCACGTCGAGCGCGGTCGTCGGCTCGTCGGCGATGAGCACCTCGGGGTTGCCAGACATCGCCATCGCGATCATCACGCGCTGGCGCATGCCGCCGGAGAACTGGTGCGGGTACTGCCCCATGCGCTGCTCGGGGAACGGCACGCCGACCTCGGTGAGCAGCTCGACGCCGCGCAGGTGGGCGGCGCGCTTGCTCATCGGGCTGTGCAGGCGGATCGCCTCGACAAGCTGCGAGCCGATCGTCATCACCGGGTTCAGCGAGCTCATCGGGTCTTGGTACACCATCGCGACGCGGCCGCCGCGCAGCTTCGCCATCTGGCGCTGGCTCAGCCCCGTGAGCTCGGTGTCGCCGAGCCTGATGCTGCCGCCGGTCGTCGCGCCGTCGTTGAGCTGCATGATCGACAGCGCGGTGAGGCTCTTGCCCGAACCCGACTCGCCGACGATGCCGATCTTCTCGCCGCGCCGCAGTGAGAAGCTGATGCCCTTCACGGGCTGCGCCTCGCCGTAATTTACGGTGAGGTCGGTGACCTCAAGCACGGGCGCGCCCGCGGGTGTTGCGTCGCTCATTACTTCCGCCCTTTCGCCTGCGCGGTCTCGCCGAGCTGATCGGCCAGCAGGTTCAGCATCCAGATTGTCAGGAAGATGAAGATGGCGGGGAACAGCACGTAGCCGGTCGACTGATACATCTTCTGGTAGCCCTGCTGCACGAGCGTGCCCCAGGTGGCCTCGGGCGGCTGAATGCCGAGCCCGACGAAACTCATCGACGCCTCGAGGAGCAGCGCGTTCGCCGCGTTGATCGCGGCCTGCACCGTGATCGGGCCGGCAACGTTCGGCAGCACCTCGCGCAGCAGCAGGCGGCCCTTCGACGCGCCGTACGAAATCGCGGCGGTGTAGTAGTCCTCTTGCACCTCACCGAGCACCGACGAGCGCACGAGCCGCGCGGTCGTCGGGGTGAGGAGCACGCCGATGATCACCGCGAGCTTCAGCGGGGTCGCCCCAAACGCCGAGATGAACACGAGCGCGAACAGCATCTGCGGAATGGCCATGACGGTGTCTGCGAGGCGCATGAGCAACTCGTCGACCCAGCCACGCAGAAACGCGGCCGCCATGCCCCAGGCGGTGCCGAGCACCATCGCGATGAGCGTCGCGCCAAGCACGATGAACAGCGTCAGCTGGCCGCCGTGGAGCACGCGGCTGAGCAGGTCGCGGCCGAGCTCGTCGGTGCCGAACCAGTGCGCGCCGCTCATGCCAGCGAAGCGGTCTGGCGACTGCTGCGTCGGGTCGTAGGGCGCGACGAGTGGAGCTGCGATACACGCGATGGCAATGAGGCCGAGCACGCCGACCGCGACCCACGTCTGCCACGGGGTGCGACGCAGCGACCCGCCGCGGCGCATGATGGGCAGGAGCAGTTTTTGGGTGGTGAGATTAGCCACGTTTCTTCCCAACTCGCAGTCGCGGATCAAGGACGCCATACAGCAGGTCGACGATGAGCGAGGTCAGAATGAACATCGCGCTGATGAGCAGCACGACCGACTGCAGCACCGCGTAGTCACGCTTGAACACGGAGTCGATCGCGAGCGAGCCGAGGCCGGGAATGCCGAACACGTACTCGATAATCACGACGCCGCCGAGCGTGTACCCGACGATGAGGCCGAGCATGGTGAGCCCGGGGATGAGGGCGTTGCGCAGTGCGTGGCCGACGACGACGCCCGCGCGGTCGACGCCCTTGCCCCGCGCGGTGCGAATGAAGGGGGCCGCGAGCGTCTCGATCATTGACGCGCGCAAGAACCTGATGAGCAGCGGCGCCGAGGCGAGCGCGAGCGTCACGGCAGGCAGAATCATGCCGACAAGGTTGAGCCCGGGGTCTTCTGAGAACGGAACGTAGCCGCGCGCCGGCAGCCACCGAAGCGTCACCGCGAACACCACGATGAGCACGATGCCGATCAAGAACTGCGGCAGCGCCATGCCTGCGGTGGAGATCGCAGTGAGCACGCGGTCGAGCCAGCCGAGCGGTTTCAGCGAGGCGAACACCGCGGTCGGAACCGCGATGACGAGCGCGAGCAGCACCGCGATCGCCGTGAGCTCGAGCGTCGCGGGCAGTCGCTGCGCGATGAGCTCGTTCACCGAGAACTGGTTGAAGTAAGACTGACCGAAGTCGCCGCGGAACATGCCGGCGATCCAGTTGAGGTACTGCTGCCAGATTGGGGCGTCGAGCCCCGCTTCGGCGCGAAGCCGCTCAATCATCTCGGCGTCGACCCCGGGGGTCGAGCCGAGACGCGTGATCACGGGGTCGCCCGGCAACAGCCGGAGGACGATGAATACGAGGAGCGAGGTGGCGATCAGCATGACTGCGCTGATCGCCACCCGCCGAAGGATGAATCTGGTCACGTTATCCCTTGAAGCTGGCGTTCTCGAGGTGGAGCTGGCCGCCGCCCTCAACCCAGACGCCGTCGAGCGCGCTCGCGGTTGCGGTCACGACCGTGGCCTGGATGGGAACGATGAGCGGCACCTCACGGTTGATGATGGTCTGCACCTCGCCCCACTTTGCCTTGCGCGCTGCCTCGTCTGGCTCGCCAACCGCGGCATCAAACGCGGCCTGGAAGTCGGGGTTCACCCAGTTGCACTCGCAGCGGCCCTCGAGGTAGAAGTTCAGCGAGTACGCGGGCTCGGGCGGGGTCGACTGGAAGTTCGGCACGATTGTCGCCGGGTAGCTCTTGCCAGCCGGGTAGAACTTCTCGACCCAGGTGCCGATGTCGTTGTTCTCGATCTTCAGCGTGATGCCGATCTCTTTCAGGCTCGCCTGGAGAATCTCGGCGCTCGTGTTCCACTCGGGGTACTGGCCGGCAACGCCCCACCAGGTGAGCGTTGAGCCCTCGGTCACCCCGGCCTCGGCAAACAGCGCCTTCGCCTTGTCGAGATCGTAGCTGTAGTCTTCGAGTTCGCCGCCAAACCAGGCGTTGTTCTCGCCGAGCGCGTTGTTCGTCGGAGCGAGCTTGCCCTGATCGGCGTAGGCCGCTGCAAGCACGGCCTCGCGGTCGATCGAGTAGGCGAGGGCCTGGCGGGCGCGCACGTCGTTGAACGGCGCAGACGTCGTGTCCATCTCCCAGCTCGGCCACTGGCTCGGGTTGTCGGGGCGCACGAGCGAGATTGCGCTGTCGCCCTCGAACTGAGCAACGTCGCCCTGCGGCACCGACCAGAGCACGTCGATGTCTCCCGAGCGCAGGCCGGTGACGGCGGCGGTCGACTCGGCCGCCTTCTCGATGACGATCTCTTCGAGGGCCGGCGCCTCGCCGAAGTAGGCGTCGTTGCGAACGAGCGTCACCGAGTTGTCGGGGGTAAACGCCTTCACCGTGTACGGGCCGGTTCCGATCGGGTTCTTGTCGATCTGGTCGAGCTCGTCCATGTCCATGACCTTCACCCAGACGATGCCTGCGGGGAAGGTTGCGGTCGGCTGGTCGAGCGTGAAGACAACGGTGCGCTCGTCGGTCGCCTCGACGCTCGTGATCGCCTCGAGCTTCGTCTTCTCTTGCGTCGCGGTCTCGGGCGCGAGGTAGTACTCGAACGAGGCGACAACCGCCTCGGCGGTGAGGGGGTCGCCGTTCGAGAAGGTGACGCCGTCTTTCAGCGTGAACGTCCAGGTCTGCTGGTCATCGCTGACCTCCCACTTCTCGGCAAGGTCGCCCTCAATCTCGCCCGACTCAGAGGTCTGGGTGAGGCCGTTCCACAGCAGCGGGAAGAGCACCTCTTCCCACGCAAAGGTGCGGATTGCCGGGTTGAGCTGCGGGATGCCCTGGGCGGCTGCCACGGTGATCGAGCTCTGGCCCGCTCCCCCCGAGCCCTCGCCGAGGGTACCCCCGCCCGTGCCGGCGCACGACGACAAAGCTATGACTGCAGCGGCGGCGATAACGCCGGTCGCAAGTTTCTTTCGCAACAACACTGTTCCTCCAAGATGATCGCGGCATGCACACTCACGCCTCCGCTATAGTATCTAGCATAACGCCGAGGCTGTCCACGAGCAAACGGGCACGCGCCCGGGTTTTTGCCACAATCGCAAGCCACCGGGGCACGGTCGCCGGCCCCGGGTCAGCGCGCAGAGGCTCGAACCCCTGCCCCGACGATTGCGTCGCCGCGGCCCAGCCGGTGCCCCCTCGGGGGCGCTACCGCTCCGGGGTGATCCGCCGTGATCCGCCGCGATCCGCCGCGATCTCCGGGAGCCGCCGCGATCCGCCTCGATCCACCGCGAGAACGCACCCCGACCCGCGAGCTACGACTCGTGCGCGAGCCCGAGCACCTCGGCGACGCCTGCCGCCTCGAGCACGGCCAGCCCGCCGGGGCCCGCCGCGTCGGCCGCGAGCGTGATCACGACCCCGCCGTCGGGCAGCCCGGCGATTGCGGTGGGCCGCATGCCCGGAGTAAGCACAGCGCTGGCCGGCGCCCCGCCACGCAGCACGAGCACCTCGCCCGCATCCCAGATCGCGCTCCACAGCGAGCCGTCCGGGGCGAGCCACAGGCCGTCGGGAAGCCCCGCCCGGCCTGGGCCAGGCACCGCGATGCTCGCGCCGCGGTCGCCATCGCGGCCGTAGCGCCGAATCTCGCGGCCGAGTGTGTCGGTCGCGAGCACCGCGGCATCGCAGGCATCGAACACGATCCCGTTCCAGCAGGCGACGGGGCCGTCGACCACCCGGGCGACGCCCTCGGCATAGCGAAACAGCAACCCGGCATCGGGGTCGCCCTCCCCGAGGTTCATCGTGCCAAACCACACCGCACCGTCAGGCGCCAGCGCGCCGTCGTTGATGCGCACCGGCACCGCGGCGCCCGGCAGCTCCCACACCCGCGCGAGCTGCGCCCCCTCCCAGTGCAGCCGGTACAGGCCATCGGCAAGGCCCAGCAGCGCGCTCGAGTCGCTTTCAGGAATGACGAAGCCGGGCAGCTGCGGGAGCTGCAGCGACTCGTAGGCAGCGCGGTTTCCAAGCTCGGTCGCCGCAACCCGCCACACCCTGGCGGCCTCGATATCAATGAACCAGAGCGAGCGGCCGCTCGGCGAGAGGCGCGGCGACTCCGCAAGCTCACAGGCTGGCGACTCCGCGACCCGCACGGCGCGAACTGCCGGCAGGGCTCCTCCGGCCGCTCCGGCCACAGTGGCAGCGCCGTCGGCTCCGGCCGTGCCGGTGCCATCGACCGCGCCGGCATCACCGGTTGTCATGGCGAAGTGACCGGCTCGACGCCTTGGCCGCCCTCGCGTCCGGTCGAGGAGACGCGCGTGACGGCATCGTCGATGTGCTGCGACATCGACTCCTGCGCCGCGGCGAGATCGCCGCTCGCGATGGCCACGATGAGATCTTCGTGCGCCTGCACGTGGCGCTGCAGCTCGTGCTGACCAAGCGCGGCGTTGGCCGCTTTCAAGAAACTGTTGATGCGCCCGCGCAGCTGCGAGGCGATGTCGGCGAGCACCGAGTGCTCGGCCATGCCCCACAGTGCCTCGTGAAACCGGCGGTCGAGCATGAAGAGCTCGTCAACGTCGCGCGCCTCGGCGGCCTCGGCCATCTTGCCGACGATCGCGCGCAGCTGCTCCTCGTTGCCCGGCTGCCACCGAGCCTGCACGCGCTCCACCACGAACCGCTCGAGCACCGAGCGCAGACTCGACACCTCCTCGAGTTCGACACTGCCAAGCTCGGCGACGCGCGCTCCGCGCCGCGGCTCGCGCTCTACGAGGCCCTCCTCGGTCAGCCGCGCGAGCGCCTCGCGCACGGGAATGTGGCTCACCCCGAGCTGCGCGGCGAGGTGGCGCTCGATGAGGCGCGCGCCCGGCTCGAAATCGCCAGCGAGAATCGCCTCGCGCAGTTCCATGGTGACCGTGTCCGAGATACTCGAGCTCGTGAGGTTGTTCAGCGCCATTCGGGTCCAATCGTGAGAAGGAGCGGCTCCCCCACACCACTGTGGTCGCGGGCTCGCCCCACGAACCAGTGTAGACCATCGCTATAGCAAGGCGCCGAGCGGCTGGGGCGCCGAACTGCTGGGCCACCGCCGAGCGGCTGGGCCACCGCCGAGCGGCTGGGCCACCGCCGAGTGGCTGGGCTACCGCCGAGCGGTGTGCCATCGTGGCGCGCTCGCGCGGCCCACCGGGCCCGCCTGTTTAGGCGTTCTCGGCCGGCCCGGCCTGCACGCGCACCGGCCCGGTGCGCGGCGGGCGGGGCGCGAACAACAGCGTGAGCGCCGCTCCGACCGCGATCACGGCGACCGGCAGCAGCAGCGACTGCCCCATCGCGGCAGCGAAGCCCTCCTGCACCTGCGGTGGGAGCTGGCCACCGCCCATGCCACCGCCCATGCCACCGGCGTCGCCAGTGCCAAGCTCGGCCGCGAGGCGCGCGGTCATGAGAGCCGTGATCGAGGCAGAGCCGAGCACCGCACCAACCTGGCGGCTCGTGTTGTAGACGCCTGAACCGGCGCCCGCGAGATCGAGCGGCAGGTTGAACGTCGTGATTGCAGACAGCGGCCCCCACATGCCCGCGTTCGCGACGCCGAGAACCGCGCTGGGAATGAGCAGCAGCCACAGCGGCGTTCCCGGCCGCAGCATCACGAAGTAGAGCAGCATGCCGCCGGCGAGCAGCAGCAGGCCCGCGGTCGCGATGCGGCGCGGGTCGCCGCGGTCGATGAGAATGCCCGCGGGGCGCGCAAGCGCGGCAGACAGCACGGCCATCGGCACGAGCATCAGCGCAGACTGCGTTGGAGTGAGCCCCCGCACGAGCTGGAAGAAGAACATCAGCGGCATGCTCATGCTCGTCACCGCGAAGCCGACCGTCACGATCGTCGAGGTGCCGATCGAGAAGTTTCTGTCGCGGAAGATGCGCAGCGGCAAGAGCGGCTCGCCGCGCTGCACGTGCTGCCACCACACGAACAGCCCGAGCACGACCAGGCCGACGCCGATGAGCAGCCAGACCGAGATGGGGCCCCAGATCTGCCCCCAGTTGAAGGTCTCACCCTCTTGAATACCAAAGACGACCAGGAACATGCCGACGGCGCTGAGCACGACGCCGAGCCAGTCGAGCCGCTGCGCGTGCGTCTCGAGCCGCGGCACAAACTTCAGCGCAAGCACAAAGGCGACAACGGCGACGGGCACGTTGATGAAGAAGATCCACTCCCACCCGACCGCGTCGATAAGAAATCCGCCGAGAATCGGGCCGACGAGTGTCGCCACGCCCGCGGTGATGCCCCACACGGCCATCGCCTGGCCGCGCTCGCGCGGCGCGAAGATGCGGGTAATTACCGACATCGTCTGCGGGGTCATGAGGGCGGCGCCGAAGCCCTGGAACACGCGCGCGACGACGAGCACCTCGATCGTCGGCGAGAGCCCGCACGCGAGCGACGAGAGCGCGAAGACCGTGAGACCAATGAGGTAGACGCGGCGCGGGCCGAAGCGGTCGCCGAGTCTGCCGGTGATGAGCAGCGGCACCGCGTAGGCGAGCAGGTAGGCGCTCGTCGCCCACAGCGTCGCCGTCATGTCGGTGTTCAGGCTCTGCATGATCGTGGGGTTCGCCACAGACACGATCGTCGTGTCGATGAGGATCATGAAGAAGCCGAGCACGAGCGTCCAGAGCGCGGCCCAGGGGCGGATCTCTGACGGGTCTGTAAAGTTCTTGCGCACCGCACTAGCTTACGCCCAGGCAAAAACGACGAAACCCCCGAGCGGCCGCGGCCGTTCGGGGGTTTCGTGAAAAGCGAAAGCTACTTCACGGCAGCCTTGAGCTTCGAGCCAACCGACACCTTGACGCGCTTGCCAGCGGGGATGTCAATGGTCTCGCCGGTGCGCGGGTTGCGGCCGGTGCGAGCAGCGGTGGTCGCGGTCTCGAACGAGAGCCAGCCGGGGATCGAAACCTTCTCGCCTGCGGCGACGGTCTCCGAAACAGCAGCGAACAGGCCGTCGAGAACGTTCGAAACTGCAGCCTGGCTCTGGCCAGTCTCAGCGGCGATCTTTGCGACGAGCTCGGTCTTGTTGAGTGCCATGTTGTGTCCTTTCAGGGCGGTGACCGAATTGTGGCCGGCCCCTGATCTATTCGGGGTGTGACCTCCGCTAAGAGGTTCCGATCAGTTTGATCGGTATGAATCTACCCTACGTTTCCCGAAAAGCGGCGCGATTCCGCGGATTTCTTCGGACTGCGTGTCGTATTCGCTCTCGGTGAACACGCTGCGAGGGCAACAGAAAGGGGCGGTGTGGATCATTTGCGATCCACACCGCCCCTCTCGCAAGGCACTAGCGCCGGGCTGTTACCAGCTCGACTTCGTGATGCCGGGCAGCTCGCCACGGTGCGCCATGTCGCGGAAGCGAACACGCGAAACACCGTACTTCGTCAGCACACCACGGGGGCGGCCGTCGATGACGTCGCGGCTCCGAACGCGCACGGGCGACGCGTTGCGGGGCAGCTTCTGCAGGCCAACACGAGCAGCCTCGCGGCTCTCGTCGGTGCCGTTGGGGTCAATGAGCGCCTTCTTGAGCTCGAGACGCTTTTCAGCGTAACGCGCAACAATCGCCTGGCGCTGCTTGTTCTTCGCAATCATGCTCTTCTTAGCCATGCTTAGCGCTCCTCTCGGAATTCGACGTGCTTACGGATGACCGGGTCGTACTTCTTCAGCACGAGACGGTCGGGGGTGTTGCGACGGTTCTTGCGGGTCACGTAGGTGAACCCGGTGCCTGCCGTCGACTTCAGCTTGATGATCGGACGTACGTCCTTGTCCTTCGCCATTAGAACTTCACCCCACGCTTCTTCAGGTCGGAGACCACTGCCTCGATACCGCGAGCATCGATAACCTTGATGCCCTTAGCCGACAGGGTGAGAGTTACCTTGCGTCCGAGCGAGGGCACGTAGTAAGTCTTCTTCTGGATGTTCGGATCGAACCGACGCTTGGTGCGACGGTGCGAGTGTGAAATGTTGTGTCCGAAGCCGGGAACGGCGCCGGTCACCTGGCACACTGCTGCCATGATGTTTCCTCTCATACCGTGAGACCGGACGGCCTCACCCAAGATTTCTTGTCTGCGAAACCCGCCGAGGCAAGCCTCACGAAACGGTTCCCGCGGTGCGTGCACTGGGACGGCGCACGACCAAGGGTCAAGCTTACGCGCAAGCGCGCCTCACCGCAATATCAGATTTTCACGCGGGGCGGATCCGCGGCCGTAGAACGATGCTTGGAGCGCCCTCACATCGCGCTTGTAGACTCAGACCGTCCACACGCCGCCAGCAGAAACGGTCTGATTCAGTGACGAACCCCGCTCAGCCAACGCCGAACGACCCGCACGCAGGGGGCGACGCAACCGCCCCGCCGCCCGCTGAGCAGCCCCCGCTCCCAGCGCCGCAGCCGTGGTCGCCCTACCCACAGGTGCCGCAACAGCAGTTCCCGCAACAGCAGGTGCCGCAGACCCAGCCGCCCGCGCAGCCGTACCCAGCGCAGACCGACCCCGCTCAGCCTTTCGCTGCGCAGCCCTTCGCTGCGCAGCAGCTTCCCGGCTACCCCGTGGCGCCGCACCAGCAGGCTCACTCGCCGCAACAGCTCCCGCAGCGACCGCCGCAGCTCGGCACAACCGAGCTGGAGCGGCTCTACGGCGACGCCCCAGCGGGGCAGCCGGCGCCGCAGCCTGGGGCACAGGTGCGCGCGCAGACCGCAGGCGCCCCGCAGGCTCCTCCCGCACAGCCACCACTCCCCGCAAGCGCCCAACAGGCTGCGCCTGCACAGCCGTGGCAGGCGCAGCAGCCCGGCGCAGCTCCGGCTCCCGCCGCCTGGCCAGGCCAGCAGCAGCCCTGGCATCCGGGCCACTTGCCCGGCGCCGGCCAGGCCACGAACCAGTTCCCTGGCCAGTTCCCTGGCCAGTTCGCCGGCCAGCTCCCGCCGGCGGGGCAGGCGGTAGCCCCGCAGAAAAAGCGCAGCTGGATCGGGTGGGCGATCGCAGGCGTGGGCGTCGCGATCGTCATCGTGATCGCACTCGTTGTGAGCCTCGCGAACTTCCTGCGCTCTACCTCCGACCTCACCGACGCCCTCTCGCGCCCGGGTACTTGGACCCCCGCCCCACCGTCAGCCGGCCCGGTCACGGGCGCCGAGCGTCCCGGCTTCGAGGCTGCCGATGCGATCGTGAATGGCACCTACGAGAAGTACTCGGCAATGACTCCCGAGGAGCTCTCCCAGTTCTTCCCGAACGGCCAGGCAGGCTACGACGAACACTACGTCGGAGCCTTCCTGTCGCTGCTTGAGACGCAAACCAAGGAGCTGGGGTTCGTTGGTTCTATCACCGCAGCAGACGCCGATCTCGATGCTGGGATACAGGAAGCGAGTGACGCTGTCACCGAGCTCGAGCGTCGGTTCTTAGCGCAGGAGCATTTCGATAAGCTCGTCGTCATCACGCTCGAAGACGGCACGAAATATAACTATCACGGCGAGTACTACCCGCGCGGAACCGAGGCCTTCAACGCCCAGCGCGAGGCTTTTGCCGCCGGCTTCGTGCCCTATCTTGACGCGAACGGCACCTACGTCTCGGCGGTGAACGAACTCGCCGCCGGGCTCGGTATGCACCTGAGCAGCTCCATGGATGACTTCTTCGCCGCCTGCCCCGATACAAGCACGCTGTCGCTGCGCCCGGAAGATCTCGGCGGCGCCTACTGCCCCCAGCGCCCCTTCACAATCTTCGTGAATGAGCAGCACGTGAACTACGGCAATCTCATTTACGACCCCTATTTCTTTGACCTCATCAAGCACGAGTTTGCGCACGCCCGCATCGTCGGCACCTGCAATACGAGCATGCCGGCAAGCATTCCGGCCGGAACGCACTTCGAGGCCGCAACGAGTTCCTACACGGTACTCTTCCTCGGGGGCAACCGCGACCTCCTCAACCAATCAGCAAATGGCTCCGCCGACTATCTCATGACGGAGGCTTCCGACCACGGGGCCCAGCTGATTCACGCGGGAACGTGTGGCTGAGCGCGTACCATTGGGGGCGTGAGCCATCCCAAGATTCTGCTGTACTACGCGTTCGCCCCGATCAGTGACCCCGAGGCCGTCATGCTGTGGCAGCGCGAGCTGTGCGAGTCGCTCGGGCTGCGCGGCCGCATCATCATCTCGAAGCACGGCATCAATGGCACCGTCGGCGGCGAGATCGATGCCTGCAAGCAGTACCTGAAGCGCACGCGCGAGTACGGGCCATTCTCAGGCCTCGAGGTGAAGTGGAGCGAGGGCACCGGCTTCGTGCCCGTCGCCCCCGCTCTGCTCAAGGGCGTGGATCGCTCGGTGCCCTGGCAGGCGAGCGCCGACTTCCCGAAGCTCAGCGTGAAGGTACGCGACGAGCTCGTCGCCTTCGGTATTCCCGAGGAGACCGTCGTCGACGCGACGGGCGTCGTCGGCGGCGGCACGCACCTCTCTCCCGAGAAGGTGAACGAGCTCGTGGCCGAGCGCGGCGACGACGTCGTGTTCTTCGACGGCCGCAACGCCTGGGAGGCCGAGATCGGCAAGTTCAAGGGCGCTATCGTGCCCGATGTGCAGACGACACACGACTTCATCGCGCAGATCGAATCCGGCGCCTACGACGACATCAAGGGCAAGCCCATCGTGACGTACTGCACGGGCGGCATTCGCTGCGAGATTCTCTCGGCGGCAATGGTCGCCCGCGGGTTCGAAGAGGTCTACCAGATCGACGGCGGCATCGTTCGCTACGGAGAGGCCTTCGGCAACGACGGGCTGTGGGAGGGCTCGCTCGCCGTGTTCGACGGCCGCGAGGCGATGGATTTCGCACCGGGCGCGAAGGTCATCGGCAGCTGCCGGGCGTGCGGGGCCCCGACCGCGAACCTCGTCGACTGCGCCGAGGGCTCCTGCCGTGCGCGCTTCGTGGCCTGCGCCACCCACGAGGCCCCGCGCTGCGAGGCCCACCAGCTCGTCGCCAGCTAGCCCCGCGCCCGGGCGCTCGGCCCGATCCACCCCGCGCCCGCTGCACAGCATCGGCAATCGGCCGAACAAAGCCCCGATCCGCCCGCCTCAGGCCTATCCACCGCAGATCCCATATCCACCGCAGCGCCCCGGCCCGGCCCCGGCCCAGCAGCCCACCGCAGCGCCCCGGCCCAGCAACCCGACCGCAGCCACCCGCCTACCCGGCTGGCGTCTGCCCGAAGAACTCCCGCTCCCAGATCGCACCGACCTCGAACGCCCGCCACATCCGCTCCCGCGTCGCGGCATCGGCGGCGGCCGCGGCCGCAGTGACATACCCGATCGCGGTCTCGTTGTCGGCGGCGAAGCCCGCATCATCGTAGGTGGCGATCCACTCCGCGTACGGGTGATCAGCCTGCTGGGCACGCGCATGGATCGCGCCCGACACCAGGCGCTTGCCGAGATCGGCGTAGACCCAGAAGCACGGCAGCACCGCGGCCGCGGCCTCGGCGTAGTCCTTCGTGCTCGCGGCGAGCAGGTGGTTCACGTAGCCGCTCGTCGCTGCCGACGGCGCGGCGCTCGCGACGTGAATCGGCGCGTCGTCACCGAGCCGCGCGCGGTGCAGCTCGAGCTCCCCCATGATCGCCCCGTGCGCCGCGCGGGCCCAAAATGCCTGCTCCTCGGGGCTCGGCGCGATCTCCGACACACGCGCGAGCACCCGGGCGTAGGCGTGCAGGTACACCGAATCCTGCGCGATGTACTCGAGGAAGTGCGCGCGCTCGAGCGTGCCATCGGCGAGGCCCCTGATGAAGCCGAGCTGCTCGGTCTGCTCCCGCACGGTGGCGATGCCTGCCCACCAGGTCTCGCGCACGGCCTCGGCCGTCGGCCGGGTCTCGAGGCCGCCGCGCAGCCAGAGCCCGGCGAGGTGGTTGAGCGGGCCCGATCCACCGCCGACGCTCAGCTCGCCCGCCGCGGCGAGGCTCTCGCGCAGCCACGCCTTCGCCTCGCCGACCGCGGCCGCCCAGTCGCCCGGCCGCCGCGCGATTCTCGTCGCGACGCCGGCGGAGAGCGAGCAGCCGGTGCCGTGGGTGTGCGGGGTGTGGATCCGCGACCCAGCAAACTCCGTCACCTCCCCACCCGGTGCAACGAGCGCATCGGGCGCGCTCTCGCCGGGGAGATGCCCGCCCTTCACGAGCACGCGCACGCCCGTTGCCTCGGCGAGCCTGCGCCCCTGCGCGAGCGCCGCCGCCCAGTCTGCGGCGACCGCCTCACCGGTGAGTTCGGCGAGCTCGAACAGGTTGGGCGTGACGAGGTCGGCGAGCGGAATGAGCCGCCTGAGCGCCTCGATCGTCTCGGGCGCGAGCAGCGGGTCGCCGCTCGCCGCGATCATCACCGGGTCGAGCACGACTGGGAAGCTGGGCTGCGCCGTAGCTCCGCGCACCGCGCCGAGCCAGTCTGCGACCGTCTCGATCACCTCGGTGTTCGCGAGCATTCCGATCTTTACCGCGTCGATGCGCACGTCGTCTGACACGGCGTCGAGCTGCGCCCGCAGGAAGGCGGTGTCTGGCACGTGCACCTCGCGCACGCCCCTGGTGTTTTGGGCGACGAGCGCGGTGACCACTGCCATGCCGTAGCCGCCGCCCGCGGCGATCGATTTCAGGTCGGCCTGAATGCCGGCGCCGCCCGTCGGGTCGGTGCCCGCGATCGAGAGGATGTTGGGGGTGAACGGTGCGGTCATTTGGCGGCCTCCTGCCACTCGGTCATCAGTGTGCGGGCGGCTGCCGCTGGGTCGGGCGCTGCGCACAGCGCTGAAACGATTGCGACGCCCGCCGCGCCTGCCGCGCGGAGCTGTGCGATATCGGCGAGTTGTACGCCGCCGATCGCGACGCACGGCAGCGCGGTTGCGGCCGCGAACTCGCGGAACCCTGAGACGCCAAGCGGGGCCGGGTGGTCTGGCTTCGTGGTGGTGGGGTGGATCACGCCGACCCCGAGATAGTCGACCGTTCCCGGTGCCAGACGCGCGACTGCCTCGCGGTGGGCCGCCGTGTTCGCGGTGAGGCCGACGATCGCGTCGGGGCCGAGCTCTGCGCGTGCGCGCGTCACGGCGTCATCGCCCTGCCCGAGGTGCACCCCGGCGACCGGGATGCCGCGCTCGCGCGCCGCCACCGCGACGTCGAGCCGGTCGTTGATGACGAGATCCGCGCGGCCGTCGATTGCGGCGGCGAGCGCCTCGAGCTCGGTGAGCTGCTCGGCCGGGGTGCTCAGCTTGTCGCGCAGCTGCACGATCGTCACGCCGCCGTCGACCGCCTGGCGCACAGTTTCGACGACGCCGCGCGCGCCGCACAGCGCCGCATCGGTGACGAGGTAGAGGTCGAGCTTCATGCGTCTGCCTCCGCAAACACTGCCTCCGCCCGCACCCGCTCGGGGGTGAGCAGCGACAGCTCGTCGAGCAGCCGCACGGCGAAGCTCCCTGGGCCCTTCGCACCCGCCGCGGCTGCCGAGGCCGCGAGCCCGTAGACGGCGTGGGCCGCTGCCACGGCGGCCGCCGGCTGCTCGTCGCCGCGCACCGCGAGGAAGGCCGCGGTCACCGCGCCCAGCGCGCAGCCACCGCCCGTCACGCGGGTGAGCAGGGCGTCGCCGCCGAGCACGCGAACCGTGCGGCCGGCGGCGTGCACGAGGTCTTCGGGGCCGGAGATTGCGACGACCGCACCGTGATGCGCCGAGAGGGCGGCCGCAGCTGGCAGCGCGGCCGCTGCCGCCTCAGACGCGTCGGTGCCGCGGCCACCGGTTCCGAGCCCGGCGAGCGCGAGCACCTCGGAGGCGTTGCCGCGCACCGCGGTCGGGCGCTCGCGCACAAGCTCGTTGGCGAGCGCCGTGCGAATCGGCAGCGCACCGATCGCGACCGGGTCGAGCACCCACGGGGTGCCGGCAGCGTTCGCCCCGGCGACGGCCTCGCGCATCGCGTCGCGCTGCTCGGGCGCCGGGGTTCCGAGGTTCACAAGCAGCCCGTCTGCCGCGGCGGCGAACAACCCGGCCTCTCCCGTGATGTCGACCATCGCGGGAGCTGCGCCCAGGGCGAGGAGCGCGTTCGCGGTGAAGCCCTGCACCACACCGTTCGTGATGCAGTGCACGAGCGGGCCGCGGGCCCGCAGGCTAGCGAGCAGTGCTGCGGTCACCTCCGCCAGCTCGGCTGCGGGCGCGGAAAATGGTGCGTGCATAGGGACATCCCTTCGCTCGTACTAACGAGAGCAGGTTCGACGGGTCTGATCTCAGCCGCTGGTTGCGGCACCCCGTGTCGTTGGCAGCCAGCCTAGCGCACGCCCCGTACGGGCTGGCAAGCCGGCCTACCGGCCTGCCGGCCTGCCGGCCGCGCGGGCGGGTTCCCTGCCCCGTTTCCCCACAGCGAACGCATGCCCCCGCTTCCAGCCTCGCTGGTTAGCATGTCGCTATGAATCAGCCCCGCTATGCGCCCCGGCCCGAAGAGCCGATCATCGTTGTCGATGCCGCGCCGCAGGCCCCCTCGGGCTCTGGCTACCACCAGCAGCACCCGGCGGTGGCGAAGGCGCTCGACGGCGTGCTCACGGTGCAGCGGCCGATCGTGCTCGCCCACCTCAGGCGCATTCGTTCCCGCCACCCCGGCGCGACCCCGCAGCAGCTCACCGAGATGCTCGAGCGCCACTACCTCGCCACCGTGATGGCTGGCGGCGCGGGCGTCGGCGCAGCAGCAGCGATCCCAGCGGTGGGCACGGCTGCAGCACTCGCGCTCGCCGGCGCCGAGACCCTGGGGTTCATCGAGGCAACCGCGCTGTTCGCGCACGCTGTCGCCGAGGTGCACGGCATCGTGCTCACTGACCGCGACCGCACGCACGCCCTCATCCTCGCGCTCATGCTTGGCGATGAGGGCGCGACCCTGCTGCGTCAGGTAACCGGCCAGGTCGCAGGTGGCATGGCGCGCAACGCATTCTGGAGCGAGATCGTGACGACCGCGATGCCAAAGAACCTCGTCGGGCCCGCGGTCGACCAGCTGCGGTCGATGTTTCTGAAGAAGCTCGCGAAAACCGGCACGGCCTCCGTGATCGGCAAGGCTATCCCCTACGGTGTCGGGGCGGTCATCGGCGGCACGGGCAACCGGCTGCTTGGTAAAAAGGTCGTGCGGTCGGCCCGCCAGGCGTTCGGCCCTGCGCCCTTCGCCTACCCCGAGGTGCTCGCGCAGGTGCCACCCCGGCAGCCGCGCGCCGTGAGACAGGCCGAGCGCAAACAGCTCGCAGCGGGCAAGAAACAGGCGAGCCTCGAACGCAAGCAACTCGCGCTCGAAGCGAAGCAGCAGCGCAAGCAGCTCGCGCTCGAATCCGACAAGCACCGCAAGCAGCGCGAACGCTTCGGCACCGACCCCGAGTCGGTCGACCTGCCGTAGCGTCGGCGATGCACCGCGCGCTGGGCGGCCGCACCACTGCATGACCACCGCAGTAGCCTGCGCGAGCTGTGCCGCCGTGCGGGGGCGGCCGTGCGGGTGGCGCAGGTGGCGCAGGTGGCGCTAACGGCGCTGCACCGGGCTTGCGAGCTGCTGGCTCCCGACCTACCGGCAGCGGGCTGCGCGCCTGCTGCTGCGCGCTCGGGCAGCTACGACAGCAGCGACTGCACCACCGCGACCGCAGCTGGCCCGTCGAGCGCCGGGTAGTCACCCCACTGTGCCCCGCCGACCTGCGCCTCAACACCGGGAACCCACACCGTCGTCGCCGTCGACCCGGCGACCGCGGTGCCGAGCGTGAGCGAGAACGCGACGCCTCCGTGCCCTGCGACCCAGTCGCTCTCGATGACGCTGCCGCCATCGGCCTCGGCGACCATGCTCGGGTCGGGTGCTTCGGCGTCGGCCTCGACGGGCTCAAGCAGCACGGAGACGGAGCGAATATCCGCGAGGTCCGTTCCCTCCTCCGGGCTCTCCCACTGGCAGGTCACGCCCCACTCGTCGACAACGTTGCCCTCGTCTGGCACGAGCCCCTCGATGTACGCAGCGACCGCCTGCTCGACCTGGGCGCAAGACGAGATACTGTCGAGGCTGAACATCGTCTCCGCTGGCTTCTCAGGCGCTGTCGCGCTGGGCGCGCCCGCCTCGGGCGGCACCGATGGCTCAGCCGCGGGCGGGGCTGAGCACCCGACCAACGCGGTGAGGGCAGCGACAGCAGCGAGAGCTCCAGTGATCTTGGCAAGGGCGCGCATAGCACCACGATAGCCGCACCAGATGAACTACGAGGGCGCCCGCGCCCTGCCTGCCACCGAGCCAACTTTCTGCGGGCAATGCGCACTATGGGGGCTCCTATTCGCGTCTTTCCCGCAGAAAGTTCGGCCATTCGGCGCACACGGGCCGGCGAGCACCCGCGCCGCCCACCGAGCGCGCACCCGACCTGCCCTCACCCACGGGAGGGGCAGCCCGCGCCACCAAGCGCGAGCACCCAGCCCCGACCCGGCCCCAGGCCCCCGACCCCAGGCCCCCGGCCCCAGGCCCGGCCCGGCCCGGCCCGGCCCAGAACTCTCTGCACGCTGTGCGCGTTATGCGCCCCCGCAAAAGCGCATTTCCCGCAGAAAGTTCATATCGGGCAGGCCCCAAGCCCAAGCCCTACCAGATGCTCACGCGTTCCTCGGGGGCGAGGTAGAGCCCATCGCCGGGCTCAGTCGCGTACGCCTCGTGGAACGCGTCGAGGTTCTTGAGAATCTGGTTGCACCTGAACTCGTTCGGCGAGTGCGGGTCAATGGTCAGCAGGCGCACCACCTCGGCCGGCCGCGACTTCTGCTGCCAGGCCTGGGCCCAGGCGAGGAAGAAGCGCTCGGCCCCAGTGAGCCCGTCGATCACGGGAGACTCGGCGCCCGCGAGCGAACGCAGGTATGCCTTCCACGCGATCTCGAGCCCCGACAGGTCGCCGATGTTCTCGCCGATCGTGAGCTCGCCGTTGACGGTCTGGCCGTCTGCTCCCTCGGGCGAGAGCTCGTTGTACTGGCCGATGAGCGCGCCGGTGAGCTTCTCGAACGCCTCGCGATCCTGCTCCGTCCACCAGTCGGTGAGCTTGCCGTCGCCGTCGTAGCGCGAGCCCTGGTCGTCGAAGCCGTGGCCGATCTCGTGGCCGATGACCGCGCCGATCGCGCCGAAGTTCGCCGCCGCATCCCAGGTCACGTCGAAGAACGGCGGCTGCAGAATCGCGGCGGGGAACACGATCTCGTTCATGCCAGGGTTGTAGTAGGCGTTCACGGTCTGCGGGGTCATGAACCACTCGGTCGCGTCGATGGGCTTGCCGATCTTGCCGAACTCTCGCTGAAACTCGTACTCGGCGACGCGCTTGGAGTTGCCGACGAGGTCGCCAGAGTCTGCGGCGAGCGCCGAGTAGTCGCGCCACTTCTCGGGGTAGCCGATCTTCGGGGTGAACTTCTCGAGCTTTTCGAGCGCGCGCTCGCGGGTGTCTGCGCCCATCCACGAGAGCTCAGTGATCGAATCGCGGTAGGCGTCGATGAGGTGGCCGACGAGCTCGTCCATCGCTGCCTTCGAGTTCTCGTCGAAGTGGCGCTCGACGTAGATGCGGCCGACGGCCTCGCCCATTGCCCCTTCGACGAAGGAGACGCCGCGGCGCCAGCGCTCGCGCTGCTCGGTCGCGCCGGTGAGGGCGGTGCCGTAGAAGTCGAAGTTTGCGCGCGACATTTCCTGCGTGAGCAGCGCAGCCGAGGAGCGCACGATCGACCAGGCGAGCCAGGCCCGCCAGGCCTCGAGCTCGTCGTCGACGAGGAGCGAGGCGAGGCCCGCGAGCGCGCTGGGCTGCGCCGCGACGACCTCGGCGAAGGCGGCCTCGGGGGCTCCCATGGCTGCGATGTAGGCGCTCCAGTCGAGCTGCGGGGTGATCTCCTGCAGCCCGGCGAAGTCGCGCAGGTTGTAGAGCTTCTGAATGTCGCGGCTCTCGACGGTGTCCCAGTGGCTCTGAGCGATGCGCGTCTCGAGGTCGAACGCGAGGCCCGCGAGCCGCTCGGGGTCGCCGGCGCTCTCGGATCCAACGCCGGCGAGCGTGAGCATCCGCGCGATGTGGGCAACGTACTGCTCGCGCACCTCGGCGAACTGCTCCTCGCGGTAGTACGACTCGTCGGGCAGGCCGATGCCGCCCTGCATCACGAAGAGGATGTAGCGCGCGGGGTCGCCCGGGTCGTTGTCGATGAACATGCCGTAGAAGCCGCCGAGCCCGCCGCGCTCGAGCTCCGCGGTGAGGCGCACGAGCTCCCCAACCGAAGTAACGGCGAGCGCTCGGTCGAGGTCTGCGCGAATGGGTGCCGCGCCCAGCTGGTCGATGCGCTCCGTGTCCATGAAGCTCGCGTAGAGCGCCGCGACCTTGTCGGCCTCGGCTTCAGCCCCGCCCGAGATGAGCCCGGGGGCTGGCGACTCGGTGCCGGTGATGATGTCGCGCACGGCCTCTTCGGCGTTCTCGGCGAGCACGGCGAACGAACCGTACCTGGCTTTGTCGGCAGGGATCTCGGTGCGGTCGATCCACTTGCCGTTCATGTGGCGAAACAGGTCGTCTTGGGGGCGCACCGACGCGTCGAGCTCGGTGAGTTCAATACCGGAGTTACTCATGAGCACAGCCTAGCCGCGGGGCCAGACCGTCGGCATTGCGTTCACTCTCAGCGTTGCATCCTCCCGCACATGGAGGGCACCGCATTGTCACAGGCAACCGGTAGCGTATTGCTCATGTCTGAAGCAGCGGAAGCGCCGGGCGGCGAGCGCCGCACGATCGATCGGCGCATCGCGGCCCTCGCCTTCCCAGCGCTCGGCGCCCTCATCGTCGAGCCGATGCTACTCACGCTCGACGCGATCTTCATCGGCCACCTCGGAGCCGCACCGCTCGCTGGCCTCGCCATCGCGAGCGCGATTCTGCAAACTGCCGTCGGCCTGATGATCTTCCTCGCGTATTCGACGACCCCGCTGGTCGCGCGCAGGCGCGGCGCCGGGAACCTACGCGGGGCGGTGCAGGCCGGCATCGACGGGCTTTGGCTCGCACTCGGCATCGGCGTCGTCGTTGGCACGGCACTCTGGCTGGTCGCCGCGCCAATCGTGCGCGCATTCGGGGCGGATCCTGAGACGACAGCGCAGGCGCTCGCCTATCTCACGGTGTCGTGTCTCGGCATCCCCGCGATGCTGCTTGTCTTCGCCGCGACCGGGCTGCTGCGAGGCCTCCAAGACACCCGCACCCCGCTCTACGTTGCGACGATCGGTTTCTCGGCGAACGCCCTGCTGAACTGGTGGTTCATCTACGGCCTCGGCTGGGGCATCGCCGGCAGCGCCTGGGGCACCGTCGTCGCGCAGTGGGGCATGGTCGTGGTCTACGTGCTCGTCGTTGCCAGGCACGCGAGGCTGGCCGGCGCGAGCTGGCTACCGCAGCGCGACGGGCTGTCGCAGGCTGGCCGCTCGGGCGGCTGGCTGTTCATTCGCACCCTCGGGCTGCGCGCGGCCTTCCTCGCGACGGTGTTCGCCGCAACGAGCCACGGCACTGAGGCCACCGCGGCGTACCAGGTCGTGTTCACGATTTTCTCGACCGCGGCATTCGCGCTCGACGCGCTCGCGATCGCGGCGCAGGCGCTCATCGGCGACGCGCTCGGGGCGCGAAACGCAGCTGGGGCGCGGCGGGTGGTCTCGCGATCGATCTTCTGGGGGCTGGCCGCCGGGGCCCTCATCGGCGCGCTGCTCGCGCTCGGCAGCCCCGTCATCGGCCGCGCCTTCACGAGCGACCCGGGGGTGCTCGAGATTCTGCCACCCGCGCTCATCGTGCTCGGGCTGTCGCTGCCGCTCGGCGGTTTCGTGTTCGTGCTCGACGGGGTGCTCATGGGTGCGGGCGACGCCCGCTACCTCGCGTGGACGAGCCTCGTGAACCTCGCCGTGTACCTGCCCGTGCTCTGGCTCGCCTCCCGCCTCGTGCCGACGGGCACCGCGGCGCTCGTCGCGATCGTCGCCTGCTTCATGATCGTGTTCATGCTCGCGCGCGCTGTCACCCTCGGGGTGCGCACACGAAGCGGCAGGTGGATCGTGCTCGGCGGCTAGCGCACCACCCCGCCGGCGCACTCCTCCACGCGCTCCAGCCTCGCCCGATGCGACCTCGCCGCGTAGAATGGGGGCGTTCAGCCGCAGCGCGGTCACCCCTTTCGTCAGGAGCACTGTGGCTGCCAAAGACACCGAGATCACCCCCCAGCGGTGGACCATCGCGGTGCTCGCGGTGTTTCTGCTGTTCGGGTTCGGGTTCGGCAACTGGCTCGCCCGCATTCCCGCGGTGCGCGATCACCTCGGGGCGAGCACGTTCGAGATGAGCGTCATCGGCCTGGTGCTCGCCTCTGGCTCGGTGCTCGGCCTCGTGTTCGCCGGCCAAACAGTGACGCTGATCGGGCCGCGCCGAGCGATTCTCTTCGGCGCGCTGGGCCAGGCGGTCTTCATGCCGCTCGGGGCGACGCTGCTGTGGTTCGATCTGCGCATTCCTGGCATGCTCGCGCTCGCCTGCTTCGGGTTCTTCTTCAGCACGAGCGACGTCGCGATGAACGTCAGCGGTGCGGCCGCCGAGCGCGCGCTCGGTAAATCGCGAATGCCGATCCTGCACGGCGGCTACAGCCTTGGCGGCGTCTCCGCGATGGGCCTCGGGGCGCTCGCCGAGCATCTTCGTGTGCCGGTGCCGATTCACCTCGCCGTCGTGTTCGCGTTCATTGTCGCCGCGATCGCGCTCGCGGTGCGGTGGATCCCGCGCGTCGAACCCACCGCGGTGCCCGATGGGCCGGTGCCCGCGAGCACGAACACCGGCCCGATTCACTTGCCCCCGCTTCCGCCCGCGCCAAGCGGCGCGCCTGCGGCATACAACCCGTGGCGCGACCCTCGCATCATCGTGATCGGTCTGGTCGCAATGAGCCTGAGCTTCACGGAGGGCACGGCGACCGATTGGCTGCCGCTCGCCCTCGCAGACCACCGGGGCTTCTCGAACCCTGCGGCCGCGCTCGCCCTCGGAGTGTTCTTCGTGGCGATGCTCTCGACGCGTGCGGCCGGCAGCGTCTTGCTCGCCCGCTTCGGGCGCGTGACGATTCTCCGCGCGAGCGCCGTCACCGCCGGCGTCGGCATCGTGCTGATGAATGTGCTGCCCTTCACCTGGGCTGCCTATGCCAGCGCGGCCCTCTGGGGCATCGGCAGCGCCCTCGGCTTCCCCATCGGCGTCTCGGCCGCTGCTGATGACCCGGCGAAGGCTGTGCGCGGGGTCGCCACGGTCTCTGCGATTGCGTACGCCGCCTTTCTCATCGGGCCGATGGCGATCGGGTTTCTCGGCGAGCACTTCGGCCTCTTGCGGGCGTTCCTGCCGCTCATCGGGCTGCTCGTCTTCGTCGTGTTCGCGGCCAGGGCGGCGCGCGAGCCGGGGGCCGGCCCCGGCACGCAGGCGGGTCGGGTCGAGACCGGCTAAACTGACACGGTGCGAATCGTGGTTGCTGACTGTTCCGTTGACTATGCGGGCCGGCTCTCGGCCCACCTGCCGCGCGCGAAACGCGTGCTCATGCTCAAGGGCGACGGCTCGATTCTCGTGCACTCAGACGGCGGCTCCTACAAGCCGCTGAACTGGATGAGCCCGCCATGCTCGCACGAGACCCTCGAACTCGACGACGAGGTGCGCGAGGCCGGCATCGTCGAGCAGTGGCAGGTGACCCACAAGAAGACGGCAGACAAGCTCGTCGTGTCGCTGTTCGAGATCATCCACGATTCCTCGTACGACCTTGGCGTAGACCCGGGGCTCATCAAGGACGGTGTCGAGGCCCACCTGCAGGAGCTGCTCGCCGAGCAGATCGAGCTCGTCGGCGACGGGCACTCACTCGTGCGCCGCGAATACATGACCGCGATTGGCCCCGTCGATATTCTTGCGCGCGACGAGAGCGGCGCTTCGGTGGCGATTGAGATCAAGCGCCGCGGCGGCATCGACGGCGTCGAACAGCTCACGCGCTACCTCGAGCTCATGAACCGCGACCCGAAGCTCGCCCCGGTACAGGGCGTGTTCGCCGCGCAGGAGATCAAGCCGCAGGCGCGCACGCTCGCGGAAGATCGCGGCATTCGCTGCCTCGTGCTCGACTACGACGCGATGCGCGGCATGGAAGACAAAAACACCCTCTTCTAGGCGACCGCACCCCTACACAAATCCACCTCCCGGGGTACAGTTGTATGACAACTGCGCAACGATGGGGTCGCGTGTCTGTGGGTGAATCGATGCACGTGAGTGGTTCGCGCGGAGCGCACACTCGACCCCGGGGGTCGCGCTGGCGCACACCGCATCGATTCAAGGAGGAATCATGACCGCAGCTTTCGTCACCGGGCTACCCTCAACGCTCGGAGACAGCTACCAGCTCAACACCACCACAATCATCAGGCACTCGGCGCGCACCTTCCCCGAGCAAGAGATCGTCTTTCGCACGGTCGCAGGCGACTGGCAGCGCTACACATACGCAGACGCCTACCGCCGCACCCAGCGCATCGCGAACGCGCTCACGGCAGCCGGCGTCGGCGCCGGCGATGTCGTCGGCATTCTCGACTGGAACAGCAAGCGCCACTTCGAGCTGTACTGGGCGATTCCCGGCGTCGGCGCGGTGATGCTGCAAATGAACCTGCGCCTGCCTCCCCCAGACCTCGGCTACGTCACCACGCACAGCGGCGCCTCCGTCGTGCTCGTCGACGAAACCCTGCTCCCGGTAGCGGAGGCGCTCGCACCGCTCGCACCCGGCGTGCGCGAGTGGATCGTGATGTCAGATCGCCCGGCATCGGAGATACAGACGACGCTGCCGAACGCGCGCCACTTCGAAGATCTCGTCGCCGCTGCGAGCCCAGAGTATGACTGGCCGATCATCGACGAGCGCTCGGCGTATAGCGCGTGCTACACGACGGGCACGACCGGCCGCCCCAAGGGCGTGTTCTATTCGCACCGCAGCATCTACCTGCACACGCTCACCTGCGCCGCGACCCTCGGAGTCGGCGCGGGCGACACGGTGATGCCCGTGACGCCCATGTTTCACTGCCAAAGCTGGGGGTTCGCGCAGGCCGCCGTGTACAGCGCCGCGAAGATCGTGCTGCCGGGCCGCTACCAGGCAGAGGATCTGCCCGAGCTCGTCGACACGCTCATCTCAGAGAACGTGACCGTGGCGAACGGCGCGCCCGCGATCTTCCAGCCGATGCTCAACTACATTCGCACACTCGAGACAAAGCCCGACCTGAGCCGCGCGCGACTCATTTCTGGTTCGACGGAGCCGGCGCTCTCGCTCATGCGCGACTTTTATGAGCTCACCGGGGCAAACGTGATTCACGCGTACGGCGCCACCGAGACGACGCCGCTCGTGAGCGTCAACCTCGACCTGAAGCCGTCGCTGCGCGACACCGTGTCTGACGAGCAGCGCTGGGACATGAAGCGCAGTCAGGGCCTGCCGGTCAACGGGGTCGACATTCGGCTCGTTGACGCTTCGGGGGCCGAGCTGCCCCACGATGGCGAGGCCGTCGGGGAGATTCTGCTGCGCGGGCCGTGGATCGCTGAGCGCTACCACGAGCTCGCCGACGACGAGGGGCACTTCCTCGACGGCTACTGGCGCAGCGGCGACGTCGGCTCGATCGACGCGAACGGCTACCTCAAACTCACCGATCGACTAAAAGACGTCATCAAGAGCGGCGGCGAGTGGATCTCGTCGATCGACATGGAGAACGCGATCGTCGGCCTCGACCGCGTCGCCGACGCCGCCGTGATCAGCGTGCCGCACCCGAAGTGGGAGGAGCGCCCCCTCGCGCTCGTCGTCACGACCGACGGCGAGCCGCTGCCGCTCGAAGTTCTGCACGCTGGGCTCTCAGACAGGTTCGCGAGCTGGCAGCTGCCCGAGCAGATTGTGCACGTCGCGCAGCTGCCGCGAACGGGCGTCGGCAAGCTCGACAAGAAGGCGCTGCGCAACGACTACGCCGGCGTCTACGGGGCGGGGGTCTAGGCTCGGCCAGGCATACGGGTGGGTGCCGTCATCGCACCCTCGGCGCTGCCTTGGGGCACGGCCGTCGCGTGTGGCTCAAGCTGCCGAGCAGCTAGTCCTTGTGCTCGGGCGACATGCCCATGATGAAGCCGATGACGGCCCCCACCCCGATGCCGCCGCCCGCGCCCCAGCCGACCCAACCGAGCTGAGCGCCGAGCCAACCGCCGATCGCCCCCAGAACGCCGATGCTCCCCACCATCCAGATCGTGGCTCGGCGCTTCGCCCGGTCGGGGGTCTTGTTGTTCTCCATACCTCAACGGTAACGCCCGGCGCCCGAGAACGCCGCAGGCTGCGGCGCTTCTGGGCACGCGGTGGCTCGCCACACACAGCACGAACGCCCCGCCAATCACTTGGCGGGGCGTTCGTTGGCGCATCTCGCGCGCGAGGCTTTCAGGCCTACGAGTCGCGGAGTTCGTCTTTCACGTCATTGCGCGCCTTCACGGCGTCGCGCTCGGCCTCGGCCCGCTTCACGTCTGCCTCGGCACGAACCTCGTCGGCCTTGTCCTTGATCTTGTCGACGCCCTCTTCTACGGCGTCGCCGACCTGCTTCGCTGCCTTGGCAACGTTGTCCTTTGCATCTTCAAGAAAACCCATCGTGATCCCCCTTCGTTTGCTGCGGTGGAACACCAGTATTTCGTGGCTGCCTGAAAGAAGAGGCAAGAATTCGGTGGAAGTCTCAGGCAGCTTTCAGTGGCTCGGCACTATTTTTCGCTCGCGGCCCGAGCCGCCAGTTTCGCCGCCTGGCTCCCCCACCAGACCGGCCACCCCGGCCAACCCGGCCAAAATAATGGCCAGGCCGCGCCCAAACGACGCGTCGAGGTCGGCGCCAGGCGCAGCCAGTAGCGCGCCAAACTCAGCGGCCTGGCGGTGCGTCTGCGTCGCCTGCGTGTGCCCAAAGGTGTACAGCAGCAGCGTGCGCGCGCCGTCGCGGCCGACGAGCTCGGCGAGGCGCCCCTCCACCGCCGACGAGCCGAGCCTGAACGCCTCGGCGGTCGCAACGACATCGGCACCATCGCGCACAGCAAGCATTGCCACGCGCAGCCCCTCGCACAGCGCCCGCGGATCCGCCCCGGCAAGCGGCACCCCGCTGACGATCTCATCGGCCATGAGCGCGAGCAGGCTCTGCTTGTTCGGCACGTGGTGGTAGAGCGCGCTGGGCTGCACGTCGAGTTCGGCAGCTACGCGCCGCATGGAGCACGATTCGAGCCCCTGTGCGGCGAGCACGCGCAGCGCGGCGGCGACGACGTCGGCTCTCGTGTTGCGCATGCGACCAGTCTATCGGTAACCTGAACACCGTTCACCAGAACACCGTTCAGGTTGCCGACGTTGGGAGACTTCATGACCGCCACACCATCCACGACCCCCGCTCGTAGGCGCCGCAGCACAACGACCGACCTCGCCCTCATCGCGAGCTTCGCCGCACTCATCGGCGCGTGCTCGCTCCTGCCAGCGATTCCCATCGGCGTCGTGCCCATCACGCTGCAAACGTTCGCGGTGATTCTCGCCGGCGCCGTGCTCGGGTCGACCCGCGGCGCGCTCGCCGCGCTGCTGTGGTTGGCGGTCGGGCTCATCGGGCTGCCGGTGTTCACCGGCGGCGGGGCCGGCCTCGCCCCGCTCGCGAGCCCCTCAGTCGGCTACCTCGTGTCGTTCCCCATCGCGGCATTCGTCACCGGCTTCATCGTTGAGCGGCTGCCCCGTGGGCGCATCGCCACCAGCGTTCCGCTGATCCTACTCGCGGGCGCCGCGGCTTCCATTCTCGTCGTGTACCCACTCGGCGCTCTCGGCATGGCCTGGCGCGCGGGCCTCACCCTCCCTGAGGCCTTTACGTTTGGGCTCACGTTCCTCCCCGGCGATCTGCTGAAAGATCTGCTCGCAGCGATCGTCGCGACTTCGGTGCACCGGGCATTCCCGGCGCTGCTGCCGCGGCGCGGTCGGGCCGCAGCGCGCGCAGCGCAGCGGGCCGAAGCGACCCCGGCCGCCGCGGCGTAGGATCACGGGGTGATCTCGTTCAATCAGGCAAGCGTCGTTGCGCACGACGGGGCCACTATCTTGCACCCGGTCTCGCTGCGCCTCACCGAGCAGCGGATCTCGGTGATCGGCGCGAACGGCTCGGGCAAGTCGACGCTCGCGAGACTGATCAACGGGCTTGTTGAGCCGTCTTCGGGCAGCGTCACGGTTCACACGGGCACGGGCACGGGAACAGACGCCGGCACGGGCACCGGCCTCGATACCGTCGCCGACGGCGCAGCGGTGCGCCGCGCCGTCGGGTTCGTGTTTACCGACCCGTCGGCACAGCTCATCATGCCGACCGTCATCGAAGACGTCGAGCTCTCGCTCAGGCGCGAGCACCGCGACGCCGGAGCGCGCCGCGCGGCCGCGCTCGCCGCGCTCGATCGCTTCGGCCTCGCGGGCTTCGCCGAGCGCAGCGTGCACGCGCTCTCGGGGGGCCAGCAGCAGTTGCTCGCGATCGCGACCGTCCTCGCGACTGAGCCCCGAATCCTGATCACCGACGAGCCAACGACCCTGCTCGACCTGCGAAACACCGGCATCATTGGCGATCTGCTGCTCTCGCTCCCGCAGCAGGTCGTTATCGTCACGCACAACCTCGAGCTGGCGGCGCGGGCCGACCGCACCCTCGTTGTCTCCGACGGGCGCATCGCATTCGACGGCGAACCCGCCGCCGCGGTCGCCCACTACCGCGAGCGGGTGGCGGCGCAGTGACTGCGGCAGCGCCGCTCGGCGCCTACGTCACCCACCGAGGGCCGCTCCATGCGCTGCGCCCCGGCACCAAGCTCCTCGGGCTGTTTGCGTTCTCTGCCGCCGTGCTCATCGCGCCGGGCTGGATCAGCGCGGGCGTGGCGCTGGCGATCGGCGCGACACTCGCGTTCCTCGCGGGGCTGCGCGGGCGCGACTTTTGGCGGGTCGCGCGCACCTTCGCCCTCATCGGCGTGCCGCTGTTCGTGTTTCAGACGTGGAGCGCCGGCTGGGAGCGCGGGGTCGAGGTCATCGCAGACCTTCTCGCACTCATTCTTGCGGCGAGCGCGGTCACCGCGAGCACCCGAGCGAGCGATATGCTCGACACCGTTTCGTGGGCACTCTCGCCGCTCGCACGGCTTGGCGTCGACACCGAGCGGATCGCGCTCACCTTCTCGCTCACGATCCGCATGATTCCGGCGGTGCAGGAGCTCGCGCGAGACGCCCAGCAGGCGGCTCGCGCCCGCGGCCTCGAGCGCAGCCTCCGCGCCCGCACCGTGCCTCTCGTGTTGCGCACGGTTTCGCAGGCGCAGCTCACGGGCCAAGCCCTCGCCGCGCGCGGCATCGGCGACGACGAGCCCCAGCCGCGGCGCGGCTAGCCGACAGGCAACGTAGGCTGTAGGCATGGCCAAACTGCAGGAAATTCCCGAGGGCGTTGATGAAAACTACGAGAACGCCGCCGCGCGGGAGGCGCTCGTGGCCTTCCAGGCTTCTCCCGACTACGAGCACCTCGCGCGTTTTCTGAATGCGCTGCGCGAGGGGTACCTCGTTGTCGACGTCACGGGCACCGCTGGGCAGAAGAAGGGGCCGCGCGTGCGCACGATTCGCTCAACCAAGGGGCAGCTCGTGCTGCCCCTGTTCACATCGATGGCCGAGCTGCGCGCGCTCGCGCCGACGGCCGGCGCCGCGGAGCTTAAGGGTGCGATCATGCCAGCCCACTCGGCGCTCGCGCTGATCACGGCCGACCGCTTTGTCGCTGCCGAGTTCGACAAGGCCTCGGCGGGGCTCGTGTGCCTACGCAAGTTCATCGAGCTCGTGCTGGGCGACGCAGAGATCACCGCGGAGTCGCTGCAGGCGTAACCCAACACAACGGCGACGCCCCCTCGCCTGAGGGGGCGTCGCCATGTTGGGAGCCGGGGCCGGGGCGCCGGTGCCGGAAGGGCCGGGGCGCCGGTGCCGGAAGGGCCGCGCCAGAAGCGCGCCGGGGCTACTTGCCGACGCGGAAAGCGCGCACGACCTGCACGACGCCGAGCACGACCATCGAGATGCCGAGCAGCCACCAGAGCGTCACTGCGCCCATCATCGGCGAGAGCAGCAGGGCGACGCCCGCGAGCACCGAGATGATGCCGTAGATGATGCTCCACACCTTGTTGTTCGACTTCGATGCCGTGGCAAATGCGAGCACGCCCTCGAACAGCCAGAGCACGCCGACCATGATCGAGAACATCAGCGCCGTGACGACACCGGCAAACATCAGGTTCGACATGATGATCACGCCGCCGATGACGTACAGAATGCCGAGCAGAATGTGGCCGACCCGCGACCAGCCACCGACGCCGCGCGAGAAGATTGCGGTGCCGAAGTACACGATGCCCGTGACGATTGCGTAGGCGCCGATGAGCGCGGCGATGAGCGTCAGCGTCACACCGGCCGAGGTCTTGGGCGCGAACAGAACGAAGAGGCCGAGCACGATGGCGATGAGGCCACCAACGCCGAAGAGCACACGGGCGCCGTCTGTGGCGCGCTCCTCGACAGTGCGTTCTGGGGTATCGGTTGCAGTCATGTTCGTTGCTCCTATCGGAATTTCTCTCACCCGTGCAGATGGGCGCTGTTCTCAGCATCGCACTTTATCGGCGGAATGTAATGCATTTTCTTGCCAAGTTCTTTGAAAATGCATAGTTGAAGTCGGTCACGCGCGCGCGAGCCAGATAGGGTTATCTCATATTTCCCCAGGCCGCCGGCGCCCGAATCGTGACGCGCGACAGGCCGACACGACGACAGGAGCTGCTCAATGAGCGCACTCATTTTGCGAGCCATCAACCCCGGCGACCGCGAGTCGTGGGAGGCCTGCTTTCGCGGCTATCGCGAGTTCTACAAGCAGCCCCACGACCCCGAGGTCATCGAGCGCGTGTGGGCGTGGCTCGACGACCCCAGCCACGAGACGCGGGGCATCGCGGCCGTCGAGGGCGGCAAGGTCATCGGGTTCGCCCACTTTCGCACGTTTGCGCGGCCGCTCTCGGGCCTGACGGGGCTCTACCTCGACGACCTCTTTACCTCGCCTGCGGCGCGCGGCAAGGGGGTCGCAACCGCCCTGATCGCCAGGCTCGGCGTCATCGCCGAGGTCGAGGGCGCCTCGGTCGTGCGCTGGATCACCGCAGAGTCGAACACCACGGCGCGCAGCATCTACGATCGCGTTGCAACCGCGACGCCGTGGGTGACCTACGACGCGGTACCCGCCGGCTAACGGGGCACGGGCTACGCCCCGCCCTCGCGAATGCGCTCGGTGCCGGGCGTCGGTGCGGTCTTACCGTGTGCGGTCGGGTTGCCCGCTGCGTCGACGGCAACGAACACGATCGTGTCGAGCCGGAGCACCTCTTGGCCTGTCACGGCGTTTTCGACGCGGCAGCTCAGAGTGATCGACGTGCGCCCGAAACGCTCGACCCGATACTCGAGCTCAAGCATGTCGCCCCGCTCCGCCCGCGTAGACTTGCGACCATGGTCGTCTTTGCCGGAGTGCTCTTGCTCGTGAACGCCGTCTACAACGTGTTGGTGTGGCCGCGCTTCTGGACGCGCGTCGCGAAGGATCCGCGGGCGCGTGACGAGCACGGCAGGCCGACCCGCTTCCTCACCGTGCACGCGGTGCTCATCTCCGTCGCGCTCCTCATCGGCGCGGTCTCGGCCATCGCTGGCGTGCTGCTGCTCGCGCGCGGCTAGGCGCGCGCGAGCAGCACGCTACTTGCCGGCGCCGTCGGCAGTCTCGTCGCCATCGGTAGCGTCGTCGCTACCGGAGGCGTCGGCGTCAGCGCCCTCCACTTCCTCGCGCCCCGAAGCGATATGCGTCGCCGGGCCAAGGTGCGACGCCCCGCCCTCGCCGACCCAGCCATCGCCCGGCGTCCGAGCCGGGTCCGAATCGTGATCTGGCATTGCCTTCTTCGTTTCCTCGGCCATCTCCGCACCCCTTTCAACGGTGAAACTCGTGCCATCGAGTCTACGCAGAATCACCCACCACAACCAGTGCGTTCGTTGCGCCACGAGCGGAGCCCAGCCTCGCCTAATAGGATGGCGCCATGAAGCGCATCCTCACCTACGGCACCTTCGACCTGCTCCACTGGGGGCACATTCGGCTCCTGAAGCGCGCAAAGAGCCTCGGCGATTACCTCGTCGTGGCCGCCTCGACCGAGGAGTTCAACGCCGGCAAGGGCAAGAAGACCTACCACGACTTCGAGACGCGGAAGAACATGCTCGAGGCCGTGCGCTACGTCGACCTCGTGATTCCCGAGGAGTCGTGGGATCAGAAGATCGAAGACGTGCGGAAGTACCAGATCGACACCGTCGTCATGGGCGGCGACTGGGAGGGCGACCCCAGGTTCGAGATTCTCACCCCGTACTGCGACGTCGTCTACCTCGACCGCACGGAGGGCGTCTCGACGACAAAGATCAAGCGCGACCTCGGCGTAAACTCCTAGGCGCGAGCCGCGGCTGCCCGGTTCGGGCGGCGCGCGCGAAACGGCCGGGGATCCACATCGAGCGGATCCCCGCCCGTTTCGCGTGCGCGGCCCCTGTGCGGGCGCCGGTGGCTACAGTACCTTGGAGAGGAACGCCTTCGTGCGCTCGCGCTGCGGGTTCGTGAGCACCTCGACGGGGTCGCCCGACTCGACGACCACGCCCCCGTCCATGAACACGAGCTTGTCGGCGACCTGCTTCGCGAACCCCATCTCGTGGGTGACGACGATCATCGTCATGCCGCTCTCGGCGAGGCCCTTCATCACGTCGAGCACCTCACCGACGAGCTCGGGGTCGAGCGCGCTCGTCGGCTCATCGAACAGCATGAGCTTCGGGTCCATGGCGAGGGCGCGGGCGATCGCGACGCGCTGCTGCTGGCCGCCCGAGAGGTGAGCCGGGTAGTAGTCATGGCGATCCGCAAGCCCGACGCGCGCGAGCAGCTCCATCGCGCGCGACTGCAGCGCGGTCTTCGAGCCCTTCTTCAGCAGCGTCGGCGCCATCATCACGTTCTCGAGCGCGGTCTTATGCGGGAAGAGGTTGAAGCGCTGGAACACCATGCCGATGTCGCGGCGCTGCTTGGCGGCCTCCTTCGGGTGCATCTCGTAGATCTTGTCGCCGTGCTGGCGGTACCCGACGAGCTCGCCGTCGACCCAGAGCCTGCCCGCGTTGATCGTCTCGAGGTGATTGATGCAGCGCAAGAACGTCGACTTGCCCGACCCAGAGGGGCCAACGAGGCACAGCACCTCGCCCCGCTTGACCTCGAGCGAGATCGACTTCAGCACCTCGTTCGACCCGTACGACTTCGAGATCGCCTCGGCCCTTACCATCGGCGTACCGGTGAGTGTCTCGGTCATCGCCCGCCTCCCCCTGTGCCCGAGTGCGGTGGCACGATGCTTGTGCGCCCGTCTTCCTCGGTGTAGGTCGGGTGGCCGGGCTCGGCCTCACCGACAACTGTGATGGTTTCTGTCGCGACGCTCGGCCGCTGCACGTCTGGCCGTTGCCCGATGCCCTTCGCAAAGTGCTTCTCGAGGTAGTACTGGCCGACCATGAGAATCGACGTGATCACGAGGTACCAGATCGACGCGACGATGAGCATCGGCACCGGCTGATACGTCACCGCGGCGATATCTCGCTGCCTCGTGAAGAGCTCGCCGATGAACGGCACCGCCGCGACGAGCGACGTCGTCTTCAGCATCGAGATGACCTCGTTGCCGGTCGGCGGGATGATCACGCGCATCGCCTGCGGCAGCACCACGCGGGTCATCGTGTGCCACCAGCCGAGCCCGAGCGCGGTCGCCGCCTCGTCTTGCCCCTTGTCGACCGCGAGCAGGCCAGCGCGCACGATCTCGGCCATGTAGGCGGCCTCGTTCAGCGCGAGGCCGATGATCGCGAGGGTGTAGTACGACAGCAGGTCTTTCGTCGTGAGCGTCACGACGGCGTCGGTGAAGGGGATGCCGATCGTGATGGTCTTGTAGATGACCGTCACGAGCCCCCAGAAGGTGAGCTGCACATACACCGGCGTGCCGCGGAAGAGCCACAGGTAGACCCAAGACACCGCCTTCACGACGGGGTTGGGCGACTGCCGCATCACCGCGAGCAGCACGCCGAGCACGATCGCGATGATCATGGAATAGACGGTCAGCTGCAGCGTGTACCCGATCGCACCGATGATGCGGGTGTCGAAGAGATACTTGCCGACCTCTGGCCAGGCGAACACCGGGCGGTTGAAGGCGGCGTCGTAAACAAATAGCGCGGCGAGCACGACGAGCACGACGGCAAGCACGAAGCGCCAGGGGTGCTTGCGGCGAATCGCCTGAATCGCCTCTGGTTCGGCGTGTTGGTCGTCAACTCCGCCTGTCGGGTGGGACATAACTGCCCTTCCTCGTTATAGGGGTGGAAGGAGGGGTGGCCGGAGCGCGGCCACCCCTCCCCCGCATCGAACCTGTTAGTTCTCGCCGGCGTTGATCGTCGCCTCGGTGAGCGCGCCCGACTCGATGCCGGCGCCCTTGAGAATCTCGAGGTAGGTGCCGTCGTCGATCAACGACTGCAGCGCCGCCTGCACTGCCTTCGTGACGTCGCTGCCCTTCTCTGTGGCAAAGCCGTAGGGCGCGGCGTCGAAGACCTCGCCGACCGACTCGAGCTGACCACCGGTCTTCGCGACGGCGTCGCCCGAGACGGGCAGGTCTGCCGAGAAAGCGTCGGCCATGCCGTTGATCACGGCGTTCGTCACCTCGGGCTGGCCGTCGAACGGCATGATCTCGATACCGGGCTTGCCCGCGTCCTTGCACTCCTGGTCGCGGCGCGGCAGCTCGTCGGTGTGCTGCACGGTCGTGGCCTGCACCGCGATCGTGAGCCCGCATGCGTCGTCGGGGTTCACGTCGGAGCCCGCCGGCGCCACCCAGAGGCTGCCCGCGTTCAAGAAGTTCACGAAGTCAACCGACTTCTGGCGCTCGACGGTGTCGGTGAACGACGAGGAGCCGAGGTTGACGACCCCCTCCTGAATACGGGGGATGATGGCGTCAAACCCGAGGATCTCCCACTCGGGGGTGAGCCCGAGCTTCGCGGCGACGGCGTTGGCAAGATCTACGCCCCAGCCGATCGGCTCGCCCTTGTCGTTCTTGTACTCGTTCGGCGGGTACTCGGCGTCGGTGCCGATCACGAGCGTGCCGGCGTCGCGCAGCTCGGCGGGCAGCAGCGCAACCGCCGCCTCGTCGGGCTTGATCGACGACGACTCGGGGGCATCCCCACCGCTTTCTTCGGCTGCGTTGTTCGTGCAACCGGTGAGCACGAGTGCCGCCGCCGCGGCGAGAGCTGGAAGTGCGTAGCGAATCTTCATCGATTCCTCCTTGTGTGAGGTGGGGTATTCGTTCGTTGAAACCTCGAAGCTGAGTGTAGCGAGTTACGCCGCTTCGGATACAGCCAGAGTATCTATGCCGCTCCATAGGAGGTCTGGATCGGGGCACTTTGTTGTCGAACTGTGTCAAGCCTTGCGAGTTGCGCCAAGTCTGTTGGCTTGCCACGCCGTTGGCGCTGTGGGCACCCGCACACGCCGGCAGAAACACGAAAGCCCCTCACGGCCGTGAGGGGCTTTCCAGTGGCGGAGGATGGGGGATTTGAACCCCCGAGGGCGTGAACCCAACACGCGTTCCAGGCGTGCGCCATAGGCCGCTAGGCGAATCCTCCTTGCTGACCGGCGAACCGAACCAACGCAAACCAGTCTAGCGTGTTCCAGAGCGCGCTCGCGCCACGCGACAGAAACCCGGCGAACCTGGGAAAACGCACCTCAGCTTGAATGTAACGGAACAGTAACGCATACTGGAAAGGTTGCAGGCCCACCGGCCATGCAATCATCAACGTTTTGGAGTCTCTGAGTGCCATCACCCGCCAAACCCTTTGTGGTCACGCTCGTAGCAACTGTGACCTTCGCACTGGGAGCAGCGCCAGCAGGCGCAATCGAGACTGAAGTTTTTACGGCCGCAGCGGCCGCACCAACCGTCTCCCTGACCACCCAAGCACTGAGCACCGAGGCGGGCACCGCCCCCCTCGCGCCGATTAGCTCTGTGCTCGCCGAAGCCGAAAGCACAAGCGCAAGCGCCGCCCACGGTTTTGACGTCGACGCTGCGATCGCCGCAGCCACCGCCGAAATTGGCACGAGCCGCGCGACCGGCTGGGGAGCTCCCGGCGAGTGCATCGTCTCTGCTCAGCGGTGGATCCGCGCGGGCGGAGGCGCCTGGAGCGGCGGCGGCGACCCCGTGTCGAACTACGCAGGCGCCGTGCGCCTGGCCCCAAGCGAGGCTCAGCCCGGTGACGTGATTCAGTACGAGCACCTGCAGTTCCCGACCTCGTGGGTCTCGGGCGTGCACACCGTGCTCGTGACCGGCGTGAACGACGACGGCACCTACAAGATCATCGAGTCGAACAACCCGACCGGCTCGGGCTACGTGCAGGCAGACGACTCGTGGGTGCCCGCACCGCCGACCGGCTTCCAGGCCGTCGCCTGGCGCTTCTAAGCGGCGACCCCGGCAACAACGCGTGGCTCGACAGAGCCATCGCGATGCCCCAGCCTGCGACGCTGAAGAACGGCCGTTCGGCGCGTGGGAGCACGAGCCGCGGATCCGCCACGAATCAGCTCGCGAGCACCCGCTCGTACAGCGCGATCATCGCGGCCGTCTGAGTCGACTGCAGCAGCCGCTCCCCCGCCGCCGCGCCCACGCGCAGCTCGCCCGCCTGCCCGCTGAGCTCTTCAACAGCGTCGCGGAGCACGGCGGCGAGCGCAGAGACGCTCGCGTCGGCCGCGAGCCACGACGGCGTCACCGCCAGATCGCCCGCAATATTCGGGTCGCAGAACACCGTCGGTGTGCCGAGCGCAGCCGCCTCGTATGGCGTGAGGCCCTGGGTTTCGAAGCCGATCGACGTCTGCACGAGCGCATCGGCGTCGCGCATCGCCGCGAGCGCCTGTTCGTAGGGCACCGGCCCCGCGACGCGCACCCGGTCGCCGAGGCCCAGCTCCGCAATCCGCCGCTCCACCTTGCCGAGCAGCAGCCCGGCCCCGTGCAGCGTCACGTCGGCGTTCGCGGCAGCCTGCCCGAGGGCGTCAATAAACTCGAGCACGCGCTTCTCGCCGCTCATGCGCCCGAGCCACACGAGCCGCGGCCGGTCGCGCTCGGTGCGCGGAGCGGAGCGCACCGTCGCGATGAGCTCGTCATCGACACCGCCCCTCGTCACCGCGACCTCGTCAGCAACGCCGTGACGCTCGAGCTCTGCGGCGAAGTGCCCCGACGGCGCGGTCACAAGCGCCGCGCCAGCGGTGAGCTCGGAGAGATAGCGCCAGGCCCCGCCGCCGAGCCGCCGCCCACCCGACGCAGGCCGCGCCGCCGCTGCCCGCGCCGCCGCTGCCCGCGCCGCCGCGGGCGCTCGGCCAACGGCCAGGCGCCGCCACACCCTCAGCCCCGCGAACGCCAGGGGAGCGAGCCGCGTGACCGCCCGCGTGCCCTCCTCAACGTTGTTGTGCATCGTGAACACCACCGGTAGCCGGTGCCGCTTCGCTGCCCGCAGCCCGATCATCGCGCCCCAGAAATCACCCTGAATGTGCACGAGATCGACCGGGGGAGCTCCCGCGGCACGGCGCGCGGCGAGCGCTTCGTCAAGCGCCCTGTCGGTGCGCCTCCCCGGCCAGCTGATGCCGTACTCGCGGTCGGTGGTGATGGGGCGCGATGGGAGGTCGATGTACGCCCCGGCGCCCTGCGCGCCCGGGCCAGCGGCACCCGGGTCGTAGCCCGCGCGATCCAGCGCGGGGGCCGCTATCGACACCGTGTGCCCCGCGCGCTCGAGGAAGCGTCGCTGCAACCGCAGCGCGACCTGCACCCCACCGAGCGACTCGGGGTGCTGATCGGTGACGATGAGAATGTGCATCGCGCGCTAGGCGACCGGAATGCCCCGGTATAGGGATTCGAAGGTGTCGAGCGTACGGTCGATATCGTGCGACTGCACCGCGGCGAGCGACGCCTGCTGCATACGCTCGTACTCCGCCGGGTCGGCGGTCAGCACCTTCGTCAGCGCGTCGGCGAGCTCGCGGTCGTTGCCCGCCTGGAACAGGTAGCCGTTCTCGCCGTGGTGCACGAGGTGGGGTAGCGCCATCGCATCGGCCGCGACGATCGGCAGGCCAGAGGCCATCGCCTCCATCGTGGCGATCGACTGGAGCTCGGCAATAGACGCGATTGCGAACACCGTCGCGTCGGTGAGGTGGCCGCGCAGCACCTCGTCACTCACCCGCCCGGTGAAGTGCACGCGCCCCGTAAGCCCGAGCTCTGCGACGAGCTTCTCGAGCTGCTTGCGCTGGTCGCCGTCGCCGACGATCGTGAAGCTCGCGTCGAGCGATGGGTCGAGCCGCGCGAGCGCCCGGATGATGACATCGATCTCTTTTTCGAGCGTCACGCGGCCAACGAACACGATCTTGTGACGCTCGCGCGGCCCGACAATCGCAGTGTAGTCGCTCGCGCGCAGCCCGCAGCTCACCGGCAGCACGCCGCGGCGGTAGGTGTTGCGCTCGAGAAAGTCTGCTGCGCGTCGCGTCGGGGTCGTGATCGCCGCGGCGCGGCGCAGCACCCGATCGGCGTCGCGCCAGCCCCAGCGCACAAAGATGCGCTTCGCACGCTCGGGCAGCAGCGTGAAATCGAAGACGTTCTCGGGCATCACGTGGTTCGTTGCGACGACGCGAATGCCGCGCCTAGCGCCCTCGTGGGCCAGCGCGCGACCGATCACAATGTGCGATTGGATGTGGATCACGTCTGGCTTCACCTGGTCAAGGATCTGTCGCGCATAGTGCCGTGCCCGCCAGGGCAGCACGAACCGCAGCCAGTCGTGCGGGTACCACCGCCAGCTCGCGATGCGGTGCACGACCATCTGCTCGCCCTCGATCGTCTCGCGGAACGCGCCGACCGTTCGGTGTTTCTTTGACGGCGCGGCAACGTGCACCTCGTGGCCACGGCGCACCAGGCCGGCCGCAAGTCGCTCGGCGAAGCGCGCGGCTCCGTTCACGTCTGGCGCGAAGGTGTCGCAGCCGAGCAGAATGCGAATCGGGGCGCTGTCTGAGGGGGTGGTCACGATGTGCTGTCGTCCTTACACACATAGGGGGCGGCGAACACCGTCAAGTGTATGCGGCGGTCGCCGTGATCTTCCGGTGCATCGCCGCCAGCTCGCGGGCACCGGTGAAGTGCCCGCGAACAATCAGGTACTTTTCTACCTACCAACTTTGCACCCTCTGATTTTGGGTCTGGCATTTCCTGTCGAAACCCGAGACCCTTGTATGGTGCCACCGTTCCACTCACACGCAGCCCAAATAATTGGCGAACGTATTCGTAATGCCCGGCTCGCCCTGGGAATTTCGATGGACGACCTGAGCCACCTCTCGGAGCTCAGCCAAACGAGCATCGGCAAGATCGAGCGCGGCGCTCAGAGCCCGTCGGCCGAAACGCTCGTGCGCATCGCGACGGTGCTCGATGTCGACGCTGGCTCCCTCATTAGCGGCCTCTCGTCTGCCGACTACGGGCAGCGTTCGCGCCAGTACACGGCGCGCGACTTTCTGCGAGAGCAGCGCGCCAAGAAGACGGGGGCGAGCTAGCGCCCGTCGGTTTCGCTGTCGAGCACGGCGTCCTCAGCAACGTCATCAGCCGTGCGATCGCGATTGCGCCAGGCGTAGATGCTCTCCGACGCCTCCTCGCGCGGCTTCGACAGCAGCAGAATCGACAGCGAGACACCAATCAGTGCTGCGAGCACAGCGGCGGTGATGCCGGCGAGCATCATGGTGAACCCGAGAGCCAGGGCGAGCGCGTACAGCGCCGCGAAGGGCACCACGAAAAAGAGCAGGCGCAGCACAATGTACGTGGTCCAGGCTTTGCGTTGTTCACTCACAGCGGCGAGTCTACCCTCGCAGACTGAACGCTCCCCCTCCTCGCCCGGAGGCTTGCCGGGTAACATGAGGCCATGGTCAGGTTTATCATTATCGGCGCCGTCATTGCCGTGGCGTTCACCCTGTACTCGCTGGTTGACGCGGCGATGACCGACCACTCGCGCGCCAGGGGCGTGAGCAAGCCCGTATGGATTGTGATTATCGTGCTGCTCCCCGTCGTCGGCGCGGTGCTCTGGTTAATGATCGGCAAGGGCAGCCCAACGAGCGGCCCGGGAGCGAAGCAGCACCTCGCCCCCGACGACGACCCGCGGTTCACCGGCCGACAGCTCTCAGACAGCGAGCGCGAATCGCTGCGCGATCTCGAGGAGCGCCTGAAGGAGCTCGACAATGAGACATTCCCCGGCGAAGAGCCCGGGGAGCCGCGCCCGGGCGAGGAGCGCGACCGGGGCCAGGACAAGACCCGCTAATGCCGGGGCCGGCTCCCGCATCGATCTTTGCAGTTGAGCTGCTCGCCGGGCTGATCCGCCGCGGTGTCGCCGATGTTGTGGTGTGCCCGGGGTCGCGCTCCCAGGCCCTCGCGCTCGCGGCGGCCGCGGCCGAAACGGCCGGCGCTATCCGCCTGCACGTGCGGGTCGACGAGCGATCCGCCGCGTTCTTCGCGCTCGGCCTCGCGCGCGAGACCGGCCTTCCCGCCCCCGTCATCGTGACGAGCGGAACCGCGGTCGCGAACCTCGCGCCGGCCGCGTTCGAGGCTCACGAGGGCCGGGTGCCGTTCATCGCGCTCACGGCCGATCGGCCTGCCCGGCTCCGCGGCACCCGCAGCAATCAGACCACCACCCAGTTCGACGCGTTCGGCCAGGCAGCGAGGCTGTCGCTCGACGTCGCACCGCCCGCGTTCGGCGAGCACGGCGAGATCGCCGGCGAGGTGGCCGGGCCAGGCGGGGGCGCGCAGACCCCCGACAGGGTCGCCGCGCGCGCGTTCAGCGCCGCGCTCGGCTTCCCCGGCGACAAGCCGGCTGGCCCGGTGCAGCTCAACCTGCAGTTCGTCGAACCGCTGTCTGGCACGGCGGGCTTTGACGACATGATCGCGGCGGGCTTCGCCGCGGCCGCCGAAGAGGGGCTCGAGGCCCGCACCCAGCGCGCCCAGAATGCCGCGCTGGCGCCGGGGGCCGCCTCGCGCAGCGACGGCGAGCGCTTCGAGACCAACTTCCCCGACCCGACGGGCGCGGGCGGCTACGTGCACGACGGCGACGCGCTCGCGGTCGTGATCGCGGGGGCGGGCGCCGGCGACGCCGCCGAGGAGTTCTCGCGGGCGGCGGGGCTGCCGCTCCTCGCCGAGGCGGTGAGCGGCGCGCGCTTCGGCCGCGAGGCCATCAGCTGCTACGCGACCCTCATCGACGACCCGGCAATCGGCGGTCTCATCGAGCGCGCCATCGTATTCGGGCACCCAACACTCACCCGCCAGGTACCCGCGATGCTCAAGCGGGGCGACGTCGATGTGATCGTGGTGGATCCGCACGCTGGCGACCACTACGCCCCCGCACCGGGCGCACGCATCGTTGCGACGGCCGCCGTCGCCGACGGGCACGACCCGCGCGCGCACCGGCGCTGGCTCGGGGCGTGGGTCGCCGCCGACCGCGAGCTACAGCGACTGCGCACCACCGTGCACGAGCCAGACCTCGAGGCGGCGCGTGAGACCGGCTACAAGGAGCGCAACGCCTACGCGCGCGCAGAGGTGGCGGTGAAGCGCGAGCCCGTGTCGCGTGAGCTGCTCGTCGAGAGCACCTGGCGCGCGACGTGGCCGCACGACCGGCTCGTCGTCGCAGCCTCGCGACTCGTGCGCGTGCTCGACGGGCTCGCGCCCGCTCGCAAGCTGCAGGTGCACGCCAACCGGGGGCTCGCCGGCATCGACGGAACCATCGCGACCGCGCTTGGAGTGGCCGCCGCGAGCCAGGCAGATGCCGACCCGAGGCGCGCAGCCGGCACGACTCGCGTGCTCATCGGAGACCTCGCGCTGCTGCACGACGCTGGGTCCCTGCTCTTGCCTGAGGCTCCCGAGGCGCGGCCGCGCGTGCAGGTGATCGTCGGCAACGACGGCGGCGGCACGATCTTTGACGGGCTCGAGGTGGCAGCGACAACGCCGGCGGCGGCGTTCGAGCGCGTCATGCGCACCCCGCGGCGCGCAGACCTCGCGGCGCTCGCGGCGGCCTACGGGTGGGAGTACCGGCTCGTCGCGGAGCGCGGCGAGCTCGAGCGGCTGTTCACCGCTCCCGTGACCGGGCCGATGCTCGTCGAGGTGCCGCTCGACGCCAACTGAGCTCGCGGTCGGCGCTCGCTGGCGGGCCACTGGCCCCGGGCCCCGGGCCGCTAGCCCCGGGCCCCACGCCCCTGGCCCCTGGCCCCACGCCCCGGGCCCCACGAGCCCTGCACTTGTCTCCGAGATCAGATAGTAGCTGCTGGCAATAGGCGCACCACCTCGGAGGCAAGTGAAGGGCTGGCGCGGGCAACACACAGCCCCGCTCGGGCGCAGCCGGCGCACAAGCACCTAGAGTTGCCATACTGCAACGGTTGCCAAGCAGGCAGCGTGTGAGCAACCCAGGGGGCACTATGACACAGCAGTTCTGGAACGGTGATGTAGATGAGCTGCTGCGCGTCGGCACCCGCACCGAAGGCGGCACACGCACACGCACAGGCACAGGCACAGGCACAGGCACAGGCAACGGCTTCGACCTCGCCGCGATCGACCCGGCCTCGACGCCGGGCACCACCGCGAACAAGAAGGCCGGCCAGGCTGAGCTCGCGGCCTCGGCCCAGGAGCTGCGTGAGCTGCAAGAGCGCCTCTTTGCCCAGAGCCGCGCCGGCGCGCCAGACCGGGTGCTCGTCGTGCTCCAGGCGATGGATGCTGCGGGCAAGGGCGGCATCGTCAACCACGTCTTCGCGCAGCTCGAGCCCCACGGCCTGCAGCTCACCGCGTTCAAGTCTCCAACCGAAGAGGAGCGGGCACACGACTTCCTCTGGCGCGTTGCTCCCCGCGTGCCAGGCCCGGGCGTGATCGGGCTGTTCGACCGCTCGCACTACGAAGACGTGCTCATTCAGCGGGTGCGCGAGTTCGCGCCGCCAGAGGAGATCGAGCGCAGGTACGGTGCGATCGTCGAGTTCGAGCGCGGGCTCGCCGAGAGCGGCACGCGCATCGTGAAGATCATGCTGCACGTCTCGCCCGAGGAGCAGGCCGAACGACTGGGCGACAGGCTGGCCGACCCGGCCAAGCACTGGAAGTACAACCCGGGAGACGTCGACGAGCGGCAGAAGTGGCCCGAGTACATGGCCGCGTTCCAGCTCGCGATCGAGCGCACGAACGCGCCGCACGCGCCCTGGTTTGTCGTGCCGGCGAACTCCAAGTGGTACGCCCGGGTCGCGGTGCAGCGCATCGTGATCGCGGCGCTGCGGGGCATCGACCCGCAGTGGCCCTCGGCCGAGTTCGACGTCGCGGCTGAGCAGGCCAGGCTCGCCGCGACCGCAGGGCTGCGCTGGCCAGGCTGACCGGAGGCACCCGGGCGAGACCGAACGCGCTCGACCGCCGACCGACCTGTCGGGCTAGCCCCCGAAGGCCTCCGTGATCGGTCGAAACTTCGAAACGGTCTCGCCGAGCTCGTGCTGCGGGTCTGACCCCTCGACGATGCCGCCACCAGCCGTGGCGACGAGCGCGCGTGCCCCGTCTGGGCCCGCCTCGCCCAACTGCGCGCACCGCAGCGCGATGACCCATTCGCCGTCTCCGGCTGCGTCGATCCACCCGACCGCGCCCGAATAGCGGCCGCGGTCGAACGGCTCGAGCTCCGCGATCATCGCGACCGCGTCGGCCGTTGGCGTGCCCGCGACCGCAGCGGTCGGGTGCAGCGCGTCGACGAGCTCGAGCGCGGTCGACTCGGCGCCGAGGGCGGCCCCGAGATCGGTGGCGAGATGCCACACGTTTGGCAGTTGCAGTGCGAACGGGGCGTCGCTCGTGCGCAGCTCGGTGACGTGGGGGGCGAGCGCCGTGACGACGCTCTGCACGGCAAAATCGTGCTCGTGCTGCTCCTTCGCCGAGCGCAGCAGCTCGTCGCGGGCCGCCCGGTCGCGCGCGGCGTCTTCCTGGTGCCTACCGCGGGTGCCCGCGAGCACCCGCGCCGAAACCGCGCCGCTCGTCGAGCGCACGAGCGTCTCGGGGCTCGCGCCGATCAGCCCGTCGACCGCGAATGTCCAGCAGTCGAGGTAGCGCTCGCTCAGGCGTGCGAGCGGCACGCGCAGGTCGGATCCGCGGCTCACGCTGCCCGCGATCTGGCGCGACAGCACCACCTTTTCGAGCTCGCCGGCGACGACCCTCGCGGTTGCGTCGGCGACGCCGGCGAGATAGGCGTCGACGGTGCTGCCAGCGGGGCGCAGCTCCACCCCGGCCCAGCTCGCTGCGTCGACCGCCCGCTCGGTCGGCAGCAGCTCTGCCGGGTCGGCCCCGCGCTCGAGCTCGGAGGTTTCGCCGGCGAGGGTGACCTCGGTGACCCAGGCAGTTCCGCGGTGGCGATGAATAAGCAGTCGAGGAACTATGAGCACACTCACAGCCGCGCTCTCGTCGGCAAACGCGAAGGTGCCGAAGGCGACGAGCCCTGAGCCCGGCATGGCGACCGGGTCATCGACGGCGGCCAGCGCGGCGATCTCGCGCCACCTGGCAGAGGCAGCACGAAACCTATCGGGCCCCGTGAAACTCAGCCGTAGCAACTCCCCGATACCGACGCAGCCGCGGTCGCCGCGGTTCCAAAACAGCGGCGCGTGCTCGTCGGCAAACGCGAGCAGATTTGGCAATTTGCCGAGTGGCCGCGTCACCGCGCGGAGTGTTGGTACGTCGCCCGCAGGGCTTACGGTCGCATCGGTCTTCACCATGCCAATCTACTCGTCGACGACTGCAAGCACCCACAGAGGCACAACCGGCTACGATGGAACGGTGACTCGACCAGACACCACGACCAAGCATGCGACGGACGTTTCTGCCATGTTCGATGAGGTTTCCCCGAAGTACGACCTCCTCAACGATGTGCTGTCGGTCGGAAATTCGCGCCTCTGGCGCCTCGCCACCACCCGGGCGATCGCGCCCCGCAAGGGCATGCGGATTCTCGACATCGCCGCGGGCACCGGCACCTCGTCGGCCGCCCTCGCCGCGCACGGCGCCCACGTCACCGCCGCAGACTTCTCCGAGGGCATGCTTGCCGAGGGCCGCAGGCGGCATGCCGGCAACGACCTCATCGACTTCGTCTGGGCCGATGCGACGCAGCTGCCGTTCGAAGACGACAGCTTCGACGCGGCGACGATCTCGTACGGGCTTCGCAACGTGTCGGAGCCAAAGCGCGCGCTCGCCGAGATGGCCCGGGTCGTTAAGCCGGGCGGTCGCGTCGTCGTCGCAGAGTTCTCGCGCCCGACGTCTGACGCAGTGAACTGGGCCTACACGAAATACAACAGGCACGTGCTCCCGCGCGTCGCCGGCGTCATCAATCGCGACGCCGCCGAGGCCTACAAGTACCTCAACGAGTCGATCGAGAGCTGGCCAGCACAGGCAGAGCTCGCGGCGTGGCTCCGCGAGGCCGGGCTCGAGCGCGTCGCCTACCGCAACCTGACGCTCGGCATCGTCGCGCTGCACCGCGGCTTCGTGCCGCGCGCAAAGCCGCAGCCGGTCGCGGAGGCAGCGCGCCCCGCTGACGAGACGAAGCCGGCCACGAAGAAACCCGCCGCCAAGAAACCCGCCGCAGCGAAGAAACCGGCGGCACAGAAGCCGGCCACGGAGTCGAAGCCCGCAGCCGCAAAGAAGCCAACAGCGAAAAAGCCCGCCGCAGCGAAAAAGCCAGCCGCCGCAAAGAAGCCAGCAGCGTCGGCCGACACCGCAGCCAAGTCAGCGGAGCAGCAGAAGCAGCCCAAGCAACAGCCCAAGGGCGCCACCCCCAAAACCGAGACGAACGAACGAGGCACCGAGTGATCCGCCAGAACACGGCTGACACCACGACGCAGGCGCTCCCGATGCGCCTCTTCCGCAGCGCTGAAGATCGCCGTCAGGCGAAGGAGCTGCAGCGCGAGCTCGACCTCATCGAGGCGACGCTGCTCGAGAACCTTGGCTTTGCCTCTGCGGTCGCAGACGCTCCGGCTCGCTATCTGGCCGAGGCGGGAGGCAAGCGGATCCGCCCGATGCTGACGGTGCTCACCAGCCAGCTCGGCGACGGCCCGAGCGAGCTCGTTCGTCGCGCCGCCGTCGCAGTCGAGATGACCCACCTCGCGTCGCTGTACCACGACGACGTCATGGACGACGCGAGCCTGCGCCGCGGGGTGCCAGCCTCGCAGGTCGTGTGGTCGAACTCCGTGGCGATCTTGGCCGGAGACCTGCTGTTTGCGCGCGCTTCGTCGCTTGTTTCTGGCATGGGCGAAGACGCGATCTTGCTGCAGGCGCAGACCTTTGAGCGGCTCTGCCTAGGCCAGCTGCACGAAACCGTCGGGCCGCAGCCAGAAGACGAGCCGATCGCGCACTATATTCAGGTGCTCGCGGATAAGACCGGCGCCCTCATCTCTACCGCCGCGCGCATGGGTGTGATGTTCGGCGGCGGCTCAGCCGAGCACGCGAACGCCGTCACCGAGTACGGCGAGCGCATCGGCGTCGCCTTCCAGCTCATCGACGACGTCATCGACCTGTCTCCCAAGAAGGAGCGAACCGGCAAGCGCGCGGGCACCGACCTGCGCGCTGGTGTCGCGACGCTCCCCCTGCTCCTCCTTCGAAACCGCGCCGCAGGCGGCGATTCCGAGGCACAAGCACTGCTCACCCGCATCGACGCTGGTGTGCAGGCTATCGCCGACGGAGCCGACCTGTCGGTCATGGATCCTGAGGTCGACGCGCTGTACACCCACGAGGTGACGCGTGAGACCGAGGCCACCGCCCAGCGCTGGGCCGACGAGGCCGTAGCAGCACTCGACGTGCTGCCGAAGTCGCCGGTGAAGCGCGCGCTTGAGCGCATGGCGGAGTCCATTGTTTCGAGGGAAGGGTAGTTCCGAGGTATGAGCAAGATGCGCTTGGCGATCGTTGGGGCCGGCCCCGCCGGTATTTACGCCGCAGACCTGCTGCTGAAGGCAGAACGCGATTTCGAGGTCGAGATCGATCTGTTCGAGCAACTGCCAGCCCCCTACGGGCTCGTGCGCTACGGCGTCTCCCCCGATCACCCGCGCATCAAGGGCATCATTAATGCGCTGCGCGACGTGCTCGACAGCGGCCAGATTCGCTTCTTCGGCAACGTTCGCTACGGCCAAGATCTCACCCTCGCAGACCTCAAGCGGCACTACAACGCGGTGATCTTCTCGACCGGCGCGATCCGCGACGCCATGCTCGACGTGCCGGGCATCGACGCCGAGGGCTCGTACGGCGCCGCCGACTTCGTGAGCTGGTTCGATGGCCACCCCGACGTGCCGCGCACCTGGCCGCTCGAGGCTGCGTCCGTTGGAGTTATCGGAAACGGCAACGTCGCGCTAGATATTTCGCGCATGCTCATCAAGCACGCCGACGACCTACTCGTCACCGAGATTCCCGAGAATGTCTACCAGGGGCTCAAGGCGAACCCGATTGAGGAGCTGCATCTCTTTGGCCGCCGCGGCCCAAAGTACGTGAAGTTCACGCCGCTTGAGCTGCGCGAGCTCGGCGAGGTGCGCGACGTCGACATGGTTGTCGACGAGCGCGACTTTGCCCACGCAGACCCCTACGCCGACGAGGTGCTCGCGAAGAACAAGCAGGTCACCGTCATGACCCGAATCATGGACAAGTGGCGTGACGAGCAGCGCGCCCGCGAGGCAGGCGAGGTCGAGCCGTCGTCGCGCCGCCTGCACATGCACTTCTGGTCGAAGCCCGTCGAGGTGGTCGTTGAGAACGGCCGCGTCGCGGGCCTGAAGATCGAGCGCACGGCGCCCGATGGCGAGGGTGGCGTCGTCGACACCGGCGAGTTCGAGGTCGTTCCGATGCAGTCGCTGTACCGCGCAATCGGCTACTACGGCTCGCCGCTCGACGAGATCCCGTTCGACGAGTCTCGCGGCGTGATTCCGAACGAGCAGGGCCGCGTGCTCGACCTCGAGGGCAACCGGGTTCCGGGCGTGTACGCGACCGGCTGGATCAAGCGCGGCCCCGTCGGCCTCATCGGCCACACGAAGTCTGATGCGATGGAGACGCTCGAGTGCCTCATGGCTGACGCCGACACCTGGTGGCAGCCAGAACATGCCGACGCCGACATCATTCCTGAGCTACTCTCGGATCGCGGGATACCGTATACGAACCTGGATGGCTGGCATCGCCTCGACGAGCACGAGCTGTCACTTGGTGAAACTGCGGGCCGCACGCGCATTAAGGTAGTTTCGCGGGACGAAATGACCCGCATTTCGCGTGGAGACTGACACTTAACTTCTACACACAACACTGACCGGGGGTGCGCGCACAACGCGCGCCTCCGACCGGGCAGCCTACCGCCCATGGGAGGGACTCAAAGACGATGTTCAAAAAAATTCTGGTCGCAAACCGTGGCGAGATCGCGATTCGCGCTTTTCGAGCGGCGAATGAGCTGGGCGCGCGAACAGTCGCTGTCTACCCATACGAAGATCGCAACTCCCTGCACCGCCTGAAGGCCGACGAGGCCTACCTCATCGGCACCGAGGGCGGCCCCGTGCGGGCGTACCTCGACATCGCCGAGATCGTGCGGGTCGCTCAGGAGTGCGGCGCCGACGCGATCTACCCCGGCTACGGCTTCCTCTCCGAGAACCCCGAGCTCGCTGCCGCGGCCGAGGCCGTCGGAATCACGTTCATCGGGCCGGGGCGGCTCGCCCTCGAAATGGCCGGGAACAAGGTCGCGGCCAAGGAGCACGCGATCGCTGCCGGTGTACCGGTGCTCCGATCCACTCCCCCGTCACAAGACATCGACGCGCTCATGGCGGGCGCCGAGGAGATCGGCTTCCCGGTCTTCGCGAAGGCCGTCGCGGGCGGTGGCGGGCGCGGCATGCGCCGCGTCGAGCGCGCCGAGGATCTGCGCGAGGCGCTCGAGGCAGCGATGCGCGAGGCCGAGAGCGCGTTCGGCGACGCGACGATGTTCATCGAGCAGGCCGTGCTGCGCCCCCGCCACATCGAGGTGCAGGTGCTCGCCGATGGCACCGGCGAGGCCGTGCACCTGTTCGAGCGTGACTGCTCGGTGCAGCGCCGCCACCAGAAGGTCGTCGAGATCGCGCCGGCACCGAACCTCACGCAGGAGCAGCGCGACGCGATGACCCGCGACGCGCTCGCCTTCGCGAAGTCGATCGGCTACGCCAACGCCGGCACCGTCGAGTTTCTGCTCGACACCGAGGGCGCCCGCGCCGGCGAGCACGTGTTCATCGAGATGAACCCGCGCATTCAGGTCGAGCACACGGTCACCGAGGAGGTCACCGATGTCGATCTCGTGCAGTCGCAGATGCGCATCGCAGCCGGCGAGACCCTCGCAGACCTCGGGCTCACGCAAGACAAGATTAAGCTGCACGGCGCGGCCCTCCAGTGCCGCATCACCACCGAAGACCCCGCGAACGGCTTCCGCCCCGACCTCGG
>NZ_BAAAKZ010000001.1:37097-146445 GCF_039528015.1 Leucobacter albus | reverse complement strand
TACATCAGCCCGCACTTCGACTCGATGCTCGCGAAGCTCACGTGCCGCGGCCGCTCATTCGAAGACGCGGTCGTGCGCGCTCGCCGCGCACTCGCCGAGTTCAGGATCCGCGGCGTCGCAACGAACATCCCCTTCCTGCAGGCCGTGCTCGACGACGCCTCGTTCCAGGCCGGCGACGTCTCGACGGCGTTCATCGAGGAGCGCCCCGAGCTGCTCACGCTGAACAAGCCGAAGGACCGCGCGACCCGCCTGCTGCAGCACCTCGCGAACGTTACCGTGAACCAGCCGCACGGTGCCCGCCCGCAGACGATCGAGCCGCAGGTGAAGCTGCCAGCGATCGACCTCGACGCTCCCGCTCCGGCCGGCGGCCGCCAGCGGCTGCTCGAGCTCGGCCCCGAGGGCTTCGCGAAAGCGCTCCGAGCGCAGACGGCGCTCGCGGTCACCGACACGACGTTCCGCGACGCACACCAGTCGCTGCTCGCTACCCGCGTGCGCACGCGCGACCTCGTGGCCGTCGCCCCGCACGTTGCGCGCATGACGCCGCAGCTGTTCTCGGTTGAGGCGTGGGGCGGCGCGACCTACGACGTCGCGCTCCGGTTCCTCGGCGAAGACCCCTGGGAGCGGCTCGCTGCCATGCGCGACGCCCTGCCGAACGTGCCGATCCAGATGCTGCTGCGCGGCCAGAACACCGTCGGCTACACGCCCTACCCGCCGAAGGTCGCGCAGGCCTTCGTGCAGGAGGCTGCGGCGACCGGCGTCGACATCTTCCGCATCTTTGATGCGCTCAACGACGTGAACCAGATGCGCGTCGCGATCGACGCCGTGCGCGAGACGGGCACGGCGGTTGCCGAGGTCGCGTTCTGCTACACGGGTGACCTGCTGTCGCCCGCCGAAGACAAGTTCACCCTCGACTACTACCTGTCGCTCGCGGAGCGCATCGTCGAGGCCGGCGCTCACGTGCTCGCGATTAAGGACATGGCCGGCCTGCTCCGCCCTGCTGCCGCCGCGAAGCTCGTGACCGCGCTGCGCGAGCGCTTCGACCTGCCGGTGCACCTGCACACGCACGACACCCCTGGCGGCCAGCTCGCGACGCTGCTCGCGGCCTCGGCCGCCGGCGTCGACGCGGTCGATGCCGCCTCGGCCCCGATGTCTGGCACCACGAGCCAGCCCTCGCTCTCGGGCCTCGTTGCCTCGCTCGCCCACACCGAGCGCGACACAGGCATCGACCCCGACGCGGCCTACGCGCTCGAGCCCTACTGGGACGCGGTGCGCACGCTGTACAAGCCGTTTGAGTCGGGCCTCACCGCTCCGACGGGTCGCGTGTACACCCACGAGATCCCTGGCGGCCAGCTGTCGAACCTGCGCCAGCAGGCGATCGCGCTCGGGCTGTCCGAGAACTTCGAGAAGATCGAAGACATGTACGCGGCGGCCGACCGCATCCTCGGGCGCATCCCGAAGGTGACCCCCTCGTCGAAGGTCGTCGGCGACCTCGCGCTGCACCTCGCGGCCGTCGACGCCGACCCGGCAGACTTCGAGGCGAACCCCGAGAAGTTCGACGTGCCCGACTCCGTCGTCGGCTTCCTTGCTGGCGAGCTCGGCGAGATCCCCGGCGGGTGGCCCGAGCCCTTCCGCTCCCGCGTGCTCGCGGGTCGCGACGTTTCGATCGAGGTCGCCCCGGTCTCTGCCGAAGACGAGGCGAAGCTCGACGGCGACAGCGCGTCGCGCCGCTCGACCCTGAACCGGCTGCTCTTCCCCGCGCCGACCGCGCAGTTCGAAGACGCGCGCGAGCAGTACGGCGATCTCTCTGTCGTCGACACGGGCGACTACCTCTACGGGCTCGACCCGAACGCCGAGCACGCGATCGATCTCAGCCGCGGCGTGCGCCTCTACGTTGGCCTCGAGGCCATCGGTGCGCCCGACGAGAAGGGCGTTCGCACCGTCATGGTGCGCGTCAACGGCCAGCTGCGCCCCGTGTTCGTGAAAGACGAGCGCATCGCGGTGACCGCCGAGACTGCAGAGAAGGCCGACCGCACCGTCGCCGGCCAGATCGCGGCTCCCTTCTCTGGCACCGTGACCGTGAAGGTCGCCGAGGGCGACTCTGTTGCCGCCGGCCAGGCGATCGGCACGATCGAGGCCATGAAGATGGAGGCCGCGATCACCTCTCCCGTTGCCGGCGTCGTGAAGCGGGTCGCGTTCGAGGGCACGCGCGGCGTCGAGGCGGGCGACCTCGTGGTCGTCATCGAGTAGCCGCGGCGGGGCCGGGGCCGGGGCAGACCCGGCCCCGGCCCTTGGCCTTCGCCCTTGGCCCCTGCCACCCGGCCCCGGCCAGGCGTTCACCGAAGCACACGATATTCACCCGCGCACACGTAAATTGAGCAACATTACGTGTGCTCCGGTGATTATCGTGTGCTTTCGCGGTTTGGCCCGAGGCCCGGAGGCCCGGCGGCCCGGAGGCCCGGCGGCCCGGCGGCCCCGGGCCCCGGCGGCCCGGCGGCTACGCCCCCAGCGCGTCGGCGAGCGCCGTGAGCGTCTCGCTCGTGCCACCGTCGATGCGCACGGCAAGCGAGGGGCGCTGATCGACCGCGGTCGGCCCGCGGTTGATGACTGCGAGCGGGTTGCCCTGGCGCTCGGTCTTGTGCACGAGCCGCATGCCCGTGTTCACGGCGAGCGACGAGCCCGCGACCAGCAGCGCCGAGGAGCGCTCAACGAGCGACGCGGCCGCGGCGAACACGTCGACGGGCACGGTCTCGCCGAAGTAGACGACGTCGGGGCGCAGCGTGCCGCCGCACCCGGGGCACAGCGGCACACGCACAGTCTCCACCTCAGAGACGAGGGCGTCGCCGTCTGGCGCGATCTCGGCGTCGGCGTTGCGCTCGGCGTAGCCGGGGTTGAGCGTGTCGAACCAGCCCAGCACCTCGGTGCGGGTCCACCTCTCGCCGCACTGTATACAGCGCATCACCCCGCCACCTCCGTGCAACTCGACGACGGTGCCCGAACCGCCTGCGCGGTGCAGCCCGTCGACGTTTTGCGTGATGACTCCCTCGATGCGGCCAGCTGCCTCGAGCCGCGCGAGCGCGCGGTGCCCGGCGTTCGGCTCGACCGCGCTCATGCGGTTCTGCCCGATGCGCGCCCCCGCCCAGAACCTGCGCCGATAGTGCGGGTCGTCGGTGAACTGCGCGATGTTCATCGGGGCGCGCGGTGGGGTGCCGGCGCCGCGATAGTCGGGAATGCCGGAGTCGGTGCTCATGCCGGCCCCCGTGAGCACGGCGACCTGGCCGCGCTCGAAGAGCGCCACGAGTTCGGCGAGCTGGGCGTCTGAGAGTGCTGCGTTCACGCTATCGAGCTTAGGCGGCCGGAGCGCGCGAGCGGCGGCCTCTCGCTGCGGGCGTAACCGCGCACCGACACTAGAATGAACACCATGACCACCGCGCGCGAACAGCTCATTGATCTCATCAAGACCGAGGCCGTCTTCCACGGCGACTTCACGCTCACGAGCGGCAAGAAGGCGACGTACTACATCGACCTGCGCAAGCTCTCGCTCGATCACCGCGCGGCCCCGCTCATCGGCCAGGTGATGCTCGATCTCATCGCCGATATCGACGGCGTCGTCGCGGTCGGCGGCCTCACCATGGGCGCCGACCCCATCGCCTCTGCGATTATGCACCAGGGTGTGGCCCGCGGCGAGGTCTACGATTCGTTCGTCGTGCGCAAGGAGCCGAAAGATCACGGCCGTGGCCGCCAGGTCGAGGGCCCCGATCTCGAGGGCAAGCGCGTCGTCGTTGTCGAAGACACGTCAACGACCGGCGGCTCGCCGCTCGCGGCCATCGAGGCGCTGAAGAAGGTCGGCGCCGAGGTTGTCGCTGTCGCTGTCGTGGTGGATCGCCAGGCGCCCGCAAAGGCGCGCATCGAAGAGGCCGGCTACGAATACCGCTTCGCGATCGGCCTCGAAGACCTCGGGCTCGCCCCGCAGTAATCGCCCCGTGCCCGCTCGGGCTCGGTAGGTCAGGGCGTTCCCCCTCAGGGCGCCGCGCCCGAGCGCGCTCTGCGCAAGTGGCTCTGCGCGAGCGACCCAAGCCCTCGCTACACCGCGCGGCCCCCGCGCTTGCGGGCCTCAATGATGAGGTCGGTCGAGACAAGTGTCTCGTGCTCCTCCCACGCCGGGCGAGCAAGCAGCTGGTAGAGCTCGTGGTGCGAGGCCGCCGTGACGTTCACCATGAGCTGCGCGTCGCCAGCGATGGCCGCCGCGTAGCGCACCTCGGGCCACTGCCGCAGCTCGTTGCCGAGTGCCTCGACGCGGTACGACGCGACCCGCGCCCAGAGAATCGCCTCGACCTCGAAGCCGACGAGCGCAGGGTCGACGAGCGCGCGAATTGAGAACTGGCCCGAGCTCAGCAGCCACTCGACCCTGCGCGCCACCGAGGTTTCGCTCATCTTGGCGCGGCGGGCGAGCGCCTCGATGCTCACGCGACCGTCTGCCTTCAGCGCCCCGATGAGCTCGTCGTCTTTCGGGCCCCGACTCTCTGGCAGGCTCCATTCGGTGCGGTCTGGGCCGGTGCGGGCGACGAGCGCCTCGGTCTCGGTCTCGGTGAGCGCGCCGGTGCGCCAGCCGCGAATCGTCTTGAAATACCGCAGAATCGGCATCGCCGAGAAGCTCTGCACACCCGCGGTGGCCGGCAGTCGAGTCGTGAGTAGCTCGCCGAGGTTGTCTCGGTAGCCGATCTCCGCGACGACGTCTGCCGTGCCGGTGGTGAGGTAGCTGAAGGTGACGTCGTCGCGCTGCGCGAGCGCCTCGCCGCTCAACCTCGCGGTGCCCGCGGCACTCGTGCACGCGAGAATCATGGAGTGCTCAAAGTGATCCACCGCGGCGATCACGACCCGGCCGCTCTCGAGCAGTTCGTTGCCGTAGCGCGCGACGGTGCGCTCGGGCTCGCCGAGCGCTTCGGCGATCTTGCGCCACGGCGCGCGACCGTCGACCTGCAGCGCGGCGATAATGCGGCGCTGCAGGTCATTGAGCCCGTCCGCTATCATCGCGCTGTCCTCTCTGACCCGGGGCGCCCGCCCGGGCGCACCCCGATTCTACTGGGCCGGCGCGATGAGCTCGGGCGGTCGCTTCGCGAACCCGGTGGCCTGCTCGTATGCCGCAGCCCAGCGCAGCAGGTCGGCATCGCGGTAGTGGTTCGCAGCGAGCTGCCACCCCACGGGCAGGCCGCTCTCGGTGAAGCCACCGGGCATCGCAAGCACGGGCAGGCTCGTCGCCGAGAGCACGCAGGCCGAACGCATCCAATCGAGATAGTTCTCGGCGGCCACCCCCGCGATCTCCTGAGGCCAGCGCCAGCTCGCGTCGAACGGCAGCACCTGTGCCGCCGGGCTGAGGAAGGCGTCGTAGCGCCCGAAGAACGACTGCACCGCGCGCTCGAGCCGCGTGCGGGCCGCGTGCGCTGAAATCATCGCGGCGCCGTCGAGGTCGAGCCCCTTCTGCACGTTCCAGATCACCTCGGGCTTGATGACGTCGCCGTAGTCGGCGAGCAGCGGCCCGATGCCCGTCGCGAAGTCGAAGGCGCGCGTCACCTGAAACACCTCGTCGGCATCGCCGAAGTCGATAGAGGCCTCCTCGAGAATCGCCCCGGCGTCTTCGAACACGCGCAGCTGCGCGCTCAGTGTGTCGATGACGGCGCGCTCGACGGGCATACCGATACCAAAGTCGAAGCTGTAGCCGATGCGCACCCCCGTGAGGTCTGGCAGCGGCGTGCCGAAGTCGTGCGGCGTCAGCGGGCTCGGGTTTGGCAGGCTCGTCGGCCCGGCGCTCGCGCGCATGAACAGCGCGAGGTCTTCGACGCTGCGCGCCATCGGCCCGGAGCGCGCGAGCCAACTGTACGCGTTCGATGCGCTCTCGAGCGGAATCACGCCGTACGAGGGCCTGAGCCCGTAAACGTTGCAGAACGAGGCCGGAATGCGCAGCGACCCACCCATGTCGGAGCCGTCGCCGAATGCCTGGATGCGGGCGGCGACCACGGCCGCGACTCCGCCCGAGGATCCGCCTGCCGAGAGCGACGGCGCGTATGGGTTGGTCGTCGTTCCGAAAAGATCGTTGAAGGTGTGCGACCCCGCACCAAACTCTGGCACGTTCGTCTTGCCCGTGCGAATCGCTCCAGCGGCTGCGAGCCGCGCGACCTGCAGGTCGTCGCTCGCCGGCACGTTGTGCTCGAGCGCCTTCGACCCCTGCGTCGAGCGCAGCCCCGCGGTCGCGAACGTGTCTTTGTGCGTCATCGGCAGCCCGTGGAGAATGCCGAGCGGCCCGCCGCGAGCCGTGTGCTCGTCGGCGCGCGCGGCGAGCTCCGTCGCGCGCTCGAAGTCGGTCGTGATCACCGCGTTCACCGCCCCGTTGCGCTCGTCAATGGCCGCGATGTGGCTGGCAAGCGCCTCGCGCGCCGACAGGTCGCGCCGCCTGATGAGGTGGGTGACCTCGACCGCGCTGAGGTTCTGGATCTCGTCCATGGTGAATGCCTTTCGACGTTGAAATGCTGTGCCCCCGAGCATGCCCGGGTTCTTGAGCGGCGAGAAGCCGAACCCGGCAATCGCTGGGAAAATGGGGGATCTCGCCAAATGGGTGGCGAGATCTGCTAACCTCTTGTCGGAGGGCCCCGGTGTACCCCAGGGTGATTGCGAGAGCGAATCTCTCACAAGCATGAGATGCAAAGGAGCACAACATGCGTCACACTTCGCTTTTCAGGCTGGCCGACCCAGCCTCGACCGATATCTGGGCGATCGCGAACTCCCCGGTGCTCTGGTTCTGCGCCCTCGGTGTCTTCGCCGTGATCTTTGTCCAGACCATTCTCTACGTGCGCGTCGCCAAGCGCGCGGCCCCGGGCATCGAGATGCCGCTCCGCGAAATCAAGGAGTCGTTTCGCGCCGGCGCGGTCGCCTCGATCGGGCCATCGCTCGCCGTCGTCATCGTCGCGATCTCGCTGCTTGCGCTGTTCGGCACACCGGCAGTGCTCGTGCGGATCGGGTTGATCGGCTCGGCCGCAACCGAAACCGCGTCGGCGAGCATCGCCGCGACCTCGATGGGCGCCGAACTCGGCGCAGACACGTACACGCAGCAGGTCTTCGCCGTCGCGTTTCTCGCGATGAGCCTCTCGGGCGGCATGTGGATGCTCGCGACGCTCATCATGACGCCATTTCTCAAGCGCGGGAGCGCGAGCCTCGCCAAGCGCAACCCCGCCGCGATGGCGCTCATTCCCACCGCTGCCCTGCTCGGAGCGTTCTCGATGCTCACGATCGCAGAGACACCTAAGTCGATGACGCACCTGCTCGTGGTGCTCATCTCGGCGGCGACGATGGGGCTCTGCCTGCTCGTCGCCAAGCTGCTCAATGCGCGCTGGCTCAAAGAGTGGGCGCTCGGCATTGCAATTCTCGTGGCGCTCTACGCCGCCTTCTTGATTCACACCGCCTCGTAAGTTCGGAGGGTCACCATGACTACCACCGCCACACCAGCAACCCAGGTCGGAGCCGACGCAGCAATGGCGCTGTTCGAGCGGCAGACCACCCGCTACGGCTCGCTCACCATGCTCGCCGGCCTCGTGCTCTCGCTCGCAGGGCCGCTCTACCTCGTGTTCTTCGCCGACCTCGACATCTCGGCCTCAATGGTGTGGGTCGCGTTCGCCGCGGTCGCCGGCACCTTCGCTGTGTTCTGGGTTGTCGAACCGCTCACCTACTTCCCCGTGCTCGGCTCGGCCGCCATGTACCAGGCGTTCATGATCGGCAACATCTCGAACAAGCTGCTGCCGGCGGCGATCGTCGCGCAGGCGAGCATCAACGCGAAGCCCGGCACGAAGCGCGGCGACATCGCCGCGGTCATGGCGATCGGCGGCGCAGCGACCGTGCACCTCGTGAGCCTGCTCGTCTTCGTCGGGCTGCTCGGCACCTGGCTCGTGTCGCTCATTCCCGCTGATTTCGTCGAGGTCGCCCGCATCTACATTCTGCCGTCGCTGCTCGGCGCAGTGCTCGTGCAGTGCATCGTGGCGATGAAGCAGTTCCGCGCCACCATCGTCGCGATCGCGGTCGCGCTGCTGCTGCAGTTTGTGATCGTGCCGCTCGTGCCGCAGCTCGCGCTGTTCGCCACCGCACTCGCGGTTGTCGCTTCAATCGTCATCTCGTGGATCGTGCGCGACCGCAGCCAGCACGAGGCCGTGCTCGTCAACTAGATCTCCCTCCCGGGCGCAGGCGTCCCCGGGCGCCCCGGGCGCAGGCGCAGGCGCCCCGGGCCCGGGGAACCACCCTCAGACCACCATCACCGCAGCGAAAGGGAAACAGATGCTCACCACCCAGCTCCAAGACTCGGCACGCGAACGCCTGCACGAGACCTACAAGCACCTGCATCGCACACCAGAACTGTCGATGCAGGAGCACCGCACCGCAGAGTTCATCGAGGCCCGTCTGAGCGAGCTCGGCATCGACAGTTTTCGCTGCGGCGGCACCGGCGTCGTCGGCGTGCTCCGAAACGGCGAGGGGCCCGTCGTCGGCTTTCGCGCCGACACCGACGGGCTGCCGATTCAAGAGGACACGGGCGCCGAGTACGCCTCGAGCGCCAGGGGCACGCTGACAGACGGCACAGAGGTGCCCGTGATGCACGGCTGCGGCCACGACACGCACGTCGCCACGGCGCTCGCGGCGGCCGAGCTGCTCGTTGGGCAGCTCGGCGCGTGGGCAGGCACCGTCGTATGGATCTTTCAGCCGGGCGAGGAGACAGCCGAGGGCGCCGTCGCCATGGTCGCCGACGGGCTGTGGGAGCGCGCCCCGAAGCCCGAGATTGTGCTCGGCCAGCACGTGTTTCCAGCGGCGCCGGCGGGCAGCATCGGCCTCGCTTCTGGCCCGGCGATGGCGCTCGCGGATTCGCTGCGCATCACCCTCGCCGGCAAGCAGTCGCACGGCTCGCAGCCGCAAGACGCGATCGACCCGATCGTGCAGGGCGCCCACATCATCACGCGGCTGCAGACAATCGTGTCGCGCGAGCTGTCGCCGCAGACCCCGGCCGTGGTGACCTGCGGCACGTTCCACGCCGGGCTGAAAGAGAACATCATCCCGGCGAGCGCGGAGTTCACACTGAACATTCGCACCCTCACCCCCGAGGTGCGCGAACAGGTGCTCGGCGCGGTCGCCCGCATCGTGAACGCCGAGGCCGCAGCGTCGGGGGCACCGGCGCCGCGCATTGAGGAGCTCACCCGGTTCCCTCGGCTCTATAACGACCCCGAGTCGACGGAGCAGGTGCGCGCGGCCCTCGCGGCCGAGCTGGGCGCCGACAAGATCGTCGAGATTCCGACGGCGATGGGGTCTGAAGACTTCGGCCACCTCGCCGACAGCATCGGCGTGCCCTGCGTGTACTGGTTCTTCGGCGCGTACCCGGCAGATCACCCGAGCCCGGCCGTGAACCACTCCCCGTTCTTCTTGCCCGACATCGAGCCGACGCTCACAACGGGCGTGCGCGCCGCGGTGAGCGCGCTCGGCCACTACCTCGCGACCGACGGGAGCAAGTAGCCGTGACCACGCACGCATCAGCCGCGCACGCATCAACCGCGCAGGCGGCTCAGGCGGCGGGCCCGCTCGCGGGCCTCCTCGTCATCGATCTCTCCAGGGCGCTCGCCGGCCCCCACGCCGGGCAGATGCTCGGCGATCTCGGCGCCCGCGTCATCAAGGTGGAGTCGCCGGGCACCGGCGACGAGACGAGGTCGTGGGGGCCGCCGTTTGTGGCGGGCTCCGATGGCGAGAACTACTCGACCTACTTCCTCTCGTGCAACCGCAACAAGGAGTCGATCGCGCTCGATCTCAAGAGCGACGACGGGCGCGAGACGCTCACCGCGCTGCTCGCTCGTGCCGACATCCTCGTCGAGAATTTTCGCACGGGTGTGATGGATCGCCTGGGCTTCGGCACGGCCGCGCTCGCCGAGCTCAACCCGGCGCTCATTCAGCTCTCCATCACCGGCTTCGGCCACGATGGGCCCGAGGGTGGCCGCGCGGGCTACGACCAGATCGTGCAGGGCGAGGCCGGGCTGATGTCGATCACGGGGCCGGGCCCCGCCGATCCGCAGCGGGTCGGCACCCCGATCGCCGACCTGCTCGGCGGTATTCACGGCGTCGTCGGCGTGCTGGCGGCGCTGCACGAGCGCGCGGCGACGGGCCGGGGTCGCGTGGTGCGCACGTCGCTGCTCTCCTCGCTCGTCGGCGTGCACGCGTTTCAGGGCACCCGCGTCACCGTCGCGGGGCAGACCCCCGAGGCTCAGGGCAACCACCACCCGTCGATCGCGCCCTACGGGCTGTTCGGCTGCCGCGATGGGCACGTGCAGATCTCGGTCGCCAACGACCGGCTGTGGCAGGCGTTCTGCGCAGAGTTTCAGCTCGACTCCGCGACACCGGGCCTCGGCTCCAACCCGGAGCGCGTCGCGAACCGGCAGCAGACCATCGCCTTCGTCGAGGCTGCGTTTCGCGACTCCGACGCCGCCGATCTGCTCGCGAGGCTGAGTGCCGCTGGCATTCCCGCCGGCAAGGTGCGCAACCTCACCGAGGTCTACGAGTGGGATCAGGTGCGCTCGCAGGGCCTCATCATCGATGTGGATCACGCGGCCCTCGGCGAGATTTCGCTGCCGGGGCCGGCCCTCAGGTTCTTCGACGTCGACGCGTCTGGCGAGCGCGAGCGCGCCAGGGCCCGCCACGAGGCGCCGCCGACGCTCAACGAGCACGGCGACGCGATTCGCGAGTGGCTCGCCGCGGAGGTAGCGCGATGACCACCGCAACGCGCCGCTACTCGGCCGCCGAACTCATCGAGCTCGTCGCAGACCCCGGGAGTTTCCGCTCGTGGGATGCGGCGCCCGTGCAGCCGCTCGCGACCCCCGCGTACACGGCCGAGCTCGCCGCCGCTGCCGAGAAGTCGGGCGTCGACGAGTCGATCGTTTCTGGCGAGGCGCTCATCGACGGCCGCCGCGTCGCGCTCATCGCGTGCGAGTTCAGGTTTCTCGCCGGCTCCGTCGGGCTCGCCGCGGCCGAGCGGTTCGTGCGGGCGATGGAGCGGGCCACGTCGGAGGGGCTGCCTGTGCTCGCATCGACGGCGTCGGGCGGCACGCGCATGCAGGAGGGCACGCTGGCGTTCGTCGCGATGGTGAAGATCGCCGCCGCAGTCGCAACGCACCAGGCCGAGGGGCTGCCGTACTTCACGTACCTCAGGCACCCGTCGACGGGCGGCGCGCTCGCATCGTTCGGCTCGCTCGGGCAGGTCACCGTCGCCGAGCCAGGGGCCCTCGTCGGCTTCCTCGGGCCGCGCGTCTACGAGGCGCTCTACGGCGCGCCGTTCCCCGAGGGAGTGCAGTCGGCAGAGAACCTCGCCCACCACGGCATCATCGACGGCGTGCTGCCGCCCGAGGGGCTGCGCGAGGTCATCTCGCGCACGCTCAGGCTGCTCGAGCCACCGACGCACGACGAGCTCGTCGCGCGCGCCGCGAACCCTGGGGTAGCCGGGGGCGCCGGGCTCGCGGGGCAGGGGGACGCGCACCCTGGCTCCTCAGATACCTGGGGCTCGGTCACGCGGTCGCGCAACCCTCGCCGCCCCGGCCTGCGGGAGCTGCTGCGGTTTGCGGCGACCGACGTCGTGCCGCTGTCGGGCACCGGCCAGGGCGAGCGCGACCCGGGGCTGTCGCTCTGCCTGGCGAGGTTTCGCGGCGTTCCGGCCGTCGTCGTCGGCCAAGATCGCCGCACCCAGCGAGCGCTCGCACCGCTCGGGCCCGGGGCGCTCCGTGCGGCCCGCCGCGCCATGCGGCTCGCCGAGGAGCTCAGGCTGCCGCTCGTAACCGTCATCGACACCCCGGGGGCCGCGCTCTCACAAGACGCCGAGGAGGGCGGCCTAGCCCGCGAGATCGCCCACTGCCTCGCCGATCTCACGATGCACCGCGGCGCGACGCTCTCCGTGATTCTCGGTGAGGGCACCGGCGGCGGCGCGCTCGCCATTCTGCCGGCAGATCGCACGCTCGCTGCCGAACACGCCTGGCTGTCGCCGCTACCGCCCGAGGGCGCGTCGGCTATCGTGCACCGCGACACCTCTCACGCCGCTGAGCTCGCCGAGCAGCAGGGCGTCTCGTCAAGCCGGCTGCTCGCCGGCGGCATCGTCGACCGGGTAGTCGCCGAGCAGCCAGACGCTGCGGAGGAGGCGCGCGCATTCTGTGAGCGCATGGGCGACGCGATCTCGCAGGAGCTCGCGTCGCTGCAGCTGCAGCGCGGCGAGCACCGCCGCTCGCGTCGATTCGAGCGCTACCGCCGCATCGGCGGGTAGGCGGGTAGGCTGGCGGGCTGGGCAGCTGGGCGCAGCTTCTGGGGGCCGCTCCGCTCCGCACGGGGCGGGCCCGCTGGCCGGGGCGGTAGCTAGTCGAGCAGCTCAGCGACCGAGCCGAGCACCTCGTTCGGGCGGAACGGGAACTTCTCGATCTCGGCTTTGTCAGAGATGCCGGTCATCACGAGCACGGTGTGCAGGCCGGCCTCGATGCCCGCAACGATGTCGGTGTCCATGCGGTCGCCGATCATGCCGGTGTTGTGCGAGTGCGCGCCGATCTTGTTCATCGCCGAGCGGAACATCATCGGGTTCGGCTTGCCGACGACGTAGGGCTCCATGCCCGTCGCCTTCGTGATGAGCGCGTTGATCGCGCCCGTCGCTGGCAGCACGCCGTCGGGGCTCGGCCCGGTCGCGTCCGGGTTCGTCGAGATGAAACGCGCGCCCTTGTTGATGAGGCGGATCGCCTTCGTGATCACATCGAACGAGTAGTTGCGGGTCTCGCCGACAACGACGAAGTCGGGGTTCGTCTCGGTCATCACGTAGCCGGCGTCGTGCAGCGCGGTGAGTATCCCGGCCTCGCCGAGCACGAACGCCGACCCTCCAGGCTTCTGCTGCTTGAGAAACGCGGCCGTGGCGAGCGCGCTCGTCCAGATGCGCTCCTCGGGCACGTTGATGCCGCTGGCGGCGAGCCGCGCGGCAAGGTCGCGCGCGGTGAAGATCGAGTTGTTCGTGAGCACGAGGTACGGCTGCTCCTTCGCCGTCCACTGCTCGATCAGCTCAGCGGCCCCCGGAATGGCGCGGTTCTCGTGCACGAGCACCCCGTCCATGTCGGTCAGCCAGCACTCAATTGACGGACGTCCCTGCTCCATGTCGCTCATGTCTCACAGACTACTCCGTGGAGGTGAACGAGACGTAGCGGCAAAGCCCTGGCACACTTAGGGGTATGGATGTTCGTGCAGGTTTGCTTCCGCGCCCAGAAGATCTCGTCGACGTGGCAGCGCTCACGCGCGCCTACTCCGAGGTCGTGCCCGACCCGACCGTCGCGTCGCAGCGCGTCGTGTTCGGCACCTCGGGGCACCGCGGCTCGGCCCTGACTGCCTCGTTCAACGAGGCGCACATCGCGGCTATCGCGAAGGCGATCGCCGAGTATCGCGCGGCCCAGGGCATCCGCGGGCCGCTCTTTATCGGCGCAGACACCCACGCGCTCTCGGCCCCGGCCGAGCACACCGCGATCGAGGTGCTGTCTGCCGCCGGCGTGCACGTACTCACCAATGCGGGCACGGGAGACGAGGCCTTCGTGCCGACCCCCGCGCTGAGCCACGCGATCCTCACCCACAACCGCGGGCGCGCGCTCGATGACCCCGAGCGCGCCGACGGCGTGATCGTCACCCCGAGCCACAACCCGCCTGCCGACGGCGGCATCAAGTACAACCCGCCGCACGGTGGCCCGGCAGACGGAGATGCGACGGGGTGGATCGCCGCGCGCGCGAACGAGCTGCTCGAAACCGGCGGGTGGCGCGATCTCGTGCACCACGAGTCGCCGGCGAAGACCGTGCCCGGCGCATACGACTTCCTCGGCGCGTACGTCGAGGGCCTCGCGAACGTCATCGATATGCGGGCGATCCGCGACGCCGGCGTGCGCTTTGCCGCGCACCCGCTCGGGGGCGCCTCGGTCGCCTACTGGCCGGCGATCCGCGACCGCTACGAGCTCGACCTCGCCGTGCTCGGCACCGGTGTCGACCCGCAGTTCGGCTTTCTGCACCTCGACTGGGACGGCAAGATACGCATGGACCCGTCGTCGGCGCAGGTGATGTCGACAGTCGCCTCCTACCGCGACGAGTTCGCGATCGTCACCGGCAACGACGCAGACGCAGACAGGCACGGCATTCTCACCCGCGACGGCGGGCTCATGAACCCGAACCACTTCCTCGCCGTCGCAATCGACTACCTGCTCGAGCACCGGCCAGACTGGCCAGCAACCGCCCGCATCGGCAAGACCCTCGTCTCGTCTGCGATGATCGACCGCGTCGTCGCCGCCCACGGCCGCCGCCTCGACGAGGTGCCCGTCGGGTTCAAGTGGTTTGTGCCTGGGCTGTCAGACGGCTCGGTCGTGTTCGGCGGCGAGGAGAGCGCCGGCGCCTCGTTCCAGCGATTCGACGGCACGCCGTGGAGCACCGACAAAGACGGCATTCTGCTGTGCCTGCTCGCCGCGGAGATCCAGGCGGTCACCGGGCAGTCGCCGTCGGAGCGGTACGCCGCGCTCGTCGAGCGCTTCGGGGAGCCCGCCTACGCGCGCATCGACGCGCCAGCGACCGCCGAGCAGAAGGCCAGGCTTTCGGCGCTGAGCGCCGCCGACGTGACCGCGACCGAGCTCGCGGGCGACCCGATCACGGCCGTCGCGACCGAGGCGTCGAACGGCGCAGCCATCGGCGGGCTGAAGGTCTCGACCGAGCGCGCCTGGTTCGCGGCCCGCCCGTCTGGCACCGAAGACGTCATGAAGATCTACGCCGAGTCGTTTGCCGGGCCGAACCACCTCATCGAGGTGCAGGCGGCGGCGCAGGCGCTCGTCGCACGCGTGCTCGGCTAAGGGCGGCTGCACATCCGGACCACTCACCCACACGGGCACCCCGCGCCACGCGACGGCGCGCGATACGCTTAGGCACATGTCACAGCACCCAGAACGTCGCCGCCGGTACTCCTACCTTGGCCCGGCCGGAACGTTTACGGAGGCTGCGCTCAAACAGGTCGAGGAGGCGCGGGGCCAAGACTGGCACCCGGTGTCGAACCTCGGCGAGGCGCTGAACGACGTCGTCACCGGGGCCAGCGACGCCGCGATGATCGCGATCGAGAACTCGATCGACGGCGGCGTAACTGTCGCGCAAGACGCGCTCGCGACAATCCCCGGGCTGCGGATCGTCGGCGAGTACCTCGTGCCCGTGCGGTTCGTGCTCGTCGCGAGGCCCGGCGTCGCGCTCGAAGACGTCACGGTGGTGGCCGGGCACCCCGTCGCGTACGGGCAGTGCCGCACCTGGCTCGACGGGGCGCGGCCCGCGCACCGCCACCTGCCGGCGACGTCGAACGTGCAGGCCGCGGCCGACCTGTTCGACGAGGCCAAGCAGGTCGACGCAGCAATCGCTCCCCCCGGCATCCAAGACCACTACGAGGTCGAGGTGCTCGCCGAGGGCATCGCAGACAACCCCGACGCCGTCACCCGCTTCGTGCTCGTGAGTCGCGTCGTGCCGGTGAGCGAACCGACGGGGGCAGACAAGACGTCGCTCATCGTCGAGCTGCCTGAGGATCGCTCGGGCGCGCTGCTTGACCTGCTCGAGCAGTTCGCCGCCCGCGGGGTGAACCTCACCCTGCTCGCTTCTCGCCCGATCGGCGACAGGATGGGGCGCTACCGCTTCGTCATCGACGCCGAGGGGCACATCAAAGACGAGCGGGTCGCCGACGCCGTGCTCGGGGTCAAACGGTTCAGCCCGAACGTCGTGTTTCTCGGCTCATACCCGCGGGCCGACAAGATCTCGGCCGAAATTCGCGCGGTGCACGACGACGATCGCTTCCGCGACGCGCGCGACTGGCTGCGCGAAGTCATCGAGGGCGTCGACCCAGCCTGACCCGGGGCTCCGCGACCCCGCGGCGCTGACCCCGACCCGCGCCCCGCGGACAGGGGTGTACGTCAGAAGTCGATGCCCGCGACCCTGCGGTTGTGGGCAGCACGCATGCCAACCCAGATCAGGGAGTTGAAGAAGAGGAACGGGAGCAGCACCCATTTCTGCGGCTGCTCGAGCAACGCAGCGCCGACTATCACGAGCAGGATCCCGATGACTTGCAGCCACCCTGCGTGGGGCGCCTCGGGGTTCACGTCCCAGATCTTGACCGGGGCTTCGGGGCTCGCGCGAATGACAAGTGCCCCCGAAAACAGGCACCCAAAGACGCCCAGCAACGCGAGCGCCCACCCGATGAAGACCATGCCTCCAGTGAACGCCTCAAGTGCCGAAACGTCAAGCTTGCGCCTGGCACGCTGTAGCCCACGGTTTCGTCGGTGGTTCGGCGCCGAACCACCGACGAAACCGAGTTCTTGACACCGCACTATTGTGTAATGCACACTAGTGCGTATCAGCGAATGCGAGAGGAGTTCCGCGTGGATGGAACACAGCTACTCAAGGGCGTGCTCGACGCCGCGGTGCTCGCGGTGGTGGATCGTGAAGACGGCTACGGCTACGACGTCGTGCGCAGGCTCCGCGACGCTGGCCTCGACGAGGTCGGCGACGCCTCGGTCTACGGCACGCTGCGCAGGCTCTACGCGGCCGGAGCTCTCTCGACCTACGTCGTGCCGTCGGAGGGCGGCCCGCACCGCAAGTACTACAGCATCACCCCGATGGGCAACGACCTGCTCGCCGAGCAGCGCAACAGCTGGCAGCGCTTCTCAGAGACGCTGACAGCCCTCATCGAACCGCAGCAACCGGCGCAAGCCGCGCAGCCCGAAGGAGCCTCAGCATGAACGACACCGCCTCCCTTCCAGCAACCGACCCGATCGCGGCGACCATGCCACTGCCGAAGACGCACCCGAACACGCGGCCTTTCGTGGGCACCTCGCCGAGCGGCACCGCTGCAGAGCTAACGAACGCTGAGCGCGCAGTGGCATTCGCGGCCGCGGTGCGCTCCCAGCTCAACGACCTCCCCGCCGACGAACTCGACGAGTTGCTCGACGGGCTCGGTGCCGATCTCGAGGAGCGGCTAAATGACGGGGGCGAGCTCGGTGACCCTACCGGCTACGCCGAGGAGTTGCGGCAGGCGGCAGGGCTCCCGCCCAGAGACCCGAAGTCTGCGCCTCAGCTCCCACTGCGCGAGCGAATCGCGGCTGCGCGCGCACGAGCTGCAAGCTGGTTCGCCGCAACCCCAGCACGACGCAGCGTCCGAGACTTTGCGGTTGCTGTGCAGCCCGCCTGGTGGGTACTTCGCGCACTCGTCGGAGCCTGGGCCGCGCTCCTTCTCCTGCGGCACCCGCTCATCAACGGCTTGCCCATCTCCTACTTGTCGGTCGCATTTACGCTCGCGCTGATCGTGCTCAGCGTCCAGTGGGGTCGGGGCCGCTGGCTCCCCCGCGCCTGGCTCAAGCATGTTCGTAGAGTCGCCAATGTCGCCGCAGTAGTACTCGTTCTCCCATTTCTCGCTTCGACCTGGGCGAGCCTCACCACCCCACACACTGACTATTCCTACGAGGAATACGCGATGCAGGGCCTCGCACGGAACGGGGGCGAAATCACCAACATCTTTGCTTACGATTGCGAGGGGAACCTGCTGGAGTCGGTGCGACTCTTCGATCAAAACGGCGAGCCGCTCACGACACTGAGCGCAGATGCTTCCACACCTCCAGACAGCTGGGTGCCAGGCGACGACCGCAGCTACGCGCACTCGTTCAATCCACTCGCGAAAGACGCCGAGGTGTGGAACGTGTTCCCACTCAGTGCCGCGACATACTCTGATGTCACCGGCGAGCCCGGTGAACCAAGCCCGGCGAAACCGCCGAAAGACGAGCTGCCGCCGCTGTCGCGTGACTGCTCTGCCGAGACCACCGCAGACGAAGCAGCGGCCGAACCAGACGAGACCGAAGCGGGCGCGGAGTCCACCAACGGGGCTACGACCGCCGCACGCACGGGCGAGTAGATGCTATTCAGGGACCTGCCACGTGGGAAGCACGCGGACGACGAGGGCACCCGGATCCACCCGCCCGCGAACCTTGACCGCAAGGCCGAAATCGTCGCCGTCGAGCTGGATCGGCTCCGGGCTCGCAACGGCAAGCGCGTACTCTCGAGCGCGGAGATAGCTGACGTTCTTCGTGTCGTTTACGAGATCGATGATGCGGCGGCCTGCCTTGGTCTTGCGAAGCACGCCGTTCTCCCAGCCGATCTTGTTCCAGATGCGCAACCACGAAAACGGGCCGAGCGGGCGCAGCGCGACGACGTCGAGCAGCCCGTCGTCGGGGCTCGCGTCGGGAATGAGGAGCACCCCGCCGGGTAAGAGCCCGCAGTTGCCGATCATCACGGTGTAGACGGTGAGCGGTTTCAGCTCGGAGCCGTCCATTGAGTAGTGGATCTCGAGGGGCTTGTCTTTCACCATCGTGCGCACGCCCGCGTCGACGTAGGCGAGCCAGCCGACGCGCTTCTTCAGCGTCGACTTCGTCGCGCGGATCACGCGGGCGTCGAGCCCCATGCCGGCGAGCACGAGGAAGGCGTGCTCGTCTTCCTCGGAGGCTCCGGCGGCATCCGGCTCGCGCACGATCGTCGCGATGCCGAGATCGATCGCGCGGTTGCGGCCGAAGAACGCGGCCTCCGCTGCCTCCGCGAGGTTGCCGAGCGGCATCCCAAGGTTTCGGGCGAGGAGGTTCCCCGTGCCCTGGGGCACGATCCCGAGCGGCACGCCGCTGCTACGAAGCGTCTCGGCGATCGCGCGGATCGTGCCGTCGCCGCCCGAGCCGAGCACGACGCTCGCGCCCTCCTCGAGCGCACGAGTCGCGGCGCCCGTGCCCCGATCCACCGCCTCGGTCTCGTACCATCGCGTCGGCGCCCAGCCGGCGCGCGCCTCGGCCGCCGCGACCGCGCTGCGCAGGCCAGCGACGTCGGTTTTGAGCGGGTGGTACACGACGGCGGCGTGAGGTTGCACGCGCTCGGGGACCTTAGTCATGGGTCAATCGTAGTCCTGAGCCCGGCGCGCTAGGCTAAGGGGTGTGATCGATCCAGTACTTCTCCGCAACGATCCCGACGTCGTCAAGCGCTCCCAGCGCGCCAGGGGCAACGACGAGTCGGTGGTCGACGAGGCGCTTGCCGCCGACGCCGCTCGCCGCTCCGCCCTTGGCGAATTCGAGCAGCTGCGCGCATCGCAGAAGGCGATGGGCGATCGCGTCAAGGCCGCCTCGAAAGAGGAGAAGCCGGCGCTCATCGCCGACGCGCAGGAGCTCGCTGCCGCAGTGAAGGCGGCGGATGCGCGCGCGAAGGAGGCCGACACCGACTTCCTGCGAGTCGCCTCGCGCATCGAGAACATCGTGGTCGAGGGCGTGCCCGAGGGCGGCGAAGACAACTTCGTCACGCTGCGCACCGTCGGCGATGTCCCGACCTTCGATTTCGAGCCCCGCGACCACCTCGAGCTTGGCGAAATGCTCCAGGCGATCGACATGGAGCGCGGCGCGAAGGTGTCTGGCGCCCGGTTCTACTTCCTCCGCGGCGTCGGCGCGCGCCTCGAGATCGCGCTCATGAACATGGCGCTCGATCTCGCGATGCGTAACGGCTTCACGCCGCTCATCACGCCGACGCTCGTGAAGCCCGAGATCATGGGCGGCACCGGCTTCCTTGGTGAGCACGCCGACGAGGTGTACCACCTGAAAGATCAGGATCTGTATCTGACTGGCACGAGCGAGGTCGCCCTCGCCGGGTACCACTCCGACGAGATTCTCGATGTGGCTGCCGGCCCCATTCGCTACGCCGGCTGGTCGACCTGCTATCGCAGCGAGGCAGGCTCGCACGGCAAAGATACGCGCGGCATCTTGCGCGTGCACCAGTTCAACAAGCTCGAGATGTTCGTCTACACCGACCCCGACAACGCCGAGGCCGAGCACGACCGCCTCGTCGCGTGGCAGGAGGAGATGCTGCAGGCGCTCGGCCTGAGCTACCGCGTCATCGACGTCGCCGCTGGCGATCTCGGATCCAGCGCAGCGCGCAAGTTCGACATCGAGGCCTGGGTGCCGACGCAGGGTACCTACCGCGAGCTCACGTCGACCTCGAACTGCACGACGTTCCAGTCGCGCAGGCTCCAGACCCGCTACCGCACCGAGAGCGGCAAGACCGCGCCCGTCGCGACGCTGAACGGCACGCTCGCGACCACCAGGTGGATCGTCGCCATTCTTGAAACACACCAGAACGCTGACGGCAGCGTGACCGTCCCCGAGGCGCTTCGCCCCTACCTCGGCGGACTCGAAGTACTCAGCCCCGTAGAAGGAACGTAATTCAATGCAGGATCGCCACATCATCGCCCTCGACCTCGACGGAACCGTGCTTCGTCACGGGTTTGACGGCGCGGGTGACCACGCCGCTGGTGGGATCATCGATCCCGATCTCGCGGAGGCGATCCGCACGCTGCACGAATCGGGTCACGAGGTGATCGTGTCGACGGGCCGCTCGGTTGATGCGACGCTGCCCATCGTCGAACGCCTCGGGATCCGCCCCGAGTGGGTCGTCACCGCCAACGGCGCGGTGACGCTCAAGCGCGACCCGTTCGGTACCCGCGGGTACCGGCGCGAGTACGTCGAGGCGTTCAACCCCGCAGACGCGCTACAGAAGATTCGGCCGCAGCTGGCCACCGCTCATTTCTCGGTCGAGCTTGCCGACGGCAGCTTCCTGTACACGAAAGAGATTCCGTCGGGCACGCTCCCCTCAAACCAGCGCAAGGCAACCTTCGAGGAGTTGCTCGGCGTGCAGGCGGCTCGCGTGATCGTGTTCTCGCCCGACTACCGCGTCGAGGAGTTTCTCACCGCGATCGAGTCGCTCGGCCTCACGCACGTCTCGTACGCGGTGGGCACCTCGTCGTGGCTCGACATCGCGCCAGACGGAGTGACGAAGGCGAGCGCGCTCGAGGTGCTCCGCGAGCGGCTCGGCATCAGCCCGGCTCGGGTGTTTGCGGCGGGCGACGGTCGCAACGACATCGAGATGCTCGAGTGGGCGGGCCGTCTCGGCGTCTCGGTCGCAATGGGGCAGGCCGTGCCAGAGGTGAAGGCCGCTGCGACCAAGGTCACCGCGACCGCAGAGGATGGCGGCCTGCTGCTCGCGCTGCGCGAGCGGTTCCCCGAGCTGCTCGCGAGCTGATTTCTGGGGTGGCGGATCGCGTAGGCACGTGCTTCGCGCCCCCTCTTTCTTGCGGGTTTCTCACTGATTTGTTGGAGTTTTTTGCCTCGTGGCGGGTTCGCCCGCGAACATTTGCTAGGCTCGTTCGCGGAGGGTTGTCCGAGCGGCCGAAGGAACTTGTCTTGAAAACAAGCAGGCGGTAACCCCGTCTCAGGAGTTCAAATCTCCTACCCTCCGCCACAAGATGCCCCGCGCGAACCGCTCGGGGCATCTTCAATACCCAGGAGATTCTCCGGATGCTCCAGGCTCCCTCCAGGGCTCTCGGGTAAATTGGGAAGATCGCGCGGCCCGTTTCGTTGGCCGCTTCGACTGACAAGAGGAAACCGAATGGCGAGAAAGACGCAGGCCGAACAGCCGCGCCGCTCAGTCGTACGCCACGGGAAGCTTCCCAGGTCGTCGTCGCTGAAAAACGCAAGCCGCTTCGTGCTCACGACGCTGCTCGTCGTCGCCTTTTCGGGCGTCGCGACCGCGGCCTACGCCGTGTGGGGCTTCGTGAACAGCGCCAAGACCGTCGACCTCGGCGTGACCGCGCCGGCAGCCGTTGGCGCGGGCGCCCAGGCGCTCGAGGGCGAACTGAACATTCTGCTCGCGGGTTCTGACACCCGCGTTGGCCAGGGCTACGACGACGGCGAGGAGGGCGAGCTCAACGACGTCAACCTGCTGCTGCACGTCTCGGCCGACCACAAGAACGCGACGGTCATTAGCTTTCCGCGAGACCTCATGGTGCCGATTCCGAGCTGCCCAAGCGAAGAGGGCGAAGAGAACTTCTACCCGGCGATGAGCGAGCAGCAGCTCAACACCGCCATGACCTACGGCGGGCTCCCCTGCGTTGCTCGCACGATCTCGGAGCTCACCGGCATGGAGATTCCGTACGCCGCCGTGATCACCTTCGACGGCGTCGTTGGCATCTCAGAGGCCGTCGGCGGCGTCGAGGTCTGCCTCACGCAACCGCTCGTCGACCCAAAAACAAACCTCGACCTGCCCGCCGGCATGAACACCCTCGAGGGCTGGGACGCACTGCAGTTCCTCCGCACCCGCTACGGCGTCGGCGACGGCAGCGACATCTCGCGCATCAACAACCAGCAGGTCTTCATGTCGTCGCTGCTGCGCAAGCTCAAGAGCTCGGAGACGCTCACCGACCCGTTCAAGGTGTGGAACCTCGCCAAGGCTGCCGTCGACAACATGCTGCTCTCAGACAGCATGAAGAGCATGCAGTTCATGCAGGCCGCCGCGGGCACGGTGAAAGACATCGACCTCGAGAACATCAACTTCGTGCAGTACCCGTCGCTCGATCACCCCTACGAGTCTGGCCGACTGCGGCCGAACTACGATCTCGCGGCGCAGCTGTTCGCGACGCTGCAGAGCGGTGCATCGTTCGACGTGACCGGCGTCGGCGGCGCCGTTGAGGCTCCGCCGGTGGCCGAGGGCGAGGTTCCTGCCGAACCCACTGAGCCCGTCGAAGGCGAGGCTCCGCCGGCCGACGGCGCAGCCGCCGAGGGCGGTGACCGCGTGAAGCTGCCCTCCGAGATCACTGGGCTGAAGCCCGACGTCGAGAGCTGCGTCGCCGGTCAGACCAGTTACTAACAATTTCGTTGCCCCTGGATTTCCGGGCGAAGCGATTTCCCGTTAGACTGAATGGCGTTGCCCGCGCATGGAGACGTGCCGGAGCGGCCGAACGGACTTCACTGCTAATGAAGGGTCGGGGTTAAACTCGACCGGGGGTTCAAATCCCCCCGTCTCCGCCATATGCGGGCAACGCTTGAAAGCCCCAGATCCCTTGCACAGCTTGGGAGCTGGGGCTTTTTTGGTTGCTGGGGTTTCGGCTTGGCCGCCGGTGGCTTGCGGCGGCGGGGCCCGGCGCCCGGGGCCCGGTGCTCGGTGCCCGCTGCCCGCTGCCCGCTGCCCGCTGCCCGCTGCCCGCTGCCCGCTGCCCGCTGCCCGCTGCCCGCTCTAGCGTCGCAGCGCTTGCCTCTGGTTTCTGCCTGAGATAGGCCCTGGGCGCCGAGTATTGACCGTGGCTGTGCAGATCGCCCGCAGTTGCGCAGGGCACGCCCCGGCTCCCTGTGCGTCTGCTGGGTGGTCTCGACGCTCGTACTGTGCTCGGGTAGCGTGGAACACCACACACGTCAGAGGGGGAGCATGCGGGCATCAACTGGCGCGGCCAGGGCGATGACACTTGCCGCGTGCGCCACCGCCCTGGCCGTCGGGTCGACTGTGGCCGGCGCGACAGGGTTCGGGGCGACAGGGTTTGGCGCGACCGGGTTCGGGGCCGCCTGGCTCGGGGCGACGCCGGCGCACGCCGCCCACCCAAACACCGTGTGCTCGCACTGGGGGCCAGACGGAGTGGGCTCGCACCACGTGCAGGTCGACTGGCTCGCGGGCCGGAGCTTTCGCGTTTCGATCGTAGATTTCACGCTGCGAGCCGCGACCAACGGCACGGGTGACGCCTACGTTCCGCTGCCGCTTGAACCGGCGCTCAGGTTGAGCACCAGTGTGGTGCGAACGGGCGCGGGGCTCGCAGTCAGCGATGTCTCGCTCTCGCAGGCTGTTGCACTCGGGCCGGGCGCGGGCGGCCCCTACGGGCAGATCGACAACTACCTCGGCCTGCCGCCGGCGCCCTGGGAATCGGCGACGATCACCGACGAGGGCATCAAGTGGCTGCACGACGTCGATGCCAGGAGCGACGCTGACGGAGTGCAGACCCACCCCAGCGACGCGGCGACGAACGCTGCCAGGGCCGCCGATTCTGCCGGCGTCTTGTCGTTTACCGTGACCGTGCCCGATGCTGCCGCGGGCGACATCGAACTCGTCAGCGGTCTCACCACCACCCTCACCACAGGCGTGCTCGGCGTCGAAACAGAGACGTGGTCGCCTGGCCAGGTGCAGGCGGCCTCGGTCGCGGGCTGCTCGGTCACGGTCGAGGCGGTTGGGCAAGAGCCCGAGCCCGCAGAGCCCGGTGCGACCGGCGGGACCGGCGAGAAGCCCCCGGGCGAAGCGAACCGACCCGGGTCGGCGACCCAGCAGCGGGGTACCCCGTCGGAGCAGGGCACCGCGCCAGGCGCGAAGCAGCACGGTTCGGCAGACGGGCCGGCGCTCCCCGACAGGCCCGAGGCCCGCGAGTCAGGCCGGCCGGGAAGCGCCGCGAACGACGACGCCATGAACGGCACCGCTCCGAGCGACGGCTCCCGCCCAGGCGCGGAGCCAAGATCGGGCAGCGCTGAGGTCGCGAGCTCGGGGTGGCAGCACCCGGCAGCCTGGCTCATCGGCACCGCGATCGCTGCAGTAGCTGGCGCCACGCTCATTTCGATGGCTGCCCGACAGCACCGCAGTACGCGGCGACAGCGCCACTAGCCCCGCCATGCTTGGCGAAAGCCTCGCCATGCATGGCGGGGCTAGCCGAGGGCCGGCCAAGCCAAAGCCAGAGCCAGAGCCAAAGCCAAAGCCAGAGCCAGAGCCAGAGCCAGAGCCAAGCTCACCGAATAGTAGACCGATACGGGTACGCCCCCGGCCCGCCCGCGAAGCGATGCCAGACCATGGCAACCGCAACGATCACGAGCGCGCTCATGAGCACCGGAGCAAACAGGTAGCTCCAGCCCGCGCCGGTAACGCACACGACGACCGCGTTCGCGACCGCCGGCGGGTGCAGCACCCGCAGCACGAGCATCGCCACCACCGAGAGGGCCGCGGCGAGCGCCCCGGCGAGGGCCGACGCAAGCGCGCCCTCCCACCACCCGGTGTGCGGGATCGCGCCGACACCGAGCCCGACTGCCGCCGACACCAGGTGCCCGCCGACGACGGCGATAGGCTGCGACACCGGCGCCTCGGGCAGCGCGAACACGAGCAGGCAGCTCGGCGCGAAGCCGAGAAACAGCAGGGTGAGATCCATCGAGGTGCCGAGCGCCCCGAGCAGCGCGACCGCGCCCCCGGTCCCGAGCGATGCGAGCGCGATGCGGCGCCACGGGAGGCGGGGCTGCGTGCTCGTCACGAGCGCACGCAGCACCCCGCCCCACCGTTCACCCATCCCGCTAGCCTACGCGAGCCTACGCCAGGGAGTCTTCCCAGGCCGCGTGCAGCCCGGAGAAGCGGCCGCCCATGGCGATGAGCTCGGCCGGGGATCCGTCCTCGACGACCCGGCCGTGCTCCATGACGAGCACGCGATCGGCGATCGCGACCGTCGACAACCGGTGCGCGATGATGATCGCGGTGCGGTCGGCGAGCAGCGTCTGCAGCGCGTCTTGCACGAGCCGCTCGCTCGGCAGGTCGAGCGAGGCGGTCGCCTCGTCGAGAATGAGCACCGCGGGGTCGGCGAGGAACGCGCGCGCGAACGACACGAGCTGCCGCTGGCCAGCCGAGACCCGACCGCCGCGCTTGTTCACGTCGGTGTCGTAGCCGTCTGGCAGCGCCGAGATGAACTCGTCTGCCCCAACGGCCGCGGCGGCGGCGCGAATCTCCTCGCGCGTCGCGTCGGGCTTGCCGAGCGCGATGTTCTCGGCGATGGTGCCGCTGAAGAGGTAGGCCTCCTGCGTCACCATCACGATCGCGCGCCGCATGTCGGCGGGGTCGAGCTCGCGCAGATCCACACCGTCAAGTGTGAGTGCGCCCTCGGTCGGGTCGTAGAACCTGGCGACGAGCTTCGCGAGCGTCGACTTACCGGCACCCGTCGTGCCAACGAGCGCGATCGTCTGCCCTGCTGGGATCGCGAGGTTGCAATCGTCGAGCACGACGCGCGGGTCGTCGACGCCACCGTAGCGGAAGCTCACGCCGTCAAAACGAAGCGCGCCACGGGCAACAGGCAGCGCAACCGGGCGCTCCGGATCCTTCACCGTCGGCTCCTCTTCAAGCACGCCCGACACCTTCTCGAGCGCCGCAACGGCCGACTGGTACGAGTTCAAGAACATCGCGACGTCTTCGAGCGGGCCGAAGAAGTTGCGCACGTGCAGCACGGCGGCAAGCAGCACGCCGACGGCGAGCGCGTTGTCGGTCACCCGGAACGCGCCCCACAACAGCACGGCGGCGATCGTGATGTTGCCGAGCAGCACGAGCGCGGGGTCGAGCACGCCAAACAGGTTCACGACGCGCAGGTTCGCCACGCGGTAGTCGTCAGACACCTTCGCGAACGCTTTGTCGTTGCGCTTTTCGCGCCGGAACGCCTGCACCGCGCGGATGCCCGTCATCGTCTCGACGAACTGCACAATGAGCCTCGCGCTCACCGTGCGGGTCGCGCGGAAGCCCTTCTGCGATTCGATGACGAACCACCACATGAGCAGCCCGAGCGGCAGCCCCATGCAGACGAGCAGCACGCCCGAACGCCAGTCGATGAGGAACAGCGCGATGAGCGTGAACGAGCCGAGCAGCACGGCGTCGATGAGCTCCGAGAGGCTGCCGTCGAGCAGCTCCTGGATCGACTCGAGGTCGCTCGTCTGGCGCGAAATGATGCGACCCGACGTGTACCCCTCGTGGAACTCGAGGCTCAGGCGCTGCGTGTGCCTAAAGATGCGCGTGCGCAGCTCGAGCATCACGGCCTGAGTTAGCTTCGCGATGAGCACGACGTACCAGCCGACGAGCGCCGCTCCGCCACCGCCGATGACGAGGTAGGCGAGCGAGATGCCGATCGCGGGCAGCCAGTCGCCGCGCTCGACGGCGGCCGGGAGCGCCTCGTCGATGCCGAACGCGATGAGCGAGGGCCCGATCGCGCGGAACACCGCCGAGGCGATGACGACGCCTGCGGTCAGGATGATGAGCCGCCTGAACGGGCCCAGCAGGGAGGCGAGCAGCCTGAGCGACCGCTTTCTGATGGCGCGACTCTCCTCGCGCGTGTAGCTGCTGCGGTCTTCGCCGCGCGTACCGCGTACGCTCTCGGGGCTCATCGTGCCACCTCCTCGGTGCCGGTCGTGTCGGTAGGGGGCGGATCCGCGGCGTCAGGCGCAGCGTTGCGCTGCTCCAAAGCTTGTGGATCCGCGGCCGCCCCGCCGGTTTCCTCGGCGGCGGGCTCCTCGGCGGCGGGCTCCTCGGTCGCCGGTTCCTCCCCCGCCTCGAGCGAGGTGATGAGGTACCGGTAGTGCTCGTTCGTGCGGAGCAGTTCGCTGTGCGTGCCGACGGCGATGACGCGGCCGCGCTGCATCACGGCGACGCGATCCGCCATCGAAACGGTCGAGGGGCGGTGGGCGACGATCAGCGCCGTGGTGCTCGCGAGCACGCGCCTGAGCGCGGCCTCGACGAGCGCCTCGGTGTCGACGTCGAGCGCCGACAGCGGGTCATCGAGCACGAGCACGTCAGGGCTCGCCGCGACCACTCGGGCGAGCGCGAGCCGCTGGCGCTGCCCGCCAGACAAGCTCATGCCCTCCTCGCCGACCTCGGTGTCGAGGCCGTCGGGCAGCTCGTAGGCGAAGCCCGCCTGCGCGACCTCGAGCGCCTCGCTGAGCACGCGGTCGGCCTCGCGGCTGTTCGGGTCGAGGTCGTCGCGGCCGAGCAGCACGTTGTCGCGCACGCTCGCCGAGAACAGGATCGGGTCTTCAAACGCCACGCCGATGCGGCGCCTAAGCTCCTCGAGCCTGAGCTCGCGCACGTCGACGCCGTCGAGCTCGACAGCCCCCGCCGTCACGTCGTACAGCCGGGTGGGCAGCGCGGTGAGCGTCGTCTTGCCCGAGCCGGTGGCACCAACGAGCGCCATGGTCTCCCCCGGCCGCAGCACGAGGTCGAGGCCGTCGACGAGATCGCGCTCGGAGTCGCGGGCGTCGGCGAAGCGGAAGTGCACGCCGCGGAACGCGAGCTCGCCGCGGGGTTCCTCGATCGTGCGCGGGTGCTCCGGGTCGGTGATCGTGATCTCGGCATCGAACACCTCGAACACGCGATCGGTCGCGGTGCGGGCGTCGATGAGGAAGGAGAACAGGAACCCGAGCGAGTTCATCGGCCAGCGCACCGCCGCGGCGAGCGCGAAGAAGCCGAACAGCTCGCCGACGGTGAGCTGCCCCATGCTCGCGAGCACGATGCCGGTGAACAGGCACGCGCCGAGCGCGAGGAACGGCACGAGGTCGTACCAGAACCAGATAAGCCCGACCTCGCGGGCCTTACGCATTTCGGTGCCGCGGAGCGTTTCTGCGCGCTCACGGAACTGCGCGAGCGAGTGCCCGCCGCGACCGAATGCCTTGAGCACTCGGATACCGTGGACGCTCTCCTCGACGGCGGTCGCGAGGTCGCCCGACTGATCCTGGCTCGTGCGCGACAGCGCGCCGTACTTCTGTTCGAAGTTGTAGCCGACGATCCAGATGGGCAGCGAGCAGATGAAGAACACGGTGCCGAGCGCCCAGTGCCAGCGGAACAACAGCGCGATGCCGATGAGCATGGTGAGCACGTTCACGACGAGCATGATCATGCCGAAGGTCAACCAGCGGCGGATCAGCCCGATGTCTTGCATCATGCGGCTGAGCAGCTGCCCCGACTGCCACCGATCGTGGAACGCGACGGGGAGGCGCTGGAGCCGCTCGTAGAACGTTTGCCTGATCGTGAACTCGACCTCGGTCATGGGGCGCAGCACGAAGCGGCGGCGCAGGAAGATGAAGAGTGCCTCTGCGATGCCGAGCCCGAGCACGGCGGCGACGCCCCAGAGAATGGCCGTGCGGTCGCCGGTGAGCAGCGGCCCGTCGACGACCCACTGGAGCACGATCGGGATGAGGAGGCTCGCGACGGAGCCCGCGAGCGCTACGACGAGGCCTGCGAGCACCCACCACTTGGCGGGTTTCGCGAACGGGATGAGCCGAGCGAGTGCCTTGGGAAGCGACAGTGAAGCTGAAGATGAAGAAGACATGGTCCCTAAAAACGAGAGAGGTGCGCGGTTGGCGCGAGTGCTGTGGAAGAGAGTTGGGCCGAGAGCGGCCGAGGTCTAGTGTCCGGACAGCGGGGTGCCCGGACGAGCAGCTGCTGTAAATGCGATCGTGCGAGGCATGGGCTGCTCCTTTCCGGGTCGTAGGGATTCCAAGAAGTCACCCTATCCGTTTTCTGGGAAAGCGCGCAAGCACGAGTTTTGCGCGTGTTCCCGCGGTGAGCCCCCGCCCGCCCCACCGTAGTCCCGAGGTAGGGGCGGCAAATCGCTCCCAGAGGTGACGCGCGGCCGCACACCCTGCCGCGAGGCTGGGGCTCTCGCCGGAAGGAACCCGAACCCATGTCACTCATCAGCATTCCCCCAGCCCACGCGGGCTCAACGCCCGGGCGCGCGCCGCGGCCCGGCGCACCGGCCCGCGACTTCTCGGTCGACCTCGTGCGCGCCGCCTGCCTCGTCGCGGTTGTCGCGGTGCACGCCCTGATGGTCGGCGTGAGCGTGCAGGGCGGCGAGCCGGTGCTCGAGAACGCGCTCGAGCCGTGGGGCGGGTTCACGGTGTTCTCGTGGTTCGCGCAGATGATGCCGCTGTTCTTCATCGCCGGCGGTTTCGCCTCGGCAACTCACTACCGCAGGCTGCGAGCACGCGGTGCAACGCCCGCGGGCTACGTCGCTGCACGGCTCGGCAGGCTGCTGCCTGTGCCGCTTGTTGCCGCGACGGCAACGACCGCGGTGCTCGCGGCGCTGGGTGCCGCCGGCGTCGACCCCGGGGTCGTTGCGACCGCCGGCTGGCGCATCAGCCAGCCGCTGTGGTTTCTCGGGGTGTACGTGCTGTGCTCCGCCCTGGTGCCGGCGCTGCTCGCGCTGCACGAGCGCGCGCCCCGGCTGACGCTTGCGCTGCTCGGCGGCGCGATCGTCGCCGTCGACGTCGCCCGCGCCGCGACGGGCATCGAGGCTGTTGGCTTCGCCAACCTGCTGTTCGTGTGGTTGTTCGTGCAGCAGCTCGGCTTCGCACTCGCGGGCGGCAGGGCCCCCGGGTTGCGGCTCGCGGTTGCCTCGCTCGCCGGCGCCGCCGGGTGGGTCGCGCTCGGCATGTCGCCCGTAAACCTCTTTGCCGCGCTGAACCCGCCGACCGCCGTGCTCGCGCTGCTCGGCGTCGCCCAGCTCGCCGCGTTCCAGGCGCTGCGCCCGAGGCTCGCAGGCCTCGCGGCGCTACCCGCCGTCGCACGGGCCGCGGCGGCGATCAACGCCCGCTCGATGACGATCTACTCGTGGCACATGCCCGTCACCGTGCTGCTCGCGGGGCTGTTGCTCGCAGGGCTCCAGCTCGTCGGTGCCGCGCACGCGCTCCCGCTGCCGCTCTCGGGCGAGTGGTGGCTGTCGCGCCCGGCATGGCTCGCAGCGGTTGCGCTCGTCGTCTCGGCAGCGGTGCGCGCGGTCACTGGGCTCGAGCGGCGCGCACTCGCGCTCGTCACCATCGCGCGCGCCCCGTCGCGGCTGCGCGCGGCGGCCGCGGTGCTCACCGGGGCGGCAGGCGTGCTCGTGATTCTCGCCGCGGTGGGGGCGCCGGCTGCGTGGCTGGGCGGATCGGCGCTGCTGCTGGCGGCGCTAGTGCTGTGCCGGGAGCGGGCTCAGAACCCGAAGGCGATGCCGAGCAGCACGCCGTAGCCGAGCGCGGCGAAGCTCGTGAGCTGTAGCACGAGGATGAGCTCGCGGGCGGTGCGCGCGGTGAGCGTGATGATGATCGCGGGGATCACGGCGGCGAGTACGAACCAGACGAGCAACATGCCCGAGTACGCCCACCCGAACATGAGCGGCACCCCGAACGGCAGCACGACGCAGGCGACGTAGAGCACCCGCGTCCACTTCTCGCCGATGCGCACCGCCAGCGTGCGCTTGCCCGCGGCCCGGTCTGTCGGAATGTCGCGCAGGTTATTCACGACAAGCACGGCAACCGCGAAGAAGCCGACGCCGGCACCGGCGAACCACATCTCTTGGTTGGCGACCTCGGTCTGCAGCCACACGGTGCCGACCGTGGCGACGATGCCGAAGAACACGAACACGACGAGCTCGCCGAGACCCGCGTAGCCGTAGGGGCGCTTGCCGCCCGTGTAGAACCAGGCGGCAACGATGGCGACGACGCCAACGGCGAGGAACCACCAGCGGCCGCTGATGATCACCGCTGCGAGCCCGGCGACGGCCGCGAGGCCGAAGAACACGAGCGCGAGCGCGAGCACTCGCTTCGGGTCGACCCTGCCAGAGCCGGTGAGGCGTGCTGGCCCGACGCGGAAGGCGTCGGTGCCGCGAATGCCGTCTGAGTAGTCGTTCGCGTAGTTCACGCCGATCTGCAGCAGCAGCGCGACTGCGAGCGCGAGCAGCGACAGCGTGAGCGAGAACTCGTGCAACATGTTCGCGATGCCGGCGCCTGCCGCGACCGGGGCGATCGCGAGCGGGAGGGTGCGCAGCCGCGCTCCCGCGACCCAGTCGCGCCACGTCACCGTCGCGGATCCACCGGCGGCTCGCAGGTCGTCAGCAACGGCGCGCAGCGCCGGGTTGCCCGACCGCTTCGGGTTCTTGGCGCTCACTCGGTTGTCCCTTCGTCAGTCTGCGGTGCCGCCGCTACCGGCGCATCAGCCGCTGCCCCGCGTGCCCGCGCAAAGCTTGATCGCAGCGACGAGATCCACCGCTCAATCGCTGCGAGGTCAGGTTTGCCGCCCGCGAGGCGCGGCAGCTTCTCAGTTTCGGTCGCCCACTCGGGCGCTGCCGCCGCTCCGAGGCGGGCGCGGATGGCTTCGCGCACCTCGTCGAACGGCGCAGCATCTGGCTCGATCTCGACGACGAGGCTCGGGCGCGACCCCCATTCGGGGTGCTCCGTGGCGAGCGCGATCGCGCTGCCCCAGCCCGGGAACTCGCGGGCGACGCGCTCGATTTCGTCGAGCGACACGTTCACGCCACCAGAGATCACGACGCGGTCGAGCCTGCCGGTCACCGTGAGCATGCCGCCGAGCAGCTCGCCGGCGTCGCCTGTGCGATACCAGCGGATCGGGGTGCCGTCGCGCCCCGCTTCGACCACGAACCGGTCTTCAGTCTGGGCGGCGTCACCGACGTACCCGAGGGCGAGCGTCGGCCCCGCGAGCTGCACTTCGCCGCCGCGGATCCGCACGAGGGTGTCACCGATCTCGACGCCGTCGTAGACGCAGCCACCGCTCGTCTCGGTCATCCCGTACGAGCGACGCAGGCTGACCCCGAGCGCGTGCGCTCTGCGGCGCAGCTCGAGCGAGACGGCCTGACCGCCGACAAGCACCGCGTCAAAGCGGGTGAGCGCCTCGGCCGCATCGGCGTCGGTTTCGGCAAGGTCGAGCAGCCGGGCGAGCTGCACCGGAACGAGCGAGACGTACCTACGTTCGTGCTCGAGCTGGTCGGCGGCGGCGAGGAGCTCCCTGGCGCCCGCGCCCTCGGGTGCAAACACGGGCTCGATGCCCGAGACCGAACTGCGAACGAGCATCTGCAGCCCCGAGATGAGCTGCGCGGGCAGCGCGACGAGCCACTGGCCGGGGCCGCCGAGAGCCTCATGGGTCGCCTCGGCGCTGGCAACCAGTGCTGCCCGGGACAGCGCCACGGCCTTCGGAACGCCGCTCGACCCCGACGTGCGCACCACCACGGCGGTGTCGTCTGGCAGCGGCAGCGAGCGAATCGACTCCACTCCCGAATCAGCGGGGTCAAGCCCCGGCGCGAGCGGCAGAATTGGCGCACCGCCGGCGAGTGCGTCATCGAGCGCGGCGACAAGCCAGGCCCGATCCTCAACCGGGATCGCGCGAAGAACGAGGGGGGCGGTCACCCCATAAGGGTACCGCGCTTCGGTGAGAGCGGGGCGCGGCACCCGTACCGCACCGTACCGACGCACCGCCCCGCACCCGCCGCACTGGCACCGCCCGTGCTGCCTTCGCGGCCCCTCGCGCAGCGCACCGCCTGAGGGGCTGCCGCGTGCTAATAGTGGTACGGGAACGGCGACCAGTCGGGCTCGCGCTTTTCGAGGAACGAATCGCGGCCCTCGACGGCCTCGTCGGTGCCGTAGGCGAGGCGCGTCGTCTCGCCGGCGAAGAGCTGCTGCCCGACGATGCCGTCGTCGACGGCGTTCATCGCGTACTTGAGCATGCGGATCGCGGTCGGCGACTTGCCGAGAATCTCGCGGGCCCACTCGATTCCGGTCGACTCGAGCTCTGCGTGCGGCACGACCTCGTTCACGGCGCCAATCTCGCGGGCGCGCTCGGCGTCGTATTCGCGGGCAAGGAAGAAGATCTCGCGGGCGTTCTTCTGCCCGACCTGCTTCGCGAAGTACGCGCTGCCGTAGCCGGCGTCGAACGAGCCGACGTCGGCGTCGGTCTGCTTGAACTTCGCGTGCTCGCGGCTCGCGATGGTGAGGTCGCAGACGACGTTGAGCGAGTGCCCGCCGCCAGCTGCCCAACCGGGAACGAGCGCGATGACGACCTTCGGCATGAAGCGGATGAGCCGCTGCACCTCGAGGATGTGGAGCCTGCCCGCCCGGGCGAGCGCCTCGGGGCCGACCGCGGTCTCGGAGTCGGAGTACTTGTAGCCGTCGCGGCCGCGGATGCGCTGGTCGCCGCCCGAGCAGAACGCCCAGCCGCCGTCTTTCTGGCTCGGACCGTTGCCGGTGAGCAGCACGACGCCGACCTTCGGGTTCACCCGCACCCTGTCGAGGGCGTCGAAGAGCTCGTCGACGGTGTGCGGGCGGAAAGCGTTGCGCACCTCGGGGCGGTCGAACGCGATGCGGGCGATGCGCCCGTCAAGGCTCAGGTGCGCGGTGATGTCGGTGTAGCCCTCGGCGCCGGGGGCGACCTCCCACACGCTCGGGTCGAAGATGTCAGAAACCTGCTTGGTCATGCCACCAGCCTATTGCGCGCGGGGGCGTACCCCTACTCCGCACGGCGCTAGCCGACCGCGACGCCGAACAGCAGGCCGATGAGGTAGGTCGCGACCATCGTCGCGCCGCCCATGAGCACGTTGCGCAGGATCGCGCGGGCCCTCGGCGCCTCGCCGAGCGCAGCCGAAATCCATCCGGTGAGTACGAGACCGATGAGCACGGCGACGCCAGCGGCCGGGATGCGCCCCGCCTGCAGCGGCAGCAGAATCATGAGCAGCGGCAGCAGGCCGCCGACGGTGAACGCGACGAACGACGAGATCGCGGCCGCCCACGGGCTCGTGTACTCGTCGGGGTCGATGCCGAGCTCGACCTCGGCGTGTGCGGCGAGCGCGTCGTGCGCGCTGAGCTCCTTCGCGACCTCGGTGGCGAGCGCAGCCGACACCCCGCGGCGGCGGTAGAAGCCCGCGAGGCCGCGGAGTTCCTCGGCCGGTCGAAGCGCGAGCGATCGCCGCTTCTGATCAATGAGCGCCTTCTCGGTGTCGCGTTGCGTGCTCACGGAGACGTATTCGCCGCCCGCCATCGAGAACGCACCGGCGACGAGCGCCGCGACGCCGGCCGTCGCAACCGCGACCGTGTTTCCAGGCGTCGCTGCTGCAACACCAATGACGACGCCCGCAACCGAGACGATGCCGTCGTTCGCGCCGAGCACGCCTGCGCGCAGCCAGTTGAGCTTCTGACCGATGCGGGCCGAGCGCGGCTCAGAATCGTTGCCGTTCTCCGGTGCGTCGATCTGTGCCCCGCGGGCGGGCGGCGCTGCCGCGGCGTGCGCGCCCTCCGGCGCGGCTGACGGGTCCAGGTTGATGCGGGCGTTGGCGCCCGCGATGTCGCTGCGAGTTGCTTCGAGTGTCATGGCTTCCCCTCCCAAGTTTCGGGTCAATACACCTCAGTCTGCTCCTCAATTCCCCAGCTCGCAAGCAAGGTTAGGCTGCCCTTTCCCCAGATCAGAGGCTATTTTTTAGGCTTACCTTAGTCAGACGATTGATGGCTTCGCGTCGGGCAAACTTGGGTGGTGAGACAATCGAAACATGGTTACCGACCTCACGCTCTCAGCGCTGCTCGACACGGCCCGCGTGGTCTCGATTCCGACCCGCACGCGCTTTCGCGGCATCTCCGAGCGCGAGGCCGTGATCTTCGACGGGCCGCAGGGCGCGACAGAGTTCTCGCCCTTTCTCGAGTACGACGACGCGGAGAGCGCCCGCTGGCTCGCTGCGGCCATCGAGTTCGGCTGGGTGCGGCCCCCCATGGCGCACCGCAAGACGGTCGCAGTGAACGCGACGGTGCCGGCGGTTGCGGCCGAGGCTGTGCCCGAGATTCTCGCCAGGTTTCCCGGCTGCCGCACCGCGAAGGTGAAGGTCGCCGAGCGCGGACAGACGCTCGCCGACGACGTCGCCCGCGTGCAGGCGGTGCGCGAGGCGCTCGGGGCCGACGGCGCCGTACGCATCGACGCGAACGGCGGCTGGGGCGTCGCCGAGGCGTTCGCCGCGATCGCGAGGCTCGCTCCGTTCGGCCTGGAGTACGCCGAGCAGCCGTGCGCCTCGGTCGCGGAGCTCGCCGAGCTACGCGCCCTGCTCGCGAGCGCGGGCATCGCGGTGCGGATCGCGGCCGACGAAAGCGTACGCAAGGCGGAGGATCCCCTCGCCGTCGCCCGCGCCGGCGCCGCCGATCTCATCGTCGTGAAGGCACAGCCGCTCGGCGGAATCGCGCCGGCGCTGCGGATCATCAAGGACGCGCGGCTGCCAGTGATCGTGTCGAGCGCGCTCGACACGTCGGTGGGCATCTCGATGGGGCTGCACCTTGCCGCGGCGCTCCCCAACCACCTGCTGGCTGGCGCCTGCGGGCTTGGCACGGTCGCGCTGCTCGACGGTGACGTCGTCACCCAGCCACTCATTCCAGCGGGCGGGGAGCTTCCGGTAGCCCGCCCAACGCTCGACGGTGCTGCGCTCGACCGCTTCCAGGCGTCACCCGAGCGGACTCGCTGGTGGCGGGAGCGGATCGAGCGCTGCTACGCGCTGATCAATCTGCCGGGCTGAGCCGAGCCCCGCCAGCGCGAACGCCCACACGGCGGCAGCCCGGCCCAGGCTCAGGCCCGATCAGGCCTTCAGATCGGGGAAGTCCTCCTCGCGCCACTCCGAAGCGATGCGCTCCCCAGCCGCGTGCGCGGCCTCCTCGCGCTGGCGCAGCTCGACGCGGCGAATCTTGCCAGACGTCGTCTTAGGTAGCGCAAAGAACTCGACCCGGCGAACCCGCATATATGCGGGCAACGCGCGCCGCGCGTGCGCAAGGATTTCGTGCGCGGTCTGCTCGGTCGCCGGCGCGTCTGCCGCGAGTGCGACATAGGCCTTCGTGACGTTGAGCCTGGTGTCGTCGGGAGCGCCGACGACCGCGGCCTCTGCCACAAGATCGTGCTCGAGCATCGCGCTCTCGACCTCGAACGGCGACACCTTGAAGTCGCTCGACTTGAAGATGTCGTCGGTGCGCCCCACGAAGGTGAGCGAGCCATTCTCATCACGCTGGGCGACATCGCAGGTGTGGTAGAAACCGTCTGCGAGCGCCTCAGCGGTCGCTTCATCGTTCCCGAAGTATCCGTTCATGAGGTTGACCGGTCGCGCGGCGCCGGTGCCGTCATCCTCCGGCCCGAGGCGCAGGCAAACCTCACCTTCGTCACCCTCCTCACCGGTCACGGGGTCGATGAGCACGATGTCAACGCCCGGCAGTGGCCGCCCCATCGCACCGGGCACGATGTCCTCGCCCGGCATATTGCCGATGGTCGCAGTCGTCTCGGTCTGGCCGTAGCCGTCGCGCAACACGAGCCCCCAGCTCTCTTCGATTCGCGAGATCACCTCGGGGTTGAGCGGCTCGCCCGCTGACACGACTTCGCGGAGCGCCGAGGGCTTTGAGCCAAGGTCACTTTGAATGAGCATCCGCCACACCGTCGGCGGAGCACAGAAGCTCGTCACGCCCACCCGGTCGAGCTCTGCGATGATGCGTTCTGCCTTGAACTTTGCGTAGTTCGCGACATAAACGGTAGCCCCGGCGTTCCATGGGCCGAAGAAGCTCGACCACGCGTGCTTCGCCCAGCCAGGGGCGCTAATTACCGAGTGAATGTCGCCCGGCCGCACTCCGAGCCATGCCATAGTCGTGAAGTGTCCGAGCGGGTAGCTCGTGTGGGAGTGCACCGCGATCTTCGGCAGCTTCGTTGTGCCCGACGTGAAGTAGAGCAGCGCCGGGTCGACGCTCTTCGTTTGCTTCACGATCGGCGCGAGCGATGCCGAGCGCGACTCCTCGAAGACCGCCCAGTCATAGAGCGCGGCGCGCTGATCCATCGTGCCGGTCTCGATCCGCACTCCGATGCCGCGGAAATTGCCCGGGACTCCGGCAAACTTCACGGCGTCTTCGGGGCCGGCGAACACCCAGCTCACGTTGCCGCGCTCCACCCGGTCAACGAGCTCCTGCGTGCCAAGCACGACCGAGGTTGGCAGAATCACGACCCCGAGCTTCATCGCCGCGAGCATGATCTCCCACAGCTCGACGTGGTTGCCGAGCATGAGCATCGCGATGTCGCCGCGCTTCGCGCCGAGTCGCTTAAGCCAGTTCGCGACCTGATCGGAGCGCTGCTTCAGCTCGCGGAAGCTGCGCTTGACCTCGGTGCCGTCTTCCTCTGCAATCCACAGCGCCGTCGTGTCGTTGTCTGCCGCCATGCGGTCGAACACGTCGTGCGCCCAGTTGAACTCGTCGCCAACATCTGGCCACCGAAACTCTGCCCTCGCCCGACCCGGGTCTCCCTGGAGCGCAAGCAATTGGTCTCGTGCCGCGAAAAAGCTATCTGTACCCATCTAGTTAGTCTCGCCCATTCGGGCGGCTCGCGCTCCCGCCCGTCTCGCGATCGTTACAGTAGCGGCGAACTCCACCCGCGACCGCAGCGATTTCGGCCCCGGGGCCGCGCTCAGGTGGTCTTGCCGCCGCGCACCACCGCGATCCACTGAGCGACGAGCGCGACCCACATCACCGTCGACAGCGCAATCAACCCACCGACAGCGCCAGAGCTCCCCGGCATCGAACCCGTCACCCACCAGAACACGATCGACTGCGCGACGGCGAGCAGCGTGAGCGTGCCGAACGAGATCAGCAGGGCCGAGAGCCCGAGGCGCGACCCGCCCCGCAGCGCGACTACGAATACCGCCGCGCACGCGATCAGCACGAGCACCGTGAACCCGATGAGCAGCCCGAGCGGCGCGCCGTGCTCGACGCGGTAGCGCTCGGCGGCGCCGTCGGTGACATTCGTAAACGTGCCAGCGGAGAAGTTCAGCACGGCACCGAGGTCGCCCGTCGCGCCGAGCTCGTGCTGACCGAGCGTGCCGTTGAGCTCGGCGTCGACGGCGAACGGCTCGGCATCGGCAGCGTCTGCGCCCGGCTCGGGGGCTGGCCGCGACTCCACCGCCTCGATGTCGAGCACCGCGACGAGCGCGCCGTCTGACCTCTTCTGCTCAGCCCCGACTCGCAGTTCGATGCGCCCGGAGTCGTTGTACATGTCTCGTTCGGCGGCCCAGGCGGTGAAGCCGGTGCCGCTCTCGCCCGGCTGCTTTGGCGCGTCGCCGTGGTCGATCCACCCGCCCGATCGCAGCTCGGCGGCGATCTCTTTGGCGACCGTCAACTGCACGCGAATCGGGCGCACCGGGTCAGACCCGTCGAACGGCTTGCTCTGCTCGGTGAAGAACGTGTCGTCCCAGAACCGCAGCAGCGCCGCCCAGCGCAGCTGTTGCGCGACACCGCTCCCGTCTTGCACCTCGACGACGGGGCTGCTGAACGAATAGCGCACCTCGACGGGCAGCTTCCCCGCCAAGACTTCGCTGAGCTTTGTCGTGACCTTTGTCGTCAGCTTGCCCCGTGTCTGCGCGAAGGGCACACTCTCGCCGTCGACAGAGATCGCCTCGACCTCAAGCCCGAGCGGCTGACCCAGGCGCTCGCTCGGCCACTCGCGCTCGAACTGCGGCACCGACGCCCCGCCCGGCTCAAACCCAACGGTGAGCTGCTCGGTGACCTCGAGCCGAGCGCCGCCAGCAGCGTCGCGCGCGAGCTCAGCAGAGATGTCGAAGCCCTCGAGCTGAGTCCACGTCGCGCCGCGCGCCTCTGACGACGGCCAGGTAAGAAACTCGTCGGCGCTGTAGGGGGCGGGCTGCGTGCTCGCAACCACGATCGACCCGGCAAACAGGGCCCCGGCTGCCACGAACGACAGCAGCGACGGCACCGACAAGAAGTGTTCGCCGCGCCACCCGGCCAGAAGGCCCCGATCGCCAGACTCGCGCACCGCGTGCTGCGTCACCGCGTTGCCCGCGCGCCTCGGCGACTCGAACAGCACCGCGTACGGCAGCAGGGCGTCGTCGACCGGGCCACGCTCGAGCAGCCGCGTCGCGCGCGCGTAGGCGTCGATGCCGCGCAGCTGCTGCTTCGCGAGCGCGCCCTTGCGGGTGAGCGGGCGGGGGCGCGCGACGGCCCACAGCGCGACCGCCGAGATGATGGTCGCGGCGAGCACGAAGAGCGCCGGCCACCACACGACGAGCAGAATGACCTGGTGCGAGAGCTGCCGGAGCAGGCCCCACTGCAGCAGCGTCACCGCGATGGGCGCGAGCAAGAAGGTATCGCGCACGTAGCTGTCTGGCGCCCACCTCAGCCCCTGCTCGACCGCCCCACTCGTGCGCGCCCAGCGCGAGCGCCAGCGCTCGACGGCTGGCAGGTTGCCCGCCCTGCCCGAGCGCCGGCCCGCACGGGCGACTGAGCGCAGCCAGCGCTCGCTCCGAGTGCCGGCGTCTGGCGCGCTCAGCGCTGCGACGAGCTCCGCGTGGCGCGGCTTCTCGAGCATTTCGGCCGCGGCAACGGGGTCGAGCCCTGTCGGTGGCTCTGCGCGCGGCAGAAACCACGGCTCGCCAGCGGAATCGGCCCACACGATCCAGCGGGCCGCGAGCGCGAACAGCATCAGCACGACGAGCGCGGCGAGCGGCAGCAGCGGCCCCCAGGTCTGCACCCAGAACAGCGCGGTCTTTGGCGGCTCTGCGAACGTGCCGTGCTCGAACGAGAACTCCACCCATACATCGGAGTTCGGTGGCAGCGAGTCGTCGTTCTCGAAGGCGTAGCGCACGCTCTCGGCCGTCGTTTCGTCTGGCGTGAGCCACACGTTGCCGCGCACCAGTAACCAGCCGACCGAGGCAAAGGGCTGCCGCACGAGTGCCTCGTCGAGCTCCGTCGGCAGCGTCACCGACACCGCAAGGCCCTTGGTGGCCTGCGGCCAGCTCGGCGCGAACAGCGGCCAGTCCCACTCGTCGACGAGCTCGCCGGTTGCGCTGTCTGTAACGGCGCGTGCGAGGTGATGCAGCTCGTAGCTCAGCTCGATCTCGCGCTCGCCCTCAAGCCGCTCCCCGCCAGGCGCCCCGATGGTGATGTCGGTCGTCGTAGGGTGCCTGGTGACCTCGGTCGCCGCGGCTTCGCCGTCGACCGAGGCGCCGACGAGCACGAACTCCGCGTTCTTGCCGTGCACCTCGGTGACGAGGGTGCGCACGACCTCGCGCTCGGGCCCGTTAACGAAGTTCGCCTGGAAACGCTCGGTGACGCGGGTTGAGAACGTGCCGTCTGGCTCGCGATCCACCGTGTAATCGATCGCAGCGTCGCGCGCGACCCAGTCGACGTCGGCGACGCTTGCGGAGTCGATCACCTCATCGAAATCCATGGGCTTGTTGAGCACCGGGCCGATGAGCAGAAAAATGCCGACAAGCGCCAGCGCACCCCAGAACCAGCGAATTCCGGTGCGCAACGGCTTGCCACCGCGGGCGCGCAGGAACTGCTCAATCGTGCCGAGGGTGCGCGCGAGCCAGCGAAACAGGGGCGTGTGCTCCGGTTGCGGGTCGGGGATCCGCCCAGATCTCAGGTGATCGGCGTCGGCCGCTGCTTCTGCCCGCTCAGCTGACGCGCCTGACGCCACGGGCCCGGCGCCCCCTCGCCTCGATCGACCGCTCACTCGCCGCTAGTAAACACCGTGTGAAGGTGCGGGTCGGCCACAGCGTCCCTGCCGCCCAGCCCGTCGATTTCGAACAGCACCGCGGTGCCCGCGACCCTGTACCCGAGCAGCTCGAGCAGCTCTCGCGCCGCCTCGAGGGTGCCGCCGGTGGCGAGCACGTCGTCGATGAGCAGCACCCTGGTGCCAGCCGGAAGGTCGTTGTGAGCCTCGACCTCGGCGACACCGTACTCGAGCTCGTAGCCGACAGACGCTGCGGGCCGCGGCAGCTTGCCCGCCTTGCGAATCGGCAACAGGCCCGTGCCCGTGGCGTAGGCCGCGGCGCTCGCGAGCAAGAAGCCGCGCGCCTCGAGGCCGGCGATCACGTCGAAGGTGCCGAGAAACGGAGCGATCAGCGCGTCGACGGTCGCGCGCAGGGCGGGGCCGTCGGCCAACAGCGGCATGATGTCGCGGAAAACGATGCCGGGGGCCGGGTAATCGGGAATGCCGAGGATGAGCTTCTCGGCCCGCGCGAGCTCCGCGCTTGGCTCGGGAACGTACGGCATAGCGAGCTGATCGCTGTCACTGTTGGTAGACACGTACTTCATCGTACCCGCAGCCCGTGCGACTCACCCGTTCCCCCAATCGAGGGTGGTAGTCCCAGGTACTCGTTGCTAGGGTTGCGAACACCCGCCGACGCGGGCAACTGCTTTACGACGAAGTGAGGTACGAACACCGTGTTTGATGAAACACTCTCCGCGACCGTCGCCGCGGCCCGGGCCGACACACTCGGCGAGCAACTGCGCCGCACCGCCGCGCGGCACCCTGACAAGACCGCGCTGATCGACGGCGACACCACGCTGACCTTCGCCGAGTTCGATCGGCTCGCAAACCGGTTTGCGAACGCCCTCACGGGGTGCGGTGTCGCCCCGGGTGAGCGCGTCGCGCTGCTCAGCCGCAACTGCTGGCAGTTCGCCGTCACCGCCTATGGCGCCGCCCGCGCCGGCGCCATTCTCGTTCCCTTCAACTTTGTGCTGACCGCAGGTGAGATCGGGCCGCTCATCGCGGGCTCAACCCCTAAGCTGCTGATCGCGCAGACCGGGCTCGTGGAAACCGCCGAGCTCGCCGTCGCGCACTCGGGCGTCGGCGTTCAAACCCTCGTTGAAATCACCGAAGATCTCTCGACGGCGCCCGCCCCAGGGTGGTTGCCGTACGAAGAGATCCTCGCGACCTCGCACGACGCGGAGCCCCCGACGGTGCTCGCGGCCGACGACCCGATTCGCATCATGTTCACGAGCGGAACAGAGTCGCGCCCCAAGGGCGCCGTGCACTCAAGTCGCTCACTCGGCGCCGAGTACCTGAGCTCGGTCGTCGAGGGCGGCATGACCGGTGACGACATCGACCTGCACGCGCTGCCGCTGTACCACTGCGCCCAGCTCGACTGCTTTCTCGGCCCCGACATCATGCTCGGCGCGACGAGCATTCTGCTGCCGGCGCCAGACCCCGCGACTGTGCTCCAGAAGATTGCCGAGCACCGCGTGACGAAGTTCTTCGCCCCGCCCACCGTGTGGATCTCGCTGCTGCGCTCCCCCGACTTCGACACCGCCGACCTCTCGAGCCTGAAGAAGGGCTACTACGGAGCGGCGGCAATGCCGGTCGAGGTGCTACTCGAGCTGCAGCAGCGGCTACCAAACCTGCAGCTGTGGAACTTCTACGGCCAGACCGAGCTCGCGCCCGTCGCGACGATTCTGCCGCCGCATGAACAGCTCAGCCACGCGGGCTCGGCCGGGCGGCCGGTGCTGCACGTCGAGACCAGGGTCGTCGACGAGGCCGGGGAGCCGGTGCCAGTCGGCGAGGTCGGCGAGATCGTGCACCGCAGCCCCCAGCTCGCCCTCGGCTACTGGAACGCCCCCGAACAGACCGCAGAGGCCTTCAGGGGCGGCTGGTTCCACTCCGGCGACCTGGGGGTGTTTGACGAGGGCGGGCGGCTGCGCATCGTCGACCGCAGTAAAGACATGATCAACACGGGCGGCGAGAATGTCGCGAGCCGCGAGGTCGAGGAGGCGCTCTACGAGCACGCCGCGATCGCGGAGTGCGCGGTCTTCGCCACGCCGCACCCGAAGTGGGTCGAAACTGTGACGGCGGCGGTCGTGCTCACCGCTGGTGCGAGCGCGACCCAGGAGGAGCTGCGGGCGCACACGCGCGAGCGGCTCGCCGCGTTTAAGGTGCCGACCGTCGTGCACGTCGTCGCGACGCTCCCGAAAAACCCGAGCGGCAAAATCCTCAAACGCGAGCTAAGACAACGATTTGGGGAGTCTGAGCCGGTCTCGTTTTGAATTACTTGGAAAGTTCGTGTAACGTATTCCAAGTTGAGAGATCAACACTGCGCCCCTAGCTCAGCTGGATAGAGCATCTGACTACGGATCAGAAGGTCAGGGGTTCGAATCCCTTGGGGCGCACCGCAAGACCCTCACTCTTTCGAGAGTGAGGGTCTTTTTGGTTTGCAGCGGGGCGGGCCTGCGCCGCCGCCGAGGCCGCCCCCTAGCGCCGGCAACGAGACAACTCCGGCCTAACATCGCTGACTCTCGGTTGGAGCGAAGCATCGTCAACTGTATTTCTCTGATGGCGAGGAAATACACCAGTTGCGGATGAGCCGAGACACCTCCCCTACACGAGGGGCATCGTCCGACTTCGGTAGTGCCCCGTATGCCAAGAGCCGTGTCGGTCTCGCACGCCGGCAACCCAGACCTGCCCGCTCGAGCGTGGTTTCGACAGCGGCTCTCCCGCGAAGGCTGGCGTCTCCGAGATGTCGGTCGGCGTGATGCGCCCGGCAAGATCCGACGCGAAATCGCGCACCCGCTCCGGCATCCGGAGCACCCGCTCGTCACCGAACCCGTCGGGGAGTTCCGCGATCGATGCCTCGAACGCATCCGGAAGGCTCGCTGCAAGCTCCTGCAGCAGTTCGGCGAAACCGGCACGGTCGACGCCGAGCACGTCGGCGGCACGGGCCAGATCCCGCCCCGTAATGTTTCGGTAGCGGCGGGTATTCCCGTATTTCACCGCGGCCTTCGACGTGTAGCGCACACGGCCCTCGTCCCAGATTCCGTGGGCCGAGATCAGGTCGTAGGCCGGGGCAAGGCGGGTGTTCGGCCCGGCGAGCAGCAGGCTATGGTTCTTCGCGTGCGCATCGACACCGGCAGCCAGGAGGTTGAAGGCAGCAAATCGCGCGAGCATCCGCAGATCGCCCTCACGGTAGCTCGGCGATGACGCCTCAGCCACGAGGCGTTTCGTGTCGGCCAGTGACGGCCCACCGTCCTCCTCATACTTCCGGGAGGGCAGCACGCTCAGCGCCTGGCAGAAGTCCTCCTGATGGATTCGGAGCACCGATCCGTCTGGCCGGGTGCGCCGATCGTACCGAGTCGTGACGAACGCACGGGTGCCGGCAAAGTCGACGATCTCGACCGTCGCCGCCGGAATCGACACTTTTCGGGCGGCACGCATCGTCGCGAACTCGACCGCCTGCACCGCCGCATTGGTGACTCCTGTAGCGGTCGCCATCCCCGGTTTCACGATGTGGGTGCTGGCGGCACGACCATTCGGTTCGAACCACCCCGCACCGACCCTCGCGAGGGCGAATTTCCCCTGGTTCCCGCCCAGCGAGAAGCGGCTCTCGTCCTCGTCCGTATCATCCACCCAGTGATCCGGGTCGGCGATGATCCCGGCGATGCGCTCGGCGATCCGCTCCTCGCGGATGGGCGACAGCCGCCCTGCCGCAGTGGGTTCGACACCCTCAGGGACGACCTGCACCGAGCCGGGGGCGTCCTGCCCCATGTGCCGGAGCAGCGTGAAGGGGTCGTTGCGCCGCTCCCCGAACTTCGCAGCCCAACGATCACGCACCTCGATGGCGTCAGGCAGTAGGTTGGACAGCCACGGCATCACCCGATCCGGGCCGTGGCCAGCCTGGGTTTTCGGGACGCTCACCGACAGCGGCGTCGACACAGGGTCGCCCAGATAGTCGATCTCGTACAGGAACTCGACCTCGCCCATCTCGCCGCGGTGCAGCTGCCCGGCTAGGCGCCCATCGAGCCAGAGATCCAAGGTGTCTGGGTGGCTCGTCATGCCAGATCCTCGAACACCTCGTCCAGCAGGTTCGATGCGATGGATCGATCGGCGATGAACTCGTAGCCGAGCGCATTTGCCACATCGATCGCAGCCGGTAACGACGGGGCGACCTTGCCCCGCTCCACGTCTTGCAACCAGCGTCGGCTCTTCCCCACCGCGCCCGCCAGATCCTCCTGCGTCTTCCCCGACCTGATCCGTGAACTGCGCACGAACTCACCGAACCCGGTCTGGGTGCGCACCGGGATCCGCTCCGGAAGCGCACTATCCTTCGCGTTCCTCATGATGGGAAGTATAGTTCGCCTTGTGTGGAATGGGAAGCGTTCTGCGCCCCGGGGGGCATGTGTACCGGCCGCGAGGCGCACAACAAGACCCTCACTCTTTCGAGAGTGAGGGTCTTGTTGGTGAGCGGCGCGGTGCCGCTGGGAGCAACCTAGGCGTCAGCCCGCTTGCCGCGGGTGCGCGCGAGCGCCCAGACGCCCGCGGCGAGCAGCAGGCTCGCGGCGCCGACCGGCAGCCAGAGCCCCTCGGATCCGCTCACTGCGAGGTTGCCGCTGCCCTTGCCCGAATCGGTCACGGGCGCGGTCGAGCCGTCGCCCTTGCCGCCGCCCGTTCCCGGGCCACCGGTGCCGGGCCCATCGGTGCCCGGCTCGCCAGTTCCGGGCCCACCCGTGCCGGGGCCACCCGTGCCGGGGTCGACGTCGGCACACTCGGCGCTCGGCGTCGCGGCGACCTCGGCGTACTGCGCTGCAGCGTCGACGATGTACGGAATCATCGGCCTGGCCTTCTGAGCCAGGTCGATCTGGTAGCCCTCGCCGACCTTGTCGACAACGACGTTGTGACCCTTGAGCTGGTCGCGCACCGTCTCGTAATCGGCCGCGGTCAGCGTGTAGCACGCCGGAGCCGGGTCAAGCGTCGCGAGCGGATCCCCGCCGGGCAGCGTTCCCACGCCGTCGGTCGGGTTGCCGTCAGGAACGACGCCGCCGACGAACAGCGGTGCGCGATCCTTGCCTGCCTGAATCTGCGACGCCTCGTACTTCTTCGCCATGCCGGTGACACGCTCGACGTTCTCGGCGTGGTAGCCAAGCACGTCTTCCATCGCCGTCGTCTGCACGCGCACGCGATCCTTGTTATTGAGGTTGTTCTGGTTCGACTCGAGCAGCACGCTCACGGTGCCGCGCAGGCCGAGCACGTTGCGCATGATGCGCTCGTCGCCGCCGCTGAGGTAGTAGCGGCCGTCGAAGCCTGCCTCGCGGGTGCCCGCGATCGCGCCGTCAACGAAATCCTTCGACAGCTTCCAGACATCCTCCGGCACGTTCGCGTTGCGCGGGTACAGGAACTCGGCGTCGCCGTAGCGCGCCTTCGGGTTCGAATTCGGGCCGGGCTTGGGGCCTGCGACCCCGCGCACGGGGATCTCGTGCGCGTCGAGCGCAACGTGGGGCGTGAATTCGCTCAGCAGCGACGACATCAGTCGCCCCTCGACCGTCTTCAGCGCGAGGTGATCGCGGTTCGGGTCGGTGCCTGGCGCGGGGTTGCCCTGCGCATCGACGCCGTCCCACAGCAGGCGGGTGCGCGTGTCGTGCGTGACGACGCCGTCGGGGCCGGCCGCGAAGAAGCCGTCGGGGTTGCCCGTCGGAATAACCACGACAGTCACGGCCTTGAGGTACTCCACGATCGCGGGGTCTTCGGAGAACGCGAGATCGCGCACGAGCTTCAGGCAGGCCTCGCGGGGCGCCTCCTCGTTGCCGTGCTGCGTGCAGGTCACCATCGCGGTGTTCGCCTCGCTGAGCTCTGCGCGCGGGGCCGGCTTGTCTGCGCCGACACGCACGAGGTGCAGATCGCGCCCGAGGGTCGACTTGCCGAGCACGTCGACCTCGACGCGCGGGCTCGTCGCCGCGAGGGTCGTGAGGAAGTCGAGCTCCTCTTCGGCGGTCGTCCACGACTCGCCTTCGACCTCACCGCGAATCTCGAAGCCCGTGCGCAGCTGCTCCGCTGCAGGGGCCTCCAGCGCGGCCTCGGGAGCGGCCGGGGCATCGGTTGCCTCACCCTCCGCCGGCGCGGCCTCTGGCTCTGCGGCCTCGGTGCCTGCGGTCGGCCCGTCGGGGTCGCCCCCGGCCTCTTGATTCGTGCCCGGGGTCACGAGTTCTGCTGCTTCGCTGACACCGGGGGCGTCGGCCCCCTGCTCGTCAGCCAACGCAACGGCTGGCGCAGTGAATACGCCCGACAGGAGTACCCCTGCCGCGATATACATCGCTAGCGGGCGAGATTTGGCTGCCACTACATTCCACCTTCTTTCTTCTCTTTGTTGTTGCACTTCACGCCGGTGTGGGAGGTGCAAGTCAAAGGTTCCGCGGTGGAACACGCGTGCCGTCGATGCGAGCGCACGCAGATGTGGGCTCCCCGGAACTCTCCACGGGGGCCAGCTTGGGGGCCAGATTTCGGCTCCCCTTTGCGCAACAGGTCACGCTCGGGGGTACCCCTGAACGAGCGGCTCCATTGCACTGTCAACATACTTATGGAAGCTATTGGTTTGCCAATGACTCCCCAACCATCTTGAGCGATCCTTGAGCATCGTGGCGCAAAGCTACAGTGACGGGCGTACGAAATTGGCCGTGGGGCGCTTGATTTGGGCCCGCAGGAGGGCCGGGCCAGGCCAGGCCCTCAACGGGTCGCGACCGAGCCAGCCTGCTCGAGCACCTCGAGGCCGAAGAGATCTGCCATGGTGACCGCGCCGAGGCCCGGCTGCTCGGCGGCGCGGATTGCGGCGAGCGCCGCGAACTCCCCCGTCGCCCGCGACTGCCCGAGGCCCCCTGCAGCGAGCGTCTGCCCCGTGCGCCGGTTGGTGACTGCCACCCGCCACCGCTCGTCGCCCCAGTGTGGCGCCGCCGCGAGCATGCCGCGCAGCCCGGGCAACAACCCAACGAGCGCGAGCCCGGCGGTGGCGACGGGGCTGCCGAGGGTGAGGTACGTGCGAATCTGCGCGCCGGTCGCATCGAGCAGCAGGTGGTCGGGAAAATCCGTGCGCAGGTGCAGTCGGGAACGGCCGTCAACGCTCATTCGTCGACGCTCGCGATAGTTCAGTAGCGGCGGATCCTCGGGCGCCCCGTGAATGGCGCGCCCCGCGAGCTGCGCCGTCCAGGCAACCGCAGCGGGGCCGTGCACCTCGCCAGTGCCGAGCAGCACTTGAATGTCGATGTCGTCGCCCGCCCTCGGATCCACCGCCGCGGCAAGCACCGTGCTCACGCCCGGCGCGATCCCCGCGCCCACCACCCGCGTCGCGTCGCCGGGAAGAGCCCTGAGCCTTGCGAGGTAGGCAGTGCTCGCGGAGGTGTCGACGTAGGGGGCGCGCGCGAGCTCGCTTGCGATGCGCGGGTCTTCACTGCCCGACGCGTTGATGACGACGTCGCAGGTCTTCGCCGCTTCGATGAGACGGCCGAGCCCCTCGGCCGTTGCGAGGTCAAGTTGCATGTGCTCCGCGCCTGCGGGCGGGCGACGGCTCCCCCGGAGCGCGTCGTGCCCACGCGCCCGCAACGCCGCCACGGTCGCGTTGCCTACGGCACCGGTGCCACCGAGCACGAGGGCCCTCATGCGGCGATCGCCTCGTCGACTCGGGCGTGAATGGGGCGCGGGATCGGGCTCATAAATTCTCCAAATGATCGTTTGGAAATGAGTGTATGGTGAGCTGCCCCCGAAACGCAAACGATCGTTTGGAATTGAGTTACGATGCTTCCATGGCCTGGGATACCGAACAGACACAGCGGCAGCTCCTCGACGCGGGGGCAGTGCTGTTCGCTCGCCACGGCTTCGCGGGCACCACAATGGACGCGGTCGGGCGGGAGTCTGGCGTGAACAAGGAGCGGGTGTACTCGTACTTCGGCTCGAAAAGCGGCTTCTTCACGGCCGTGCTCGACGACCAGCTCGCAAACCTGCTCGAAGACCTGCCCATCGAGGGCGTAGGCGCCGCCGCGGTCGGCACCTACGCGCTCGCCCTGTTCGACAGGCTCCAGTCGCAACCCGGGCTCGCCAGACTGCTCGCCTGGGAGAGCCTCGAACTCACCGAGCCAGTCGCAGTCGATTGCCGCTCGCTCAGCTGCGCGAACCTCGCGGCAGGCCTCACCGTCGCCCTTCCCGGCGTCACCCAAGATGCGGCCGAACAGCTATTGCTCTCCGTGGTCACCCTCGTCGTTGGCTGGTGGACACTCTCGCGAGTAGCCGACACGATTCTCACTGTCGACACCACCCCCGCGGCGCGGCGCGCAGCGCTGCGCGCCGACGCAGAGGCGCTCGCGACGGCGCGCAGCTAGCGCGCTCACACAGGCGAAGCGCTCACGAGACATCCACGACCTCGTCTGGCGAGGCTTCCTCCAGCGCGCAAAGGCGGCCCGCGCCGCTATCTTCTCCCGTCGGAGAGTTGCACACCAAGCGTCTTGGCCCTGAAACTACCGGCTACCCGCCATGAACACCCTCAGGGAAGTGGCACGCGACGGCGTGCCCCGCATCTGCCCGAGCGGGCCCCGGATCCTGCGTCTCGCAGCGCTGTCGACCAGCCTCATCAAGCAGCGTGAACACCTGGCACCGGGACCGGAATCTGCAACCGGAGGGGATGTCTGTGGCCGTCGGCAAATCACCCCTGAGCACGATTCGCTCTCGAGTTCGTTCCACGATTGGATCTGGTATCGGCACTGCCGAGAGCAATGCAGCACTATACGGGTGGGTGGGCTTGTCAAGCACATCCGCTGCAGTTCCCTGCTCGACGATCCGCCCAAGGTACATCACCCCAACCCGGTGAGAGACTTGCCGAACAACGGCAAGGTCGTGTGACACCAGCAGGTACGAGAGACCCAGTCGCCGCTGCAGCTCGCCGAGTAACTCAAGGATCCCAGCCTGCACGGTGACATCCAGGGCTGAAACAGGCTCGTCGAGCACGATCAACTCGGGCTCGAGCGCGAGCGCGCGGGCAATCGCGATGCGCTGTCGCTGCCCGCCCGAAAACTCTGACGAGAACCGCTCGAGGTGCAGCTCAGGTGACAGCCCAACGAGCGTGAGGAGCTCGCTGACCCGCGCGTCTCGCTGGGCTTTGCCCCAGCCTGCGGCCTGGAGCGGCTCAGCGAGCAGATCCGCTACGGGGAGCCGCGGGTCGAGTGACGCGTGCGGGTCTTGGAACACGACCTGCACCCGCGCGCGAAGCCGCTGGCGCTCCTCCGCAGTGAGCGTCGACACGTCGCGACCAAACAGTTCGAGCCGCCCGTGCGTCGGGGCCGCGAGGTTCATGATCTCTCTGATCGTCGAGGTCTTCCCAGAACCGGACTCTCCAACGAGCGCATAGGTTTCGCCCCGAGATATGACGAGGTCGATGCCGTCGACTGCCCGTACGGGCTCGCCATGCTGCCTTCGCCAGGGCAACGCCATGCGCTGCCGTGGTCGGTAGTGACGATGCAGCCCCTCAGCAAGCAGCACCGTTTCTTGCTCGCGCTGGGGGGCTTCGGCGAGTGGCCCGTCAATCCGCGGTACAGCAGCAATCAGGTCAGCGGTGTACCGGTCTTGCGGCTGCGCAAACACCCGATCTACGCCGCCTGACTCGACCACGTCTCCAGCGCGCATCACCAACACATCATCTGCGATTCCTGCGACAACGCCGAGGTCATGGGTCACAATCACCATCGCTGCGTTCGTCGCTTCGAGTGCTGCCCGGAACACGTCAAGCACCTGTGCCTGAACGGTTACATCGAGCGCGGTCGTTGGCTCATCAGCAAAGATAATCGCGGGATCGTTCGCGACAGCCATCGCAATCAACACGCGCTGTCGCATTCCCCCAGAAAACTCGTGCGGGAACGCGTCGATCGCCCGGTGGGGCGCCGAGATGCCGACGAGGTCGAGGAGCTCGATTGCGCGAGCGCGAGCGGCAGCTTTGGTCACACGCTGATGGATTCGCATCGCCTCAACGAGTTGCTGACCAATCGTAAAGACAGGGGTGAGCGACGACAGGGGGTCTTGCGGCACGAGGGCGAGCTCGTTTCCGCGCAGGCGCGACATTTCACGATCGCCCAGCCCGAGCAACTCCCTCCCTCGGAAGGCGATGGATCCGGTTGCCGTTGCAGACTCTGGGAGCAGCCCCAGGATCGCTTTCGAGGTCATCGACTTGCCGGAGCCCGACTCACCGACGACCCCGAGCACGCGACCAGACTCGAGACTGAAGTTGACGTCTGTCACGGCCCGAACGAGACCGGCCTCGCTCGGCAGCGTCACGTGCAGGTCAGTCACCCGCAGCAGAGGTGCTGGCGCGTTCATCGGCGAGCTCCCTTCGAAGAATTTGCGTCGATCGCGTCGCGCATGGCGTCGCCAATGAAGTTGACGCTGAGCACAGTAAGCACGAGCATGACGCCCGGAAAAGCCCACAGCCACGGTGAAGACGTGAGGCTCGGACCCGAGGTTCCGACCGCAATGAGAGTGCCGAGCGAGACATCGGGCGGTTGAATGCCAAAGCCGAAATACGATAGCCCTGTTTCAGCAAGAATCGCGCCAGAGACGTTGAGCGTCGCGTCGACGATGAGCAGGCTCGCCATGTTTGGCAGCAGGTGCGTTCGAATGATCGTGAACGGTTTCACGCCCATGTATCGGGCAGCCTCGACATACTCACGATCACGCAGCGACAGTGCGAGGCTTCGAACCACGCGAGCCGTGAGCATCCAGTTGAACGCGGCGATGACGAGTGCGAGGAGCACAAAACTTGTTCCCTGGATTGCCGGGCTGATGATGGCAACAATGAGGAAGGAGGGCAGAACGAGCAGCACCTCGATCACCACTGTGATCGCACGGTCGCTCCAACCGCCGAAATAGCCAGCGATCGAACCAACCGTTGCCGCGATTCCGGTACTCACGAGAGCGGCGACAAATCCGATCAGCAGTGATTTCTGCAGCCCGCTCAAGCTCTGCGCCAACAGGTCATGGCCGATTTGGTCTGTTCCAAACCAGTGCAACGGGTTGGGGCCGACCAGACTCTGCGCATAGTCGGGATCAAGATCTTCCGGCCGGTAGGGCAGGAAGAAGGGCAGCACGTATGCCATCAGGATGAGGAACGTGAGAATGACTCCCCCGATGAGTGCGAGCGGGTGCCTCCTGAACCTTCGCATCACAAGCTGTGCCCGCGACGTAGCCCGAACCGGGGTGACTCGCTCTTTGCTCATACGGCGACCTTCCCTGCTGCGCGAACGCGCGGATCAAGCGCTGCGTGCAGCACGTCGGCCAGGAAACTGGAGAACATAACCAGCAGCGCGACGACGCCGGCGATTGCAGCGATCGCGTTCACGTCGCTGTTATTGATCGCGTCGATCGCCCACTGCCCCATGCCGTTCCAGTTGAATATTCGCTCGGTAAACGAAGCTCCGACAAGCAGTAGCCCGAACGTAAAGGCGAAGAACGTCGCCATCGGGATCAGGGCGACTCTCAGGCCGTGAGTGAAGAAGGCCCGCCACTTGGTCAGCCCTTTCGCACGAGCCGTTTGCAGAAAGTCGCTCCCGAGAACGTCAAGCATGGCGCTGCGCTGATACCGGCTAAAGTACGCGATTCCAGCTGGCCCCAGGATGATCGCCAGTGTCGGAAGCGCAAGGTGCTGGGCACGCTCGAGGAGCCCGGCGCTTGGCCCAGTGTGGTACTCGCCGTCAGAATAGAACAGCACCTGGCCGAACCCGACGTTTGCGATGTCACCGCCGTACTTCAATGCGTTCGCGAGCAAAAACACTGGCGTAGACAGCAGAACAAAGGCAACGATCGTCGAGACGTAGTCGTCGACCTTGTACTGTCGGATAGCGCCGATCACGCCGACAAGCACGCCGAGCACAACCGCCAACACCGTTCCGACCACCAACAGTCGAAAGCTCACGCCCATGCGCCGCAGGAGCTCCTCAGAGATCGGGGTCTGTGTTTGATAGATGAGCCCAAGGTTGCCGTGTGCCACGCCGGAGAGCCATGTCCAGTAGCGCTCAAACAGCGGCGTCTCGGGGTTCACGTTATAGGTGTTCAGATTCGACCGGATGGCACTCTCGGAGAGCTGCTGCGATTGGTTCAGATACACCTGCGCCGGGTTCAACGTGATCGACGCGAGCAGGTACGTGAGGCTGGTGGCCACGAACACGAGGGCGAGTTTTGCGCCGAGTCGGCGCAGCATGAAGGTCAGCATGACCGCCCCGTGTCACGCCTGCGCAGCCCCGCACTAACCGGCGGGTACAAACCACTCATTGTTTTGCGAACCCGATCTCTTGGAACCGAATGTCAGCGAAGCCCTGGGAGCCAAGGTTGGCCACGTTCGCTCGTGCCGCGGTGTTCTGCGGCACCTGATAGAGCGGCAGCCACGCCGCGTCTTCCCAGATCTTTTCGTCTGCGAGGTTTGCGGTGTCGTACTTCTCTTCAAGCGTGTGCGACTGTACAGCCTGCTGGAGGAGGTCGTTGATTTCGGTCGTGCCACCAGCGCCGTAGTTGCGTTGGATATTGTTCGGGTCGAGCGTGTACATTGACAGCGATTTCGCAACCGGCGTCACAACCCCATTCCACGTCCAGGTGGCAAGCTGGAAGTTACCAACGGTCACGTACTTACTAAAGAAGTCGTCGACGGGAACCGTGCGGATCGTAAGCTTGATTCCGGCCTCTTTCAGCGAGCTCTGCGCAATTTGAGCCTCGTGCGCCGAGTTCGCTCGCCCCGACTGCACCACCATCGAGATGTCGAGCGGCTTCCCATCCTTCTCGAAGTATCCGTCGCCGCCGAGCGACCAACCCGCTTCCTCCAGCAACGCCTTCGCCGCCTCTGGGTCGTATTCACACAGCTCTCCGCAGTTCTCTGCGTAGCCCATCTGGTTCGGCATAAAGATGTGGTTTTGGAGCGCACGGGCTTCTCCGCCGATCTTGCCCGCGAGCAGGCCGGCCATACGCACCCGATCAGTTCCGAGAATAATTGCCTGCCGCACCCGTTGATCGCTGAGAACCTCGTCTGCCTTGTTGAAGGTGAACATGCGAAAGACCGGGGATCCCGCTGACCGCACGGACGCGTCGCCGAGCTCCTTCGCCGCCTGGTACTGCTCGACCTCGTCTGCTTCCCAGAAGTCGAGTTGCCCCGTCTTGAAAGACCCTACGAAGGCCGACGGGTCGCCATACACCCGGAAAAGGATCTCATCGAGCACGGCTGGCTCACCCCACCAATCAGGGTTTCGCTTAAGCGAATAAGTCTTCGCAGACTTATCCTCACCACCCCACACAAATGGGCCGGCTGTCACGAGGGGAGCCTGCGCCCACGACGTGTTGAACGCCTCGGGCGTCGCGGTGAGCGAAGCCGGAATGAGCGGGTCGAACAGGCTCTGCCAGTCTGCAAAGTAGGTACCAAACGTGACAACCACTTGCTGTGGGGTTTCGCCCTCGGTCACGTCTGAAATTCGGTCGTAGCCTGTCGTGCCCCAACCCTCGAACCGCTCATCGTTGCCGCTGTTCGCTCGCCACATTCCCGCGAAATCTGCGGCTCCGATCGCGCTGCCGTCTGACCACACCGCGTCGGGTTGAATCTCGTACGCAACGGTCAGCGGGTCTTGCGAAAGGACTTCGATGGAGCTGTAGAAGTCTTCGTTGACGGTCGGTTCGCCGGCTGGGCTGTAGTGGAAGGGCCGCGGAAGCAGAGCCCCCATGATGTTGAACGTGTCAACCTGCGCGCCGTTGAGGTTGTAGTAGTTGAAGTTTGTCACCGACGCGCTCAATGCCCACTGCAGCACGCCCCCGTCTTCGAGATCGCCCCGATCGGTCGGATTGATGTCATTCGTCGACGCGGTCAGTGCTGGCGTCTCCGCCTGCGGCGCTGCGGTTGATGCGCACGAGGAGAGCGCGATTGTGGCGGAGGCAAATAGCGCCATGGCTACCAGAGTTCTTCGTTGATTCACGGTATTCCCTTTCAGCGGGGCCCTGGAAATAGGTGCCCTGAGCAGTGCAACAATGCAACAATGCTGGTTAAATAGATAGATTGTCAAGAGTCTTGATAGAAATTCTAAGAACCCATAGGCTGATCACACGACGAAGGAGAGTCATGCCCGAGAACAACACCACCGCACATCACCAAACGACAGGCGAGGCGGTACCACCATTCGCAAATTACCTGCCCTACCGCTTCGAGGGTGACCGCCTGTACATTTCAGGCCAGGTTGCCTTCTCGAACGGAGAGTTTCCGCTTCGCGGCAGGGTCGGGTCAGATCTCACGCTGGAGCAGGGCCAGCAGGCCGCAAGAATCTGCGCACTGAACGTTCTTGCTCACGCCGCAGAGGCGCTGGGAAGCCTCGACCGCGTCAAGGCAATCGTGAAGATGACCGCGTTCGTGTCAACGGCAGACGATTTCTTCTCTCACCATCTCGTTGCCGACGGGGCTTCACGGGCCTTCGTCGAAGTACTCGGCACCGCTGGCGAGCACTCGAGATCAGCCGTCGGCGTCCCGAGGCTGCCCATGAACTCACCGGTCGAAGTCGAGGCGGTTCTGCTCACCGACGGAGGCCAAGCGAGCACGAATTGAGCACACTCACTACAATTCCGAGCATGGCTCCTATCCCGAACGTCGAGAACTCGCCCGAGGTCGAAGGCATCCTCAATTCGTACGCGTTGATCATCGACGGGATTCAAAAGACCATCGGCGACCACTGCGAGGTCGTACTGCATGACTACCGCAACAAAGACCACTCGGTCGTCGCGGTCGCGGGCAGCATCACCGGCAGAGAAACCGGCTCACCGATGAGCTTGATCGGCTTGAACATGCTGAGACAGGGCGACGCAGCCGAAAACGACCTCAACTACATCACACGGCTCCCCGACGGCCGAGTGCTCAAGTCGTCAACGCTCCTGCTCCGCACCTCGGCCGGCAATGTCATCGGCGCGCTCTGCATGAACATCGATATCACCGAGCTACGCAACGTTGGGCGCCTCATCGACCAGCTCACCGGCGTCAGCGACGAACGCGAAGCGCCCCAAACCACGTTTAGCCCCGACCCCGACGCAGTCATCGATTCCGCGCTCGCCGAAGCAGAGGCCGTACTCGGCCATCCACTCACACGGCTGACGACGGCCGAGCGCACCGAGGTGTTCCGCCTGCTCGAGCAGTCAGGGGTGATTCAGCTCAAGCGTTCCGTACCAGTGATCGCGGAACGCCTCGGGCTCTCGCGAGCCACCGTCTACAACTACCTCGTACGAATCAGAAACGAAGACGGCGAAAAATAGGCTCTGCCGCTCCGCAGCGACTCGGTGGCTTGGTGGCTCGGTGGCTCAGCGACCCAGCGACTCAGTGACGCCCAACTACGGGTTCGCTCAGCCCCACCTCGCCGTCGCCGAGGAGCACGATCTCGCGGAACTGGCTCAGAGCGGTGTCTATGTGCCAGGGCAGCACGGGGACGACATCGCCCACGCGCCACGCCACCGAGGGCTCTTCTATGACGAGATGCTCCTGGCTCAGGCCCCGCACAGTCGCGGCAGCACTGGCCCCGAGCACGCGCGCGTGGGGCTTGCCCGCATCAGCCTGGATCGCGGTTGCTCCGGCGTCGAGGGTCACGCGCGAGCCGTTGCGGCTCACGACCCGTGCGAACACCATCGCTGCTGGCACAACCTTGAGCACGCTCCCGTCATCAGACAGCCGCTGTCGGCTTCGGCCGTCGAGTAGCGCGAGCGTTCCTGGCCCGAATGTTCTGCGCGCCTCGCTCGCCCCGTCTTCCCCTGGCTCTCCCAGTACGGCGAGATGCTCCTCGAGCGTGTGCGTCGCCCCTGCCACGATTTCAGGCACCCGGGCACCAGCGTCGGTAAGAGCCGTGGCGCACTGATTGACCAGATGCGTGGCAGCTCTCACCTCAGCGAGGCGCTGACCAACCGGCACCGCCGCGAGGTGCCCGTCATAGCTGTGCAGCCCGGCGAGCTCGACCCCGCTCTCGGCGAGCCCTCGGGCGAGGTCGATAACCGCGCCGGTGTCGGCCACCTCAATACCGGTGCGACGCATACCAGTGTCAAGATCGATCATCGCGGCAACGCCGCTCGTGGCGGGCCAGGCAGAGATCGCTTCGTGCGTGTCGATGAGCGCGCTAAAGCGCACGGCAGGGAACCGCTCCGCGAGCCTGCCGAGCGCGGCGAGCTTGGGCTCAAGCGCTGGGTACGCCAACAGCACATCCGAACAACCAGCGCTGGCTGCGGCGTAGGCCTCGCCTATCGTCGACGCTTTGACTGCCCGCACGCCGTGCGAAAGGAGCATACGCACACCCCAGGCGGTGCGCACCGTTTTCACGTGAGCACGCCACTCGCCACCGCACATCGCAATGTAGCGAGCGACCTCACCGACATTCGCATTCGCCGCGGCAACGTCGACCGCGACCGCGGGCGTCACGCGGCAGGTCGCCCGCCAACGCTCAGCTGCCCCGATCCACCCTGACTCATCCATGATCTTCCCCCAGCTGCGCAGCGAGGCCCGCCTCCGCGTGGCCACCAGCTCGGGCTTCAAGTCGACCACCGAGCCTCCCACCAAGTCGGATCGCCCGCCCAGGCCCATCACCGAGCGGGAGCAACTCGAGCGCCTGGCCAGCAAATGGCCCTTCGGCGACTCGGTACAGACGGCCGTGACCCTCGGCAGCAGCGACCCGAAAGCCTCGACCCGGTTCGCCCGATGCGCGAACTGTCAGTTCACCGCCGGCCGCGACTCCAGAACTGAACTCGAGCTCGATGCTCCCGATTTCCGGGAAACCATAGCTGCCGGCGAAGTCTGACGGCGCAGGCGCAGGCTGAACCTGCGGGTGCACAACCTCACCGTGGAGGCGCTCAAGCGCGAAGTTCAGTACCGCCGAGCGCACACCGGCACCGGAATCACTGTTAGCGAAGATGGCGAGCACACCACCTTCTCCATGCGTTTCAGACCGAGGAAAGATTTGCAGCTGCGTCACATAGCCGTCGTAGGAGCCGCTGTGGCCAAACGACGTGCCCCGCACCCTACGCTGCATTCTCCACCCAAGCCCTTGATACCCTCCCGGCTCGCCCGTCTGAACGGCGCGACCGGCGCGAAGGTGCCACGCGCTCTCCGGGCGCTCCACCATGGCGAGGCCAAACCGGATGGCGTCACCAACACTCCCCCAGGCGCCACCGCTCGCGACCCTTGCGCGCGGCATCCTGTCCCAGCCGTTCGGGTGGGGCCCTGCCGCTGCGCATATGTACGGAGTGGCGACGTTCGCGGGTTTGCCCCCCGCCCAGAACTGGGCTGGCTCGCCTTCGCGCTCCCTGCGCTGCCCCTCCGTAAAGAGGGTCGCGAGAGACGTGGGTTGCACGATGCTCGCACGCAGCGCGTCTTCCACGTCCGTGCCCGTCAACTTCTCGATGACGGCCCCCAATAGCCAGTAGCCAGGGTTGCAGTAGCCAAAGAGCTCCCCAGGAGGCGCGAACGCGCGCAACTCGCCCGCGGCCCGAACGAACCTTTCGAGCGCGTCACGACCGTTTCCAAACTCGGCAAGCGACACCGGCCACTCCCCTTCTATCCCGCTCGTGTGGTCGAGCAGCATCTGCACAGTGACCCCGGTGAACGGCTCCCTGAGCCCCGTGAGAATGCGGGTGACCGGCGTATCGAGAAGACTCGAGTCGCCTGCGGCAAGCCCGATCACAGTCTCGGCGACAAGCAGTTTGGTGAGCGAACACCAGCGGAATACCGTGCCTGCGTCGATGGGTGTGCCTGTTGCGACGTCGGCGACACCGAGGCCCGCGAACCACGTCTGCCCCGAGCCGCTCGCATAGGCGAGCGCCAGCCCCGGAGTGTCGGTGGCGATTCTTGCTCGCTCACCGACCTCGCACAACTGCGCAAAGAACTCCGCTGTCATCCCCGCTACCACTGCCCCGAGATAAGCCCTGAACTTGCGAGTTCCAATGCTGTCTTCGGCCCTGCCCACCCGCAAGCTTCTGCTCTCGTTGTGAGTAGGCGCGATGTCTCACGCAGGGTCTGTCCGGCCGAGTACACGATCCGCCCACCGGCGATTGTCGCGGAGACCGCTCTCGTGCGCGCGTCCACGATCGTGACATCGGCATCGGCTCCATCGCTGAGCGTCCCCTTGTTTTGCAGCCCGAGGAGGCCTGCCGGGGTCGTCGAGGCCTTCTGTACAAGCTCGGGCAGGGTAAGAAACCCCAGCTCGACAAGCGCAAGCCCGGCTGACAGCGTCGTGTTCCTCGGAATTCCGCCGCCATCGGTCGCGAGCGCAGGCACATCAAACGCCCCGGTCGCCGATTTCGATGCCGCGAGGAGCACTCTCGAGGCCGCTGGGTTCACGGGAAGGCACAGTAGCGTCTGCGTGCCCGCTGCCCGATAGTGGGCGACGCCGGCCTCACCAGAGACGAGGCCTGTCACCTCGTCGCCCTGCACCACCACCCCCGCCCAATCAGCTCGAATCGCCCGCACGACTCCTCGCTCAGTTGGCTCGAACCCGGCGCGCTCCAGCCACCCGCGGAGACGTCGGTTCACCGGCTCCCCGTCGATACAGTGACCCGAGGTCGCATTGAAGCGGTCGAGGTATGACTCGCCCACCGCATTGGGCGCGGCACGCAGTAACTCAATGGCCCGCTCTGCTTCACGCACAGGGTCAGCAATATCTCCGCGACAGTAGCTGTTGACGTGCGCGATCTGCACTCGCGCGCCATCGGCGAGCCGTAGCCCCTCTTCGAGGCCTGTGAGGTCGCTTGCCGAGGCCGTCGTTCCGCAGTGCAACGCGATCCACAATTGCTGTTTTGCAGCCTCGGCAATAATCGCGGCGGTCTCGTCTGGGCCCCAACCAGCGTCGATGTGCAGCTTCACGCCGATCGCGCCAGCCGCGAGAATGCGAGAGAGCGCATCGCGAATTTGGCCGGGGGTGGGCCGCAGCGGCAGGTGCTTCTCAGGTCGAATGGCTTCGACGACGGCGATGTTGAGCCCCGCCCCGTGTGTTGCTGCAAGGCGAACCGTTTCTTCTGTTGGCCCGGTCAGGTCTAGCGCCGTTGTCACCCCGGCCCTGGCCAGCATGCCATGGCCCTGCTCCCCGGAGTCTTCTTCCGCTAGGTGCACGTGTAGGTCAACGAGACCCGGCATCACCAAGTTATCTTCGGCATCAATCGTTCGTATCGCGCCGCCTGGGAGCTCTCCTGGGTCAGAGATATCAACGATCTCACCGCCACGAATACCAATATCGCCTAGCTTCACGGCGGAACCACACACCAGCTTGCCCCCGGTAATAGCGAGATCGTACGTCATTGCCATGACTTCACTCTAGTCATTTTTCACCCTAAATGGACATAAAGAACAGAAGTTAGACAAAAATTCTATACAGGACTCATTCGCGGATCCGCCCACCACGAGCAACCCGGCTAGGCTTGACGCATGCGCATCGCCACCTGGAACGTCAACTCGATCCGCACTCGATTCGGTCGCGTCGTCGACTGGCTGCAGCGCGAGGATATCGACGTGCTCGCCATGCAGGAGATCAAGTGCCGCCCCGACCAGTTTCCCGTCGAGGCCTTCGAACAGGCTGGCTACCACCTCGAGATCAACGGCCTGAACCAGTGGAACGGCGTCGCGTTCGCGAGCCGCCACGAGATGACCGACGTCGCGCACGGCTTCGACGGCATGCCCGGGTTCGGCAAGCCAATCAAGGGGCAGGAAGAGCACCAGGGCACCGGGCCGAACGGCCTGCCGCTCGAGGCCCGCGCGCTCGGCGTCACCGTCGGCGACCTGCGCCTCTGGAGCCTGTACGTGCCGAACGGGCGCTCGCTCGACGACCCGCACCTCGAGTATAAGCTCGAGTGGCTCGCCGCGCTTCGCCGGAACACGGAGGCCTGGCTCGACGAGGATCCCGACCTGCCGCTCGCGCTCATGGGCGATTGGAACATCGCCCCGTTCGACGCCGACATGGGTGACCCGAGCTTCGTGCTCGGCCGCTCGACCCACGTCTCGCCCGCCGAGCGCGCGGCGTTCGAGTCGTTCGCACCGCTCGTGCAAGACGTCGTGCGCCCGATCGTGCCTGAGGGCTTCACCTTCTGGGACTACAAGGCAGGCCGCTTCCCGAAGAACGAGGGAATGCGCATCGACTTCATCATGGGCTCGCAGGCCTTCGCCGACACGGTGACTGGCGCGAGCATTCACCGCGACGAGCGGCGCGGCGACGCCCCGAGCGACCACGTTCCCGTCGTCGCCGACATCGATCCGAGCCTGCTGGGCGGCACCTTCGAAGACGACTACGACCGCCCGATGGTGTTCTAGCGCCCGGCGGCTTCAACGCCCAGCGCATAAAGAAAGCCCAGCGCACCAATTTAGATGCACGGGAATACTTCTCAGCCTTTCCCGTTACATTTATATGCAAGCGCATGTAAATGTGTGGATCGGGGCACTGCCCAGGGTTCGCGCCGGCGCACACCACCGCACCACAGCACCAACACCCAGGAGCACACCATGGAATTCGGGATCTTCTCCGTCTCTGACGTCACCCGCGACCCCGTCAGCGGCGACACCCCGAGCGAAGCCGAGCGCATCACCGGCCTCGCCAAGATCGCCACGCACGCTGAGGAGGTCGGCTTCGACGTCTTCGCGATCGGAGAGCACCACAATCCGCCCTTCTTCTCGTCGAGCCCGACGACATTCCTCGCCTACCTCGCGGCGCAGACCAAGACGCTGAAGCTGTCGACCAGCACCACGCTCATCACGACGAACGACCCCGTGCGCATCGCCGAAGAGTACGCGATGCTGCAGCACCTCGCGGGCGGCCGCATGGACCTCATGCTCGGCCGCGGCAACACCGCCCCCGTCTACCCATGGTTCGGCAAAGACATTCGCTCAGCGCTGCCACTCGCGCTCGAGAACTACAACCTGCTCCACCGACTGTGGCGCGAGGACGTCGTCGACCACGAGGGCAACTTCCGTACCCCGCTGCAGGGCTTCACTTCGACGCCGCGCCCGCTCGACGATGTGCCACCGTTCGTGTGGCACGGCTCGATCCGCACCCCCGAAATCGCCGAGCAGGCCGCGTTCCACGGCGACGGCTTCTTCTCGAACCACATCTTCGCGCCGTCGGCGCACTCGCTGCGCCTCGTGAACTTCTACCGCCAGCGCTACGAGCACTACGGGCACGGCAAGGCGAAGCAGGCGATCGTCGGCCTTGGCGGCCAGGCGTACGTCGCGAAGAACTCGCAAGACGCGCTCCGCGAGTTCCGCCCGTACTTCAACGAGGCCCCGGTCTACGGTCACGGCCCATCGCTCGAAGACTTCATGCACCAGACGCCGCTGAGCGTCGGCAGCCCGCAGGAGATCATCGACAAGACGCTCTCGTTCCGCGAGACGTTCGGCGACTACCAGCGCCAGATGTTCCTGGTGGATCACGCGGGGCTTCCCACCGACACCGTACTCAAGCAGCTCGACCTGCTGGGCTCCGAGGTGCTGCCGGTGCTGCGCGCAGAGCTCGCGAAGCTGCGCGACCCCGAGGTGCCCGAGGCCCCCTCACACGCCGATCTCATCAAGGCGAAGTACGGTGACGAGGCGCCCCGCCAGCCGCGCCCGAACCCGAACCGCGGCGACAACGTCACGGGCGGATCGCCCTACCAGGACAGCAAGGCGAAGGCCGGTTCGGCGTTCGGGCTGTAGCCAGCCCTTGGCCCGGTCAGCCTTCGCGGCTGGCCGGGCCGGGATCCGCACCGCCGCATCACCGCACCGCACCGCACCGCACCGCACCGCACCGCACCGCACCGCACCGCACCGCACCGCAGCTCATCACACCACCCCAGAGGAGCACGACCGTGAGCACACACAGAACAGATATTCGGCTCGCCAACGAGGCGTGGGAGTCTCTCATGACCGCGCACGCGCGTCTGTCGGGCGACTTCGCCGCGAAGCCCATCTGGGGCGAGGCGAGCATGCGCGAGTACGACGTGCTCTACACGCTCGTGAAGCGCGGCGATGCGATGCGGCTGTGCGACCTGCAGGAGGACGTCCTGCTCAGCCAGCCGGCCCTCTCGCGCATGGTGGATCGCCTCGTTTCGCGCGGCCTCGTCATTAGGAAACCGAACCCCGAGGACGGCCGAGCCGTACTCATCGAGATCACCGCAGAAGGCATTCGCGTGCAGCGCGAGGTTGGGCGCGCCCACGGCCGCGACATCGGCCAGGCGATGCGCGCACTTGCACCAGAAGAGCTGCGCGAACTGCAGCGGCTCACGCAGAAGCTCGTGGCCGCCCGCACCGCATAATCCCGTACAACAGCTTTACCCAGAGACTCAGAAAGCAGATCATGGCAGACACCAAGCAGCTCGTCGTCGTCAACGCGGGCACCAGCGATCCCTCAACCACGAGACTCCTCGCCGATCGCGCGACCACAAAGACACTCGCCGAAGCCGAGCGCCGTGGCATCGACATGCAGGCGCGCGTCATCGACCTGCGCCCGCTGGCGGGCGATATCGTCGCGGCACTCACCACTCAGCTCGTCTCAGCGGAGCTCGAGCGCGCGAGCGAGATTCTCCGCGACGCCGACGCGATCATCGCGGCGACCCCCGTCTATAAGGCGGCGGCGAGCGGTCTCTTCACCTCGTTCTTCCAGGTGCTCGACAACGACCTGCTCATTGGCACCCCGGTGCTGCTCGCTGCGACCGCTGGTAGCCCGCGGCACTCGCTCGTCGTCGACGACCAGCTTCGCGGATTCTTCTCCTATCTGCGCACCGTGACTGCGCCGACCTCGCTCGTGAGCTCCCCTGATGACTGGAACAGCGGCGAGTTCGGCGGGCGTGTGGATCGCGCAGCGACCGAGCTGATCGCGCTTGTCGCTGGCGGGTTCCGCGAGAACGCGCGCGGCGAGGGCTGGGACAGCTACCAGCACTCCTACGGCAGCGCCGGCGGCACCGAGCTCGGCATCAACCTCGACTCTGATCTGATGCGGCTCGCAGCCGGCGGGAAGTAGGGCGGCACCGCCGCCCGCGGGCGCTCGGGTCGGCTGCTGGCCTGGCGCTCGGGGCCTGGCGCTCGGGCCAATCGTTCTCCCCATCGCGGCCAACTCGGGCCGCGATGGGGAGTTTTCCACATCTTGCGTGCGGTGATTGCAACCCGTTGGCAACGTGCGTAGCGTAATAGCCAACCGACTGGCCGCCTGCCCAACACCGAGAGGAGCGCCATGTCACCGTATATCGACACCATCGCGAGCCTTCTCGGTATCGCTATCGCCGCGCTCACGCTCGGGCGGTTCACGCTAGGGGCGATCAGACGCTCCGAAGAGCGACTCACCGCGGCGTTCACCGCGGCGCTGAGTGCGCTCGACGTGAAGTTCGACACCAAGCTCACTGGCCACATCGGCGCACTCGACACCAAGCTCACTGGCCACATCGGCGCACTCGACACCAAACTCTCGGGCAAGATCGGCGCGCTCGACACAAAACTCTCGGGCCAGATCGGCGCGCTCGACACCAAACTCTCGGGCCACATCGGCGCACTCGACGCCAAACTCTCGGGGCAGATTGCAGAGCTCGAGGCTACACTCAGCGGCAAGATCGACGAGCTCGACTCCCGGCTCACGTGGCAGATCGTCGCCGTTGGCACTCATCTCAATGACCGGAGCGACACCCTGGAGTCGAAACTCAGCGGCCAGATTTCTGCACTCGACATCAAGTTCGCCGGGCAGTTTGAGACCACGAACGCTCATCTCGCGAGCATCGACGACCGCCTGACACGGGTCGAGCAACGCATTGAGAAGCTCGATGACCGTGTCTACGAGCTCGCTGCCCGCGTCGAAGCCCAGGCCGGCGAGCAGCCGCACGCTCAGGCAGGGCGCTAGCTCGCGTCTCCCAGGCCGATCGCTCGGGCCTCAGCCTCGGCCTCTCGCTCGGCCTCGCGCTCGGTTTCGGGCTCCGCCCCAGCCCCAGCCCCGGCACCAGCCCCAGCCCCGGCACCAGCCCCAGCACCAGCCCCAGCCCCAGCCCCAGCCCCAGCCCCAGCCCCAAGGGCAGCACCGACCTCGACCCCGATGTGGGCGAGGTGCCTGCCCATGAGGGCGAGTACGACTATCGCCGCAAGCACCGCCGCGGCCCCGAGCCAGTACGGCGCCGCAACCCCGAGCGCGGCGGCCAGCGGCCCTGCCACGGCTGGCGCGATCGCACCGCCAACGAACCGCACGCCCGAATAGGTCGACGAGGCGACGCTGCGCGGCAGCTCCGTCGCCTCCATCACGGCCTCGGTGAGCGCCGTGTTCATGATGCCGAGCAGGAGCCCACTCACGATGACGAGCGCAATGAGGGCGGGCAGCGCCTCAGCAAAGATGCCGAGCAGCACCAGGCAGGCGGCGAATAGCGAGAGCGCGGCGAACAGCACCCGCCGCAGCCCAAGCCTTCGCGTGAGAGCGGGTGCGACTACGACCGATGTCACCGCGAGCGCGAGGCCCCACCCGAAGAACACCAGGCCGAGCTCGTGCGCCCCGAACTGCTGCCCGGCGACACGGGCAGCCCCCTCGATGGGGTAGGGGCTATAGGCCAGCAGCGTGAAGAACCCAAAGTTGTAACAAACCGCGACGAGCGAGAGCGCGAGCAACGCGGGGTTGCGCAGTGCCCGAAAGCTCGCGAGCGCCCCCGGCCTTGCTGCGCGCGCGGCGGCCGCCTCGGCGGCGCTTGGCTTCGGAAACCTCAGCAGCACCAAGATTGCGATCAGGGCGATGCCCATGAGCACCGCGGTTCCGAAGAACGGCCCGCGCCACGAGACCTCGCCGAGCGCGCCTCCGACGAGGGGCCCCGCCGCCATGCCGATGCCAAGCGCTGCCTCGTAGAGCACGATGGCCTGCCGCGACCCGCCAGACGCGGCGCCCACGATCGCGGCGAGCGCGGTCGACAGAAACAGCGCGTTGCCGAGACCCCACCCGGCGCGAAACCCGATGATCGCGTCGACCGAGCCCGCAAGGCCAGAGAGGGCCGCAAACAGCACTATGAGGGTGAGGCCTGCGATGAGGGTCCATTTCACCCCGAGCCTCCCAGCAACCCAACTCGTGAAGAACATCGCGAGGCCCGTGACGAAGAGGTAGCTCGTGAACAGCAGCATGGTTTCGCTCGGCGTCGCGCCGAGGTCTGCGCTGATGCGCGGCAAGATCGGGTCGACGAGGCCGATGCCCATGAACGAGATCGCGCAGGCAAAGGCAATCGCCCAGACGGCTGTTGGCTGCCGGAGGAGTGAGGTCGTGGGCTTCGTGGTGTTCGTGGGAGTTCCTTCGTTCGGGTGCTGACCGTGGTGTGCCTGGTGCGCCTAGTGTGGCGGGTACTGACCGTGGTGTGGTGGTTGGGCCGGGCGCCGCGCCCGATTACGTCGAGTCGGCGATCTGGTGCATGAGTTCGGCCGCGCGGCCGAGCGCGGCAAGGTCTGCCGCAGAAAGGTCGACAAGCTTCGGGGCGATGAGCGCGGCGGCGCCGGCGCGATAGCCTGCGAGCGCGGCCCGACCGGCCGGCGTCACCGTCGCAAGCGTGGCCCGGCCGTCTGCCGGGTCTGGCTCGCGCTGCACCCACCCCTCGCCCTCGAGGCGCTGCACGAGCGCGGTCATCGTGGGCTGCGCAACGCGTTGCGCGGCGGCGAGTTCGGTGATGCGCGCGGGGCCGTGCCGCTCGAGGTCGGCGAGCACGCGCCAGGCGATCGACGAGTAGGTCACCCCGGGAATTTTGCTTGCCGAGCGGGTGAGTCGCGCCGACGAGCGCACGAGTTCGAGCGCGAGCGCCGCGTGGGCGGGGCCTGGCTGCGCGGTGGGGGAAAGGGAGGTCACGCGAACAGCATACGCCTAATTACATAGTAGTGCTATGTTTATTTTCGAGGCGGATCCTGAGCCGTCACGAAGCACCGTCCCGTACCATCGCAGCATGAGCGAACGCAACGACGCCCCCGAGCCCGGCTACCCGAGCGGAGCCGAGCTGCTGATCACCCCCGAGGCGCTCAGCGCCAGGCTCGCCGCGGAAGCAGGCGAAGCCACTGAGGCAGCTGCGGCCGAGGCAGCAGACGACCTGGCCGGTGGCGAGCAAGGGGCACGCAGGGCCCCCGCGCCGCGCACCCGCGTACTCGACGTGCGCTGGAGCCTCGCGAACCCCGCGGGTCACGCCGACTACCTCGCTGGCCACATTCCGGGCGCCGTCTACGTCGACCTCGAGTCAGAGCTCTCTGACGTGGGCCCCGCGACCGCAGGGCGGCACCCACTGCCCGGCGGCGCCGCGCTCACGGACTCCGCTCGGCGGTGGGGGCTAAACCCCGGCGACACGGTCGTCGCCTACGACGGTGGCGGCAACTTCGCAGCTGCCAGGCTCTGGTGGGTGCTGCGCGACGCGGGGTTCGCGAACGTCGCACTGCTCGACGGCGCCCTTGCCGGGTGGATCGCGGCCGGCCTGCCGCTCGAGCAGTCAGCGCCGGCGCCGACCCCGGGCACGGTGCGGCTGCGCCCGGGCCACTCCCCCACCCTCTCGCTCGAGGCCGCTGGCCGGTTCGCCCAGGAGCACGCGCTGCTCGACGCGCGAGCACCCGAGCGCTTCGCCGGCGAGTCAGAGCCCATTGACCCCGTCGCCGGCCACATTCCCGGGGCACGCAACCTGCCAACGAGTGGCAATGTCGACGCGCACGGGCGCTTCCTCTCCCCGCGCGAGCTACGCGACCGGTTCGCTGGCGTCGGCGTCTCGCTCGATGGCGAGCCGGCCGCGTCGCCCCGCGTCGGCATCTACTGCGGCTCGGGCATCACCGCGAGCCACGCCCTGTTTGCCCTGGCTCTGGCTGGCGGCGAGGGCGCGCTGTTCCCCGGCTCGTGGTCGCAGTGGTCGAACCACCCGGAGCTGCCCGTCGAAACCGGGCACACTCCCTAGCCGGTTGCCCGGCTCGCCACCGGCTCCGGCTTCCCCTCGCCGCCCGCACGGGGAGCTCCCCGCCGTTCACGCATATGGCAGTTGTTGTCGCCTCCCGCGGTGGGAAGCGACAACAACTGCCATATGTAGGGCGGGGCCGGGACGGGCGGGGCCGGGACGGGCGGGGCCGGGACGGGCGGGCGGGCCGCCGGGCGGGCCGCTAGCCGAGCCTGCCCGCGGCGCGCGCCCGCACGATGACCGTGTCTTCCATATAGGCGACCGGCAGCTCCTCGAGCGTGAGCACCTCGACGGTCTCGGGGTCTGCGCCCGCCTCCACAGCGCGCGCGATCGCGTCGCCCCGCACGAGCTCGACGGCCTGCTGGCGGCTGGTCTCCCGCAGCGAGAATACCTGCTCGGCCTGGCCGGCGACATCGCCGAGGGCGGCGCCAACGGCGTTCGCGGCACCGGCGTGCTCCGGCCGAATCACCTCAGAGACCCCGGCGAGCGACTCCGGCGAGACGCGCGCCCCGCCGCCGACAAGCACGATTGGCACGGGCGCCGCGCTCGGCTTCATCTGGTCGATCGCCTCTTCGACGAGCTCGCGAATGGCTTGGTCGGCCTGCGCGACGAGCTCGGGGTCGAGTGCTGGGGCCGCGCGCCCGGCGATCTCGAGCCGCCCGACCGCCATCGCGATGTCGGTGGCCGTGAGCGTCGAGCCGCCGAACGCAAGCGCCTCGGTCGCGATGCGATAACCCACGCTGTCTGGCCCGAGCACGATGGGCGCGTCGCCAGCGCCGACGCCACCACGCCCGTGCCCGCGCACAATCGTGCCGCCGCCGAGGCCAACGGAGAGCACGTCTGGCATTCTGAAGTTCGTGCGAATACCGCCGATCTCGGCCGCGCGCGACGACTGCCTCGGGAAGCCGCCGACGAGCACCCCGATATCGGTCGTGGTGCCCCCGATATCGACGACGAGCGCGTCGCTCACGCCGCTGAGGTGCGAGGCGCCACGAATCGAGTTCGTGGGGCCACAGCCGATCGTAAACACCGGGTAGCGCAGCGCGAACTCTAGCCGCATGAGCGTGCCGTCGTTCTGCCCGAAGTAGATGTCTGCGTCGATGCCGTGCGCCGCGAGCGCCCGTTCGAAGCCGGCGGCCATGTCGCCGAGGGTGCGAATGAGCGCCGCGTTGAGAATCGTCGCGTTCTCGCGCTCAAGCAGCCCGATCGACCCGATCTCGACGGAGCGCGACACTGGCACGCCGAGCACCTCTGCTGCGATCTCGGCCGCACGCAGCTCGTGGGTATCGGCGACGGGCGAGAACACGCCGACGACCGCAACGGCATCGACCTTGCCGCGCATGGCTTCGGCCGCTGCGCGCACGCCCGCCTCATCGAGCGCGCTGATCTCGCGGCCGTCGAACTCGTTGCCGCCGGCAATAACGAAGGCCGGCCCGGCGACCGCGGCCCGCAGATCTTCGGGCCACCCCTCGAACGGCGGCACCGCGGTCGTCGCTGGCCCGCCGAGGCGGAGCACGCCGACGCGGCCGAGCCCGCGACGCTCGACGATCGCGTTGGTGCAGTGCGTGGTTCCGAGCATCGCGGCGCGCACCTCGCCGGGCGCGATCGCCGCCGCGGCGAGCACCTCGTCGATGGCTGCGGCGACGCCGTCGCCCGAGTGCGACTGCGTCGGGGTCTTGATCGACGCCACGACCTTGCGGTCTGAGTCGAGCACGATTGCGTCGGTGTTCGTGCCACCGACGTCGATTCCGATGCGGTAGTTCACGCGCCTGCCTCCGTTCGTGCGGCCAGCGTGGCCGATACTGTCGATCCTGCCGGCACGACCGGCACCGCCGGCGCGACCAGCGCGGCCGCCCGGGCCGCGAGTGTCTCTACCGGCGTGAACGGCACGTCGTAGCCGAAGTAGCCGGGGCCGGCGGTCTCGATGCCGCGCTCGGAGCGCCACTGCGGGTGGCACGGGAACGCGACGACCGTGACGCGGGCGCCGTAGCGCAGCGTCTCGGTGGTGATGGGGTGGCCCGTGGCCTGGTCGAGCACCGCGATGAGGTCGGGAGTGACCGCTGCGACCTCGCCGTCGCGGGTGGCGAGCAGCATCTCGTTTTGAAACGAGAGTTCGAACTGCGAGGCGCGATCCGCCCCCGTGCCTGCGAGCGCGGCCCTGCCGCGCGTGAACCCGCCCTCGACGGCGCGCTCGATCTCGGTGACCTTGCCGTCAAACAACCGAAAGCCGCCGAGCCTGTCGAGCATCGCGCCGATGCGCTCGTCGTCGCGCAGCTCGGAGCTGCGGAGCATGCCGCCGATCTCGCGCGCCATCGTGAGCGTGCCGGGAATCGCGCACTCGCGGGCGACGGCGCCGGGGTAGGCGTAGTCGATCATTGTCGCGGATCCGCCCATCTCGAACGTGAGCACGCGCGCGAGGCGCTCCGACCACGCGCCGTTCACGGGGTATGACAGCACGGCGTTGCCCTGCGCGTCGACGAGCACGGTCGCTCCCGGCCCGTAGCCGGCGAGGTGGAAGGTGACCATCTGAGCCTCGGGGAACGCGCGACCCATCGCGTCGCCGTCGACGATTGGCAGGCCACGCTCCGCCGCCGCCGCGATCGGAATGAGGGAGTTGCCGCCGCCGATCTCGATCGGCATGATTGCGGCGACGCGCTTGCCGGTGCCCTGCTCGAGCAGGTCGAGCGCGCGGCCGAGCTCCTCGGCGCCGGCGATGCGCTCGATCGAGACGGAGGGCGCGCCGATCATGCCGACCGGCACGACGAGGCCCTCGGGGTCGAGCTCGTCGACGCGCAGCACCGGCACGTCGCCGTGCAGGCGAATCGCGCGCTTCGCGTGCAGCGAGCCGACGTGCGGGTCGCCGCCGCCGCCCGTGCCGAGCACGGCAGCGCCGATCGCGATGTCGTCAATGTCGGCCTCGGTGATTGTCTGCAGGGGGGCGGATCCGTGGGCTGCGGTCTTCATCGTGCTCCTCCGAGGGCCTCGGGTGCTGGGCGGTAGAACCCCGCCGTGTTCAGCGGCACGCCGGCCGCGGGGGTGTCGCCTGTGGCGGCGGATCGCGGAGCGGTGGCCTCTCCAGTGACGGCGGGCGCACCGCCTGCGGGAGCGGCCCCACCAGCGCCTGCGTCAGCCCCGCCCGCACCGGAGTCGCCACCGCGGCGTACGAGCCCGATGAGCGCGTGGGTGACGAAGGCCGCAAGAATGGCGTCGACGGCCGGAATCGTGGTGAGCGTGAACAGCCCGACCCCGAGCCCGTCGCCCGGCTGCGTCGTCGAGATGCCGACGGCGCACCCAACGCCCCACGCGACGAACGCCCAGCCGTCGAGGGCCGGCACGAGGTCAGCGCCAGTGCGCAGCCTGCTGCGGGCGCGCGTAAAGAACTCGGCGAGGTAGACGCCACCGTAGGGCGCGATGAACGTGCCCATGAGCGAAATGAACGGAATGAAGGCGTCGTAGATGCCGGCGAGCGCCGCGCCGATCGCGACGACGCCGCCAACGAGCGTGAGCGTGCGGCGGCTCACGCGCGGGAATACGACAGAGAGGTTCAGCGCCGCCGAGTAGAGGTTGTTCGTGTTCGTCGTCCACTGCGCGAGCGTGAGCACGATGAGCGCGATCGCGCCGAGGCCGAGCAGGAAGAACATGCGCATGAGGTCTTCGACGCCCATCACGCGCGAGAGCACGAGGGCGACGATGACGATGAGGGAGTTGCCGATGAAGAATCCGACGAAGCCGGCGGCCATCGCCTGCTTCGGCGTGCGCGCCCAGCGCGCGATATCTGGCGAGACAATCACGCCGAACACGAAGATGCCCATGACGAGCGACACCGCCCCACCGAAGCTGAACTGCGGCTCGACGGCCGCGAGCAGGTCCCCCGTGCCGAACTGCACAAACGCGAGCACGACGGCGAGCAGCAACAGCCCGATGAGCAGCGGTACCGCCCACGAGCTGAGCCGCTGAATCGAGCGGTATCCCCAGAGCGCGGTGAGCATCATGAGCAGGCCGCCAATGATGGTGAACACGTGCACCGAGACGTCTGCGCCGAAGAGCTCGTGCACCGCGATGCGCGCGTTGTCTGCGAAGAACCCTGTCTGCACGCCGAACCACCCGAGCGAGGAGATCGCCATCGCGACCGCGATGACGAGGCCGCCGACGCGGCCGAAGACGGCGCGCGAGAGCATCGCGCTCGTCAGCCCGGTCGCCGCGCCGACGTAGGTACAGGCCATCGCGAGCAGCCCGAGCAGCACGGAGCCGAGAATCGTCGCGGTCAGCGCCTGGCCGAACGGCAGGCCGTTGCCGAGCTGCACGCCCATGATGGTGCCCGAGAGGTCGATGCCGACCGCTATCCAGATGCCCGCGATGGGGAGCCAATGCTTGCGCTCGCCCTGCGGCACGGTGCCGAGCTCGTAGTCGGAGCGGGTGCGGCGCGCTGGCGCCTCCCCGGGTGCCGCTGCGGCGGCCTGGTTGTCTGTCATGAGGGTGTCTCCGTGGGGGCCGCAGGAGCGATGAGTCGCTCGAGCGCGCCCCAGGTCTGGGCAACGTGCGCGTCGTACACGGCCGGTGAGTAGTAGGCCTTCTGAAGGAACAGGCCGTCCATCAGGGCGAGGAAATGGGACGTGAAGGCCTCCGCTGGCATGCTGGTGAGCTGCCCCCGAGAGACGCCGGCGAGGTATGCCTCGCTGACGGTTGCCGAGAGCTCGGTGTCCCACACCTGAAATGCCTCGGCGATGCCCCGCTCCCTGCCCAGGTTGTGGCTCAGGGTTGTGCGCAGGTGAAGCTTGAAGAGTTGCGGCCGCTCCCGGTAAAAGTCGGGCACGCCAAGGAGGAGCCGCTTGAGGCGCTCGAGCGGCTCGCTGGTTGCGGTCTCGGCGATGAGCGCGCGAAAGTACTCGCGGTGCTCCGCGATGGATCGCTCGTAGACCTCGATGTACAGCTGCTGCTTGTTGTCGAAGTGTGCGTAGATCGACGGCGCCTTGATGCCGACGTCGCCGGCAATGTCTTTCAGCGAGGTCTCGGAATAGTCGCCGCCGGAGAAGCGCATGAGCGCCGCCTGGAGGATACGCGCACGCGTCATTGCCCCGCCTAACTAATGGTCGTTAGGCAAATCCTACGGCGATCCACTTTCGCGCGTCAACCCGCCGCCACGGAGCTAGCCGAGCAGCACGGTGGCAAGAAACAGCACCGGGATGCAGCCGACGGTCGTGATAAACACGGTGTCGCGGGCCACGGTCTCGCCGACCCCGAAGTGCTGCGAGTAGTTGAACACGTTCTGCGCGGTCGGCAGGGCGGCAAGCACGACGACGATGAGCACCTCGGCCGGGCCGAGCCCGAACGCGTAGGTCGCCGTCAGCCAGGCGACGATGGGCATGCCAACCAGCTTCAGCGCGCTCGCGTACACGACCTCGCGCCGGTTACCGCCGGCGCCGAGCACCCGCTGCCCGTTGAGCGAGATGCCGAAGCTGATGAGCAACACGGGCACGCACGCGTTCGCAATCAACTCGATCGGCGCGAACACAATTGTGGGGAGGGTGACGCCGGTGACCGAGACCACGGTGCCGAGCGCTGAGCCGATGATGATGGGGTTCGCGAGGGCGCGCCAGATCACGCTGAGCCGAAACCTGCCGCCGACCGACGCCTCGAGAATCGAGAGCGACACGGGAGTGAGCACGAGCAACTGAAAGAGCACGACGGGCGCCGGGTATGCCGCGCTGCCGAGAATGTAGAGCGAGAGTGGAATGCCGATGTTGTTCGCATTCACCTGCCCGGCAGACAGGGCGCCGATGAGCGTCTCGGCCGCCGAGCGCCGCCACACGAGCTTCGCCACGAGCGCGTAGCCGCCGATCACCACGAGCGCGGCGATCGCAGACACCGGCAGGAGCGACGAGAACAGCATCTCGACCTGGGCCTGCGAGAGCACTACGAAGAGCAGGGCCGGCGAGAGCACCCAGAACACGAGCTTCGCGAGCACGCCGCGCGCCGAAGCGTCGAGCACGCCGGTCTTGCCGAGGATCCACCCGACCAAAATGGCGAACCCGACCACGACGAAGCCCGTCAGCGCACTCAGCAACATTGCCTCTCTAGGGTCGGAAGCGTGGCTCCAGCCTACTCCTCGCCCCGCCGAGCGCGCTGCTGCGCGCGGCCGGCGCGCAGACTGCCCGAACGGGCGCGGGCGGCGTGTGCGTCATTGCACCGCCGCCCGCACTCCTCGTGGCACCGCGCGCGGCCCGCTCGGGTCACCGCGGCGCGAGCGCCCCTCAGCCGCCGAAAACGCCGAGTTTGCCGTAGTGCGCCGCGAGCAGGTAGTAGACGGTGAGCCGCTGCTTGTGGCCGGGCACCTGGTCACCGACGGCGGCGATCGCCTCATCGATCGCGGCGTCAGAGTCGGTGACCCCGAGCTTCTCTTTCACAAAGCTTTCGCGCACGCGAGCAAGCTCGGCGGGGTCGCTGTACGACACGAGCCGCGCGTCGGCGTTCGTGAGCGCGAGCGCATAGGTCTGTTCCATCTGTGCAACAACCGCGGCGCTGGCGTTCGGGGCGTACTTCTGAATGTCTTCGAGAGCGCTCATATGAACGGATCCTTCCTAGAAAAGCTTTCCCCCGTCTTTGGGGTTCCTGTCCCATTCTGGCCCGGCGTCGAAAAAAGATATAGGGGTAACGCCAAGCAGGGCCTGGTTTGTGCAAACCAGGCCCCGCTGCGCGCTCGAATTACTTACCCGTGTAGTAGCTATCGGCAACATCGAGCGCTGCATCGATGATGTCGAGGCCACGCACGAGGTCTTCCTCGCTGATCACGAGCGGCGGCGCGATCTGCAGGCGGTTGCCCGCCGCAAACGGCCAGAGGCCCGCCTGCTTGCAGGCTGCGACGACCGCATTGAACGGGGCGGCGGCCTCTCCTGCGGCGTTGAACGGCACGAGCGGTTCGTGCGTTTCGCGATCCACCACGAGCTCGAGCGCCCAGAAGAGCCCCTTGCCGCGGTACTCGCCGACCGACCTGTGCTTCGCCGCGAACTCGGCGAGCCGCGGCTCGATGACGCGCGTCGCGAGGTCGCGCACGCGCTCGATGATGCCCTCGGCCTCGAAGATGTCGAAGGTGGCAACGCCGGCGGCGCACGCGAGCGGGTGGCCCGAGTAGGTGAGCCCGCCGGGGAAGGCGCGGTCGACGAACGCGTTGTGCACGGCCTCCGAGATCACGACGCCGCCGAGCGGCACGTAGCCCGAGTTCACGCCCTTCGCGAAGGTCACGAGGTCGGGCTTCACGTCAAACCCCTGGTACGCGAACCACTCGCCGGTGCGACCGAAGCCGACCATGACCTCGTCGCAGATGAGCAGAATGCCGTACTTGTCGCAGAGCGCGCGCACTCCGGGGAGGTAGCCGGGCGGCGGCACGAGCACGCCGTTGGTGCCCGTCACGGTCTCGAGCACGATCGCCGCGATGGTGCTCGCACCCTCGAGCTGGATCTGCTGCTCGAGGTGCGCAAGCGCACGCTCCGACTCTTCCTCGGGGGTCGTCGCCCAGAAGGCCGAACGGTAGAGGTAGGGGCCGAAGAAGTGCACCACTTCGCCGTCGATGACGTCGTTTGCCCAGCGGCGCGGTTCACCGGTCATGGTGATCGCGGTGCCGGTCGAGCCGTGGTACGAGCGGTAGCGCGAGAGAATCTTGCGCTTGCCGCTGGACTGCCGCGCGAGGCGCACAGCGTACTCGATTGCCTCGGCGCCGCCGTTCGTGAAGAACACCGAGCGTGCGCCCTCGAAGGAGTGCTCAACAATGCGCTTGGCGAGCTCGCCGCGCACGTCGTTTGCCATCGCGGGCTGGATCGTCGCGAGACGGCCCGCCTGCTCCTGGATCGCCTTGACGAGGCCGGGGTGCTGGTGCCCGAGGTTCAGGTTCACGAGCTGCGACGAGAAGTCGAGGTACTCGTTGCCGTCGTAGTCCCAGAACGATGCGCCCTCGCCATTCGCGATGGGCAGCGGGTTAATCGCGCCCTGCGCCGACCACGAGTGGAAGACGTAGTCGCGGTCGTTCTGGCGCACCTCACGCTGGGCGTCGGTGTCGCCGAACTGCTGCTCGGCGCCGTTGAGGTCAATGTAGTCAGCCATAGTGTGCTCCTTCGCTCCTCTGGGTGATGTTAGCTGTTGCTCGGGAAGCCGAGGTCGACCTTCGACGGCTCGGCGTTCGGCCAGCGCGTCGTAACGACCTTCGAGCGGGTGTAGAAGTGAATCGACTCCGGGCCGTAGATGTGCGAATCGCCAAACAGCGAGTCTTTCCAGCCGCCGAACGAGAACGAACCGACGGGCACCGGGATGGGCACGTTGATGCCGACCATTCCGGCCTCGACCTCGAACTCGAACTGGCGCGCGACGCCGCCGTCGCGGGTGAAGATGGCGGTGCCGTTGCCGAACTGGTGGTCGTTGATGAGCTGGAGGCCCTCGTCATAGCTGTCGACGCGCACAACCGCGAGCACGGGCCCGAAGATCTCGTCGCGGTAGACCTTCGAGTCAGTCTTCACGTGGTCGATGAGCGAGACGCCGGTGAAGAAGCCACCGCCCGCGAACTCGGCCTCGCGCCCATCGACGACGACGGTCGCGCCCTCGGCCGCGGCTCCCGCGACGTACGACTCGACGCGCTCCTTCGCCTCCTGCGTGATGAGCGGGCCCATCTCTGACGCGGGGTCGGTGCCGTCACCGATCTTCAGCTCGGCCATGCGCTCGGCGATCTTCGCGACGAGTTCGTCGCCGACGCCGCCAACTGCGACGACAACGGAGACCGCCATGCAGCGCTCACCGGCCGAGCCATAGGCTGCCGAGACCGCCGCGTCTGCGGTCATGTCGAGGTCTGCGTCTGGCATGACGAGCATGTGGTTCTTCGCGCCGCCGAGTGCCTGCACGCGCTTGCCGTTCGCAGCTGCGCGCTCGTAGATGTACTTCGCGATCGGGGTGGAGCCAACGAAGCTGATGGCCTTCACGTCGCGGCTGTCAAGCAGCGTATCGACGGCAACCTTGTCACCGTGCACGACGTTGAGCACGCCGTCGGGCAGGCCAGCCTCGCGGAACAGGTCGGCGATGAACACCGAGGCGGAGGGGTCGCGCTCGGAGGGCTTGAGCACGACGGTGTTGCCGCAGGCGATCGCCGACGCGATCATCCACAGCGGCACCATAACCGGGAAGTTGAACGGGGTGATTGCCGCGACGACGCCGACGGGCTGCTTCACCGAGTGCACGTCGACACCGGTCGAGACCTGCTCGTCGCGCTCACCCTTGAGCAGGTGGAGGAGGCCGGAGGCGAACTCGACATTCTCGAGACCGCGAGCGATCTCGCCTGCGGCGTCGGAGAGCACCTTGCCGTGCTCGCTGGTGACGATTGCCGCGAGCTCGGGGGTGCGCTGCTTGAGCAGCTGGCGCAGGTTGAAGAACACATCGGCGCGCTTTGTGAGGCTCGTCTTGCGCCACATCGGCAGCGCCGCCTGGGCTGCTGCGACTGCGCGCTCGACGGTCTCGACCGAGGCGATGCCGAGCTCGTGCTGCTGCTCGCCGGTCGCCGGGTTGAAGATGGGCTGGGTGCGCTCAGCTGCCTCGACCTTTTCGCCGCCGATGACGTGGGGGATGTGTGCCATTGTTGCTGTCCTCTCAACAGTTCATGTTCACGCAATGTGTTCGGGCCAGACGACCCTCATGATGCCTAGTATTTCAGCGGAACTCGGTCGCGGCACCCGGCAAAGTATCGCAATCTGCCCCATATTCCGTACACTTTGTATGTGAGCGAGACAACCGAGCCCTACCCGAGCATCGGCGACGTGCTCGGCATCGCCGAGCTGCAGGCTGGAGCGCCCGAGCTCGTCACCGGCGAGGCTGGCCTCGAACGCCGCGTACGCTGGGCCCACGTGGTTGCCGGGCGCGAGGCCCCCGCGCTGCTCGACGGCGGCGAGCTCGTGCTCACCACGGGGGCCGGCTGGCCGACGGCGAGAGGCGGCGCGACAGGGCTCGGCGCATTCGTCGAAACCCTCATCGACGCCGACCCGGCCGGCATCGTGTTTGAGCTCGGCACCCATTTCGAGGCCGCTCCCGAAGAGCTCAGCGAGGCATGCGTGGCGCGCGGCATACCGCTCATCGTGCTGCACCGCGTCGTGCGGTTCGTGCAGATCACCCAGCGCGTGCACCAGCGGGTGCTCGCGGCACAAAACGAGGCGCTCGAAGCCCGGGCCGAAGTGCACGCGATGCTCACCGAGCTCGGCCTGAACCGCAGCCCCGTCGACTACGTTGTCGACCGCATCGCTGCGACCCTCGGCGCCCCCGTCGTGCTCGAAGACGCGGGCCACCGCGTCGTCGCGTGGTCGGGCGGCGACGCGACGGTGCTCGAGCGGTGGGCCGCGCCAGACCCGCGTCAGCAGGGTGCGGAGCCCCCGCTGCCCGAGGGCGCGACGCGGGTTCCCGTCGAGGCGCAGGGCACGCGGTGGGGCTCGCTCACCGCGCTCCCCGGCCCACCGCACGCAGCCGGGCGCGCAACGGTGCTCGAGCTCGGCGCCTTCGCGCTCGCGCTCGCGAGGCTCGCCGACACCGGGGGCGACACCTGGCTCGACTTCGGCTCGAAGCGCCTGTTCGACGCGGTGCTCTCTGGCCGCTACACCGGCGAGCGCGAGCTCGCCAGCCAGCTCGCCGCTGCGGGGCTCCCGCTTGCCGGGCGGGTGCTCGTCGGCGCGACGCTCACGGGCACGGGAGACTTCGGGGCGCACGAATCGCTCGAGACCGCTATCTTGCAGACCGCGCTGCGCCGCGCCGTCGCCCCCGAGGCGAGCGTGCTGCTCGCGCCGGCGGATGGCGAGCTCGCTGGCCCGCGCACGCTGCTCGCGCTGATGTCGTTCCCCGCGGCGGATCCGCGGCTCGGGCGCGGCCACACCGCCCAGCAGCACCCCCTCGCCGCGCGGCTCGCGCACGAGCTCGGCATGATGCTGCCGGAGCAGACGCCTCGCTCGTGGCGGGCCCACCTGAGCATCGGCGTGACCGCGACCCGGCCCCGCGCCCTGATCTCCTCGCTCGAGCGGGCGGCGGCGGGCGGCGCGGCAGGCCGCAGCTCACAGGGCGACTCGTGGGTGACCGTGCAGCTCGCCGCCGAGCGCCCGCTCGCCTACCTCGTGCGCGGCCTGGCCGGCATCCCCGAGCTGCACGAGTTCGCCGAGACCCTGCTCGACCCGCTGCTCGACCACGACAGGGCACCGGGCACGGGGCACACAGGCGACCTGGTTCGGGTGCTCGGGGCCTACCTTGCGCACCCAACGAACCGCTCGCTCGCCGCGCAGCGGGCGCGGCTCTCGCGCTCCGTGTTTTACCAGCGGCTCGCGCTTATTGAGGAGCTCGCCGGGGTGGATCTCACGGATGGCGAAACCGTCGCTGCGCTCACCGTCGCGCTGCTCGCCCGCGGCGTGATGTAACCGCCGTGCTGCTCGCGCGCGGCGAGCTGCTTGCGACCGCGCCGAACCCCTCACCCTACTGCGGCGGCCTCACAGCCCGCACACCCTTTCTCGGGAGAATGGGCGCATGGAAGATTCGGCAATGATGCTTGATACGCTCGCGGTGCACGCGGGCAGGGAAGATCTCAACGCGCTCGGTGTGCACGCGCTACCGATCGATCTGTCAACGACGAACCCGCTGGCCGATGTGCTGAGCGGCGGAGATTCGTACGAGGCGCTCGCGAGCGGCGGCACCGTGCCGGCCGGCGGCAGCGCGGTCTACGCGCGGCTCTGGAACCCGACGGTCGCCAGGTTCGAGTCGGGCCTCGCGCAACTCGAGCACGCTCAGGCGGCGGTCGCGTTTGCGAGCGGCATGGCGGCCCTGTCTGCGGCGCTGCTCGCCTTCGCTGGCGCCGACGGGAAGAGGCACGTCGTGGCGGTTCGGCCGCTGTACGGCGGCACCGATCACCTGCTCGCCACCGGGCTGCTCGGCACCGAAGTGACCTTCTGCTCGCCAGACGAGGTCTCCGGGGCGATCCGGGGCGACACGGGGCTCGTGCTGCTCGAGACGCCGGCCAACCCGACGCTCGAGCTCGTGAGCATCGCGGCCGTGGTCGAGCAGGCGGGCGCTGTGCCGGTGCTCGTCGACAACACGTTCGCGACCCCGGTGCTGCAAAACCCGCTCGACCACGGGGCGGCAATGTCCATGCACAGCGCGACGAAGTATCTCGGCGGCCACGGCGACGTGATCGGCGGCGTCATCGCCTGCTCTGAGGAGCACGCATCGCGGCTCAGGCCGATTCGCGCGATCACCGGCGCGGTGCTGCACCCGCTCGCGGCCTATCTGCTGCATCGCGGGCTCGCGACGCTGCCGCTACGCGTGCGCGCCCAGCAGGCGACCGCGGGCCGCATCGCCGAGTGGCTCGCCACTCAACCGGGTGTTGCCGAGGTGTACTACCCGGGCCTCGGCGGCGACCCGAGCGGCGTGCTGGGTTCCCAGTTGGCCGGGCCAGGCGCGATGATCGCGGTGCGACTGCACGGCGGGGCTGCTGCCGCCGAGCGGCTCACCTCGGCGGTGCGGGTGTTCACGCACGCGGTCTCCCTCGGCGGCGTCGACTCGCTCATCGAGAGCCCCTCGGCGCTCACGCACCGGCCGGTCGCGGCAGACGCGAAGCCAGACGCGGGAATCGTGCGCATGTCGATTGGGCTCGAGCATCCACACGATCTCATCGCAGACCTCGCCCGCGGCCTCGCCTAGCGGCCCGCGGCCCGCGGCCGCCCTGGCCGCCGGGCCCGCACCGCCCGCCGGGCGCGGCCCTCACCGTCACTCAATATGGCAGTTGTTGTCGCCATCCGAGCCGCCAGGCGACAACAACTGTCATATGCGCGGCGCAGTGGCGGGCCCGGGGCGGGGGCGGGCGGCGCGGCGGCCCGGCCCGGCGCGGCGGCCCGGTTAGGGCAGCACCGGCGAGCCGCCGGCCCAGAGCGCCGGGTAGTCGTGGCCGAGCTCGCGCACGAGCCGCCTGAGGGCGGGCAGGGAGAGCCCAATCACGCAGCTCGGCGCTCCCTCTATGCGCTCGATGAACGCACCGGCGAGGCCGTCGATCGCAAACCCGCCGGCGAGTTTCAGGGGCTCACCCGTGGCAACGTAGGCCGCGAGTTCGGCGTCGGTGACGTCGGCGGCGAGCGTGACGGTCGCCGTGTCAACGGCCCCGGCAGCCGGGCGTGCAGGCTGCCCGAGGCCCGCGGCGGTGCGCGGCGCGGCGGCTTCGTCGGCTTCACCTGGCCCGACCATGCGAGTGCAGTCGACGAGCCAGTGGCCCGAGTGCAGCACGCCGGTTCTGCCGCGGTGCTGCTTCGAGCGTTCGAGGGCGACCTCTGGCACGTGGGGCTTGCCGAGCACCTCGCCGTCGAGCAGAAACATCGAGTCGCCCCCGAGCACGAGCCCGCCGCCCAGCTCCGCGATCTCGCTCGCGTAGCGGCGCACCACGTCTTCGGCCTTGAGCCTGCCGAGGTATTCGGTGAGCTCGGCGGCGGTGAGCGCACGCCCGAGTGCGGCCTCGCGCGCGGCGACCTCAGCCTCCTCATCGACCTCGGGGGAGAAGCACACCGGCTCGATGCCGGCGCCCCTGAGCACAGAGAGGCGGGCGGGCGATGTCGAGGCGAGAATCAGTTGCATACGCAAAAGCCTAGGCAATCTCTCCACAATTTTGTCGCGAGAATCGCGCTGCGGTGCTCGCTCGCGTTACCGTTATTGCATGAAGCTTTCACGTAAGGCCACACTGACCACTTCGATTCTGCTCGCTGGCGGGCTCGCCCTCACCGGGTGCAGCTCGCCGTCGGCTCCCGCCGACGGCGGCACGACCACCACCCAGGAGGCGCCGGCCAAGGGCGGCGAGCTCACGAAGGAGAACTTCGCGGAGCGCATCGAGAAGGCCCAGCTTAACGCCGGCTCGGCCCACATGACGATGCAGCTCGGCGACTCCGTCGACGGCGCCCTCGAAGCCGACATCGTTCTGGACAAGGATCCGAAGAAGATCCAGATGCAGATGAGCATGGATGTTTCGGGTATGACGAGCGACATTCGCCTCGTCGACGGCAAGATGTTCATGAACATGGGCGAGCTGTCGCAAAACAAGTTCCTCGACATGTCGACGATGCCAGGCGGCGCTGGCGACATCAGCGCAATGATCGACCAGGTTAACCCCGGCTCCCAGGTCGGGGGCTTCAGCGCAGCCCTCACCGATTTTGTGGCCGACCCCAAGGGCCCCGAGATCGACGGTGTAAAGACCACGCAGCTCACGCTCACCCTCGATACGCGCAAGCTGTTCGAGGCACAGGCACAGACCCAAGAGGGCGTCGACATCGACACGCTCGTCTCCACGCTCGGCGAGACGATCGTCTACGACATGTTCATCGGCTCCGACGACCTACCCCGCCGCATCGTCATGCCGAACGCCGGCGGCGTTGGCACAGGCACGGTTGAGTACTCCAAGTGGGGCGAGCCCGTGAAGGTTGAGGCGCCGGCGGCCGACGAGCTCGCAGACGCATCGGCGCTGATGGGCTAACTCTCACGCTGAGCGGGGGCTAGGTGGTTCGCCACCTAGCCCCTTTCTCGTTCCCAGGCATCAGCATTGAGTTCGCGTGGGAGAATAGTTCCCATGTCTGAACAGCGCGCAAGCACGCCCCTCGAAATCGGCTCCGAGATCGAGCTCGAAATCACCGGTATGGCCCACGGCGGCGTGAGCGTCGCCCGCCACGATGGGCGCGTGGTGTTCGTCGCCGACGCTATCCCGGGCGAGCGCGTGCTCGCCCGCATCACCGACCAGAAGAAGAAGTCGTTCGCCCGCGCAGCGGTCACCCGCGTCATCGACGCGTCGGAAGATCGCCGCGAGCACGTCTGGGCCGAGGCCTCGGTCGACCGCGACCCCGCCGAGCGCGCCGGCGGCGCCGAGTTCGGCCACATCGATCTCGCCCGCCAGCGCGTGCTCAAGGCCGAGGTGCTCGTCGATTCGATGGCCCGCTTCGGCGACATCGAGCTCGCCGGCGAAGAGGGCGAAGACTTCTCGGAAACCCTCGCAGAGCTCGTGGAGCCGGCCGAGGGCGACGACGAGGCGAACGGTCTGGGTTACCGCACCCGCGTGCGCCTGCACGTCGACCCCGAGACGGGCGCGGTCGGGCCCTACGCGGCCCGCAGCCGCACCGTCATTCCGGTCTCATCACTGCCGCTCGCCACCGAGGGCGTGAACCAGATCGCCCCGCTCGCCGAGGCGATGAACGGCCTGCAGACGATCGACCTCATCGACCCGGCGAACGACGACCCCCGCATGCTCTTCACCGAGGTCGGCCAGAAGGAGCGCCGTGGCGAGAAAGATCTCGTCGCCGAGCTCGTCGAAGACCGCGGTTTCATCGTGCGCGCGGGCGGCTTCTGGCAGGTGCACCGCGAGGCCCCCGCGATGCTGTTTGGCGCGGTGCACGACGCGATCTCCGACCTCATCGAGGCAGGCCAGTTCGACCCCGCCGCGGCGAACCTCGACCTCTACGGCGGCGCAGGGCTGCTCGCAGCCGCGGTCGCCGAGGCCGCGGGCCCCGGGCTGAAGATCACCTCCGTCGAGTCAGACCCAGACGCGACCGACAACGCTGCCGAGAATCTCTCGGAGATCGTCGGCGCCCGCGCCCTGACCGCCCGCGTCGACAAGTACCTTGCCGAGCTACTCGACGCGGCTGCGCCGGTTCGCGACCGGCTGCGCCGCGGCACGATCGTGCTCGATCCGCCCCGCTCGGGTGCGGGCGGCGACGTGACCGCGCAGCTCGCCGAGCTCGCCCCGGCGAACATCGTGTACGTCGCCTGCGACCCGGTCGCGCTCGCCCGCGACACGAAGTCGCTGCTCGACTCGGGCTACGACCTGCTCGAGCTGCGGGCGTTCGACATCTTCCCGCACACGCACCACTTCGAGTCGCTCGCGGTGTTCAGCCGCGGCGAGTAGGTCGCGGCCCGCGTCGTTTGCGCTGGGCGCACCCCGGCGCAAAGCTCGACGCGGCACTAAACGGCGCCGCCGGCCAGGAACATCCTGGCCGGCGGCGCCGTTGCGTACGGTGGCACGTCGCTCAGCACCGCTCAACACAGCTCAACACCGCTCAGCGCAGCTCAGCCGAACAGCTCCTTGCGGCTCTCGATGCCGAGCTTCTGCAGCACGTTCGAGACGTGGGTCTTCACGGTCGGCACCGTCACAAACAGCTCGCGCGCGATCTCGGCGTTCGTGTAGCGCTGCAGCATAAAGCCGAGCACCTCTTGCTCGCGCGCGGTGAGCCCCGACCGCTGCACGCGCTCCTCGATATTGCGCGCGCTCGCGCCGGTGTCGCTCGTGACGTTCCACACCCTGTTTCCCCGCGCGGTCGCGCGCACGGTCTCGATCAGCCGCCCCTCGGGGTGGTCTTTGGTGAGAAAGCTGTCGGCGCCAGAGAGAAACGCGAGCGTCGCATCAGACTGGCTCGTGTACGAGGTGTACATCATCACGCGCGGCCCGCCGTCGATCGATTTGATCTCGCGACACAGCTCGAGCCCGTCGCGCACTCCACCGAGGCGCAGCGGCAAGATCACGAGATCGGGTGCGGTTTCGGCGACCGCGTCGAGCGCTCCTGACGGGTCGGTTGCCTCGGCGACGACGCCGAGGTCGTCGTGCGCCCCGATCACGGTCGCGAGCCCGAGCCGCACGATCGGGTGGTCTTCCACCAGCACGATCTTCAGGGCGTCAGCCACGCGCGGCCCCCGCGGGCGGCGCCTCAAACAGCGCGGCCGGGCACCAGCCGCGCGGAATCGTTACGCGCGCCGTGACGAGCGGATTCACAAGCTGGCTCACCTCGGTGCGCGCGACGAGGCTCGTGGCGCGGTACGCATCCTCCCACGCAAGCCCCCGCCAGCCGCCCACGAGGTCGACGGCGCCCGCGAACGCGATGCGCACCGCCTCGTCGAGCGTTGCCGCGCTCCCGAGCAGGCTCAGCCCGGCCTCGTGTACGACAGCTGGCAGCTCGCTTGCGTAGGCCTCGGCGCCAACGGCGCTCACCCGGAGCCGCACGCGGCCAGCGATCTCGACCCCAGTGCCACCGAGCTCACCGTCGCCCTGCACCGCGTGCAGGTCGCCGACCGCGACGAGCGCTCCGTCGTGCTGCGCGCGCAGCAGCAGCGCGCTGCCCGCCCGAAGAATGCGCGTGTCGAGGTTGCCGCCGTGCGTGCCCGGCCACGAGGTGCCGATGGGGTCGCCAGCTGGCGCTACCCCGAGCACCCCGATCATCGGGGCGACCGGCACGGGCAGCTCGGGGGTGACCCACGCCTGCCCGTCTGCGATCGGCACCACGCGGGTGTCTGCCGCTGCGATGCGGTCGCCGAGCACGCCAAGCCCCGGCGACAGCGCCATGATGCCAGCCTCGCCGATGTCGATCGCCTCGATATCGACCCGAATCACGTCGCCGGCCAGCACGCCCTCGACGAACACCGGGCCCGTCGCCGGGTTGAAGTGCGCCATGTCGATGTGCGGCCTGAGCACGGCCTCAGACGTGATCTGCCCGGCGTAGCAATCTTGCGTCTCGCACTCGAATGCCTCGCCGAGCGCGACCACGGCGACCGGCTCGGAGTGAGCCGAGAACGCCGTGATCGCGGAGCTCGCTGGAATGCGAAGCATTACGCCCAACCGTCTGGAACGAGGCCGAACGCCGACACGAGCGAGTACACGAACGCGAGGCCGAAGACCGCAATGAGCAGCGCCTGCACGATCGGGTGCGCCACCCAGCCTGCCTTCCATGCCGGCTCCTGGTCGCCGTGTTTGCGCGCCCGGTGCAGCATGAGCACCGGCACGATGGACATGATGGCCCCCGCGAAGCCTCCGGCGTAACCGAGCGCCGACACGAAGCCGGCGAGCTTGAACACCCCGATGAGGAACGCGGGCACTGCCACAATGATAATCGCCGCGACCCGGTACCCGGGAGCGTTTTCAGACGGCCACTTGAAGCGGTCGAAGATGTTGCTCATCAGGGTGAGCGCAATCGCCCAGAACGACGTCATCATCGCGAGCACCGCGAAGATGTTCGCGAGGTAGTACGCGACCGAGCCGAGCTGCTCGCCCCAGGCGACAGTCACGACCTCGGTGATGCCGTCGCGGCCCATCATGCCGAGCGCGGCGAGGGGCACGAGCGCGAGCAGGAAGCCGGTCGCGCACATGCCGACAACGATGGAGCGCGGCAGCGCGCGCGGGTTGCTCGCCGCGAGGCCGCGCGCGAGCTCGGGCACGGTGTACTGCGCGATGAACGCGAACACCGCGAGGTTCACGATGGGAATGATGAAGTACGGCTGCACGTAGGTGATGTTCGCCACGTCGATGCCTGGGCCGAAGAACGTCCAGCCGCAGAGCACGAGAATCAGCACGAGCATCGCGATCGTGATCGCCTGCTCGGAGCGGCCCGTCGCCTTCAGGCCGAACCAGACGACGAGCACGCCCGGAATGAAGAAGAGCAGGCTGCCGACGGCCTCTGGCAGGCCGAGCAGCTCGGAGAGAATGCGGCCGCTGCCCGAGGTGTACGCGATCAGCGCGCCGAGGCCGTTCACGGCGACGCCGGCAAACACGAGCCACGAGCCGGTGTTGCCGAGGTACTTCTTCGCGAGCCCCGCGAGCTGCAGCGGCTCCTTCGTGCGCAGCGCGACCTCTGCCACGTACAGCATCGATGCCGTGGTGAGGAAGCCGGCTACGATGAGCGCGATGAGCAGCGCGGGGAAGCCGCCGCTGCGCGCGCCGTACGGCAGTGCAAGAATGCCGGCGCCGATGTTCGCGCCGAAGATGATCGCGACGCCCTGCCAGAACGTGATCGTCGTGCTGTGCGGCTTTGCCTTGGCCGTCTGGGCGGCTGCGCCCGGTTGGGTGGCGGTAGTCATGTGTGTTCTTTCTTCTGTTTAGTTCTCGGGCCGCGCACCGCCAGCGCATCGCCGGCGCATCGCTAAGCGAGGCGATTCGCGGCGGGCGTGAGCGGGCCCTACCCATGCAGCTCCGCAGGGCACAGTTCACCATATGGGCTGTGGCCCCCGCGATCCTCATCCCTCAGGGATGAATTCGCCCGCGAAGTCATCCCTCGGGGTGGATCTGCTGCCAAACGAATAATCCTAGCCTGGTTCAGGGCCCACCTTTGCCGGAGTGGCCCCGCAGACCACGGCTAGCCCACCAACGACAACGAGAGCGCAGCACAGCACACCATGAGCGATTCCGCACGACGGTCCAACATCTTGACCCACGCCCTGCAGCAGGGGTTGTTGCACGAGGAGCACGCGCCGCTCGTGGCGTTTCTCGACTGGGAGCGGGTCGCCCTGAACGTCGAGCACCTGCTCGCCGCGTTTCCGAAAGACATTCCGGTGCTCCACGCCTTCGCGGTGAAGGCGAACCCGCTCGTGCCCGTGCTCTCGCGGCTCGGCGAGCTCGGCATGGGGGCCGAGGTCGCGAGCGACGGCGAGCTCACGGCCGCGCTCGAAGCGGGAATCACGCCGGAGCGGCTCGTCTTCGATTCGCCCGCGAAGTCGTGGGGCGAGCTGCGGCGAGCGCTCGGCCTCGGCGCGGCGCTGAACGTCGATAATTTCCAGGAGCTCGCGCGGGTGCGCACGATTCTCGAAGAAAGCGGATCTGAGTCCGAGATCGGTGTTCGCCTGAACCCGCAGGTCGGCGCGGGTGCGATCGCGGCGATGAGCACCGCGAGTGCGCACTCCAAGTTCGGCGTGCCGCTGCGCGACCCCGGCATGCGCGAGCAGCTCGTCGAGGCGTACCTCGCGTCGCCGTGGCTGCGGCGCGCGCACACGCACGTCGGCTCGCAGGGCTGCCCGCTCCCCCTCATCGCTGAGGGGGTAAACGAGCTCGTGAGGTTCGCCGACGAGGTGAACTCGCGCGCGGGCTACGCGCAGATTCGCACCCTCGACATCGGCGGCGGGCTGCCCGTCGACTTCGAGACCGACAACCCGATTTCCGCGTTCGATGACTACGTCGCGGCGCTCGCCGAGGGCGCGCCGCGGTTGTTTGCCGGTGATTACGAGATCGTCACCGAGTTTGGCCGCAGCATTCTCGCGAAGCACGGCTTCATCGCCGCCTACGTCGAGTACACGAAAGAGGTCGGCGGCCGCCGCGTCGCGATCACCCACGCGGGCGCGCAGGTCGCGACGCGCACGGTGTTCATGCCAGACGCGTGGCCGCTCAGGGTCGAGGGGTTCGACAGGGCCGGCGCCGCAAAGCCCGCGCACGCGACCGCCGTACAAGATGTAGCGGGGCCGTGCTGTTTCGCGGGGGATCTCGTGGCCCGCGGCCGCGAGCTGCCCGTGCTCGAGCAGGGGGATCTCGTGGCGCTGCTCGACACCGGCGCGTACTACGCGAGCAACCCGTTCCACTACAACTCGCTGCCGGTGCCGCCGGTGTACGGCATCGAGAACGCGGGCACGGCGCCCCGGTTCAGCGAGATCCGGGGCGCGGTGGTGCGAGAGCTGCAGCCGGCGCTGTAGCTCCCGCTCCGCGGCGCCCCGAGCTCCTAGCGCAGCGAGGTGCGGCGATCCACCGAGGTTGCGCCCCACCACGCGAGCGCGATCGCCGCGAGCACGAACACCGGCACGATGCCAAGGCCGAGCACGCCGGGCTCTGCGCTCGGGTCTGCGAGCGCCGCGGTGAGATCGCGCATCATGCCCTCGGCGACGAACGAGCCGGCGTCTGGGCCCGTGAGCCGCACCCCGAATGGCACGAACACCATCGCAGCGAGCCCCACGAGCTGCATCGCGAAGTACAGAATCACCATGAAGATCACCGGGGCGCCGAACCCGAGGTGACTGAAGCGGCTCTCGGCGCCAACCGACATTGCCGTGGCGCCCGACACGACCGTGTACGCCATGAACAGCAGGAAACCGGCCGCGGCAAGCCACACCGTGCGCGGCTCCACGAACGCGAAGCCCTCGCGCAAGAAGTCGAGCGGGCCCGCGCCCTGCGACAGCGAGTGGGCGATGCCGGCGAGCAGCAGCATGCCAACCGTCAGCGCCAGCGCGACGACGGCGGCGACGAAGCCGTAGAGCACCTTCGCGGCGAAGATCGTGCGCCCGCGCACCGGGATCGTCATCGTGAAGTACCCCTGCGCGCCGTACATCGTGCGCCAGTAGTGCGCGACGAGCAGCGCGAGCACCGCCGGGGTGAGGGCAATCGATGCCGCGATACCGACGCTCATTCCAATGCCGCCGATGATCGGCAGCTTCAGCGCGGCGACAAGATACCCCGCGACGATAATCGCAAGCTTGATGCCGATGCTCGGAAGAATCGTCTTGCGGGTGGTGCGGAACTCGTCAGCGAACAGCGTGGCGATCATGCGGCGTACACCTTTCGGAAGAGGCCGTCGAGGCTCGTGCCGTGCTCGGCGCGCAGGTCGTCAGCCGCGCCCTGCAAGAGCACCTGGCCCGCGCGCAGAAACACGACGGAGTCGACGATTGATTCGACGTCTTGGATGAGGTGGGTGGAGACGAACATCAGCGCGTCGTCGGCGAAGTTCGAGATGATGCCGCGGAGAATCACGTCGCGCGAGGCCGGGTCGACGCCCGAGATCGGCTCGTCGAGCAGGTAGACGTGCGCGCGCCTCGACATCGCGAGCGACACCTGCAGCTTCTCGCGCATACCCTTCGACATCTCCTTCAGGCTGCGATCCCACGGCAGGCCGAAGAAGTCGACCATCTCGCGGGCCTTTGCCCGGTCGAAGTCGGCGTGAAAGCGCGCGTACTGCGCGATCGAGTCTTCGGGCTTGTGGTGGTCGGGCAGAAACGACGCGTCTGGCAGGAACGAGACGAGCGCCTTCGACTGCGGGCCGGGAGCGTGCCCCGCTATCCGCACCGAGCCCTGCCAGTCGGCGAGAACCCCGGCGAGAATCTTCAGCAGCGTCGTCTTGCCCGAGCCGTTGTCGCCCATGAGGCCGACGATCTGGCCCGGCTGCAGGCTGAGCGTGAGGTTCAGAAGCGCCGGGCGGCCGCGGTAGGCCTTGCTCAGGCCCCGCACCTCGATCGCGGGCGGTGACGCCGGCAGGTGCTGCTCGGTCATCTGGTGTCCTTTCGGTCGGTGCCGGGGGCGGCGTGCGCGGCCCAGCGGCGTTCAAGTAGTTGGGCGGCATCGGCGAATGTCATGCCGAGACCGGCGGCTGTCACAACGAGCGCGTCGGCCGTGGTTGCGGCGAGCGCCTGGCGCGCCGCTTCGATTGCTTGCTCGTCTCTCGTGACGAACCTGCCTGCGGTGCGCTCGGCGGTGGTGAGTCCGATCCGGTCGACCTCGCCGAGCGCCTTCTGTACGGTGTTCGGGTTCACGCCGAGCTCGAGGGCGAGCTCGCGCACCGAGGGAACCTTCAGGCCCGTCGGCCACTCCCCCGAGGCGATGCGGCGCGTGAACTCGTCGACGAGCTGTGCCCAGATGGGCCGGGAGTCGTCGAGCTGCATGGTGGGTCCTTTCGCGGCGGGGCTAGCACCCGCCGTGTACCACTGTATTACGACAGTGATACAGAATGCAAGCGGCGGCGCGTGCGCGATGCCGGTACGGTGGATCCGTGAGTTCCGATGCAAGGCCAGCCGACGCCGCCCCCTGCCCCTGCGGGCTTGGTAGCCCCTACGGCGAATGCTGCGGCCCGATCCACCTCGGCGCACCAGCCCCCACCGCGGCCCAGCTCATGCGCTCCCGCTACAGCGCCTTCGCGCTCGGCGAGGCCGACTACCTGCTGCGCAGCTGGCACGAAAGCACACGGCCGGCCGAGCTCGAGCTCGACGCGGCGACCCGCTGGCTCCGCCTCATCATCGAATCGGCCGAGCACGGCGGGCCCTTCGACACCGAGGGGCACGTCACCTTCACCGCGATCGGCCGCACCCCCGAGGGGCGGTTCGAGCAGCGCGAGCGCAGTCGCTTCGTGCGCGAGGCCGGCAACTGGCTCTACGTCGACGGGACCGAGATCTCCGGCTGACCGCCGCCCCGCGGAGCTGCGGGCGGCGCGTCGCCCGCGGCTCGCGAGGCGCAGGGTTAAGTTTGCGCAACGACGCTGTTCTCACCCCCTCGGCCCGCATAGGCTTTCCCCATGCAAGCGATCAGCGACCTCATTGCCGAGTGGGGCGACCAGTTCTGGACGTGGCTCGTGCTGCCCATCGTCGTGGCGCTCGGTCTCTACCTCACGATTCGCTCGGGCGTGGTGCAGTTTCGACTCATTCCCGAGATGTTCCGCACGCTCACCGACGCAACGCCCAAAGACGAGAACGGCGCCCCGCAGTCGGTCTCAGCGTTTCAGGCATTCACGATCTCGGCGGCCTCGCGCGTCGGCGTCGGCAACATCGCAGGCGTCGGCACGGCAATCGCCGTTGGCGGCCCCGGCGCGGTGTTCTGGATGTGGCTCATGGCCTTCATCGGCGGCGCATCGTCGTTCGTCGAATCGTCGCTCGCACAGCTCTACAAGACCAAAGACGAAACCGGGTTTCGGGGCGGCCCCGCCTACTACATGGAGCGCGGGCTCGGCGCGCGCTGGATGGGCGTGCTGTTCTCCGTCGTGCTCGTCGCCTGCTTTCCGATTGCCTTCTCGTCGCTGCAGGCAAACACCATTCAGGCGACGCTCGCGGGCACCCTCGGCGAGCAGATGCCAGGCTGGCTGCCGCTCGCCACTGGCTGCGTGCTCGCCGCCCTCATGGCCGCGGTGATCTTCGGCGGCGTGAGGCGCATCGCCTCGGTCACGCAGACCCTCGTGCCGCTCATGGCGCTGCTCTACCTACTGCTCGGTCTCATCATCGTCGCGCTCAATGTGCGGGAGATTCCCGGGGTGTTCGCGACGATTTTCACCTCGGCGTTCGGCGCCGAGCAGTTCACCGGCGCCGCGCTCGGCTACGTCATTCTCACGGGCATCAAGCGAGGAATGTTTTCGAATGAGGCGGGTCTCGGATCCGCCCCCAACGCGGGCGCCTCCGCGGCCGTCACCCACCCCGTGAAGCAGGGCCTCGTGCAGACCCTCGGCGTCTACTTCGACACCTTTCTCATCTGCTCGATCACCGCGTTCATCGTGCTCGTCGCGGCGCCAGACCTCGCGGGCGCGGCGAAGGGCATCGAGCTCACCCAGAGCGCGATCTCGACCTCGCTCGGGCCGTGGGCAAACGTGCTGCTCACCGTCATCATCTTCTTGCTCGCGTTCTCGTCGATTCTCGGAAACTACTACTACGGCGAATCAAACATCGAGTTTCTGCGCTCGGGCCGCGCCGTGCTCACCGGCTACCGCGTCGTCGCCGTCGTGGCGGTGTTCGCGGGCGCTCTCGTCTCGGCCGACATCGTGTGGAACCTCGCCGACGGCGTGATGGGCATTATGGCGCTCATCAACCTCGTCGCGATCGCGCTCCTGTCTGGGGTCGCGTTCAAGCTGCTGCGCGACTATTCTTCGCAGCGCCGATCGGGCAAGGACCCGGTCTTCACCCGCGACCGGCTGCCCGAGCTGCGCGGCGTCGAGCAGTGGGCCGACGAGCGCTCGGTGACCGGGCCCATATCGACAACCGCACGAATATGACACTTGTGGTCGCGTGACGGCCGAAATGGCGACAACAAGTGTCATATCGACGCTGGTTCGGGCGGGGCGGGCGGGGCGGGGTCGGGCGCGTCAGCCGCGGGCGGCGGGGTCGGGCGCGTCGGAGAGAGCGCGGCGCGCCGTGTCGCGCAGTGAGCCGAGCATCGCGCAGAGCTGCCCGAAGTCGGCCTCGGTGAGTGCGAGGCTCCGCGCGACCTCGGCCGGAACGCCTTCAAGCCTTGCCTGCAGTTCGCGGCCGCTGTCGGTGCAGAACACCCGCACCTGCCTGCCGTCAGCCCCCACTCGCTCACGCACGATGTAGCCCTCGGCCGCGAGGCGGGAGAGCAGCGGCGAGACGGTGCCGGAGTCGAGCTCGAGCGCCGCGCACAGGTCGGAGACCGGCTGGCCGTCGCCGGCGCCCAGAGCCCGCAAAGCGAGGTATTGCGGGTAGGTCAGCCCGAAGTGTTGCAGCTCGCGCCGGTACGCGCTCGTGAGCGCGCGCGAGGCGGCGTAGAGCTGAAAGCTCAGGCGGTCAGCGAGTGCGGCAGCCGCATCGGCGCGAACACCTTCGTCGCGGCCCCCATCGGCACGAACACCATCGGCCACGGCCGCCCCCTTCCGCCGCGCAGACCAACGGGTCCCCCGACCCGATGCGCACTGGCGCGTGTCACCGAGACTACCCGGTGGCACGCGCCAGTGTCAGCACGTCAGCACGTTACCCCCTGAGCACCTCGCTCGTGGTGACCTCGGGCCGCAGGTCGAGCCTTCGCAGCAGCTGCGCGTTCAGGGCAACTACCACGGTCGAGAGCGACATGAGAATGGCTCCGACCGACATCGGCAGCACGAAGCCGACGGGCGCGAGCACTCCGGCCGCGAGCGGCACCGAAATGAGGTTGTAGCCGGCCGCCCACCAGAGGTTCTGTCGCATCTTGCGGTACGTCGCCTTCGAGAGCTCGATGACCGAGATCACCGAGCGCGGGTCGTCGCTCGCGAGGATCACGCCCGCCGAGGCGATCGCAACGTCGGTGCCGGCGCCGATCGCAAGGCCAACGTCTGCCTGGGCGAGCGCCGGGGCGTCGTTCACGCCATCGCCGACCATGGCGACGCGCCTGCCCTCGCGCTGCAGCTTGAGCACCTCGGCTGCCTTGTCTTCTGGCCGCACGCCCGCAAGCACCCTGTCGATGCCAAGCTCGTCGGCCACGGTCTGCGCGACGGCCTGCGCGTCGCCCGTGATCATCACGACCTCGACGCCGAGCTTGTGGAGCGCCAGCACAGCGTCGCGCGACTCTGGGCGAATCTCGTCGCTCAGCGCGAGCGCGCCGATCAACTCACCGCCCCGCAGCACGTGCAGAATGATCGCGCCGCGCTCGCGCCAGGTCTCGGCGACGCCGAGCTCGCTGGCACCCTCCTCCTCGAGCATGTAGGGGCCCCCGACGCGCACCACGGCGCCACCGACGGTCGCGGTCACGCCGACGGCCGGCGACGAGCTGAAGTCGGCCGAGGCCGGCACCTCGAGGCCGCGGTCGCGCGCGGCGCGCACGATGGCCTGCGCGAGCGGGTGCTCGCTGTCCTGCTCCGCCGCCGCGGCAAGGGCAACTACTTCGTCTTCGCTGAGCGAGCCAGCGACGTCGACGTGCGTGACAGTCGGCTCGCCCTTGGTGAGCGTGCCGGTCTTGTCGAACAGCACGGCGTCGACGAGGCGCATGCTCTCGAGCGCGAGGCGATCCTTCACGAGAATGCCGGCGCGGGCCGCACGCTCGGTCGCGATCGACACGACGAGCGGGATTGCGAGCCCCAGCGCGTGGGGGCAGGCGATCACGAGCACGGTGATCGTGCGCACGATGGCGTTGTCGGGTTGGCCGACGAGGGTCCACACGATCGCGGTGATCGCCGCGGCCGCGAGCGCGAACCAGAACAGCCAGCCAGCCGCGGTGTCGGCGAGCCGCTGCGCGCGCGACGAGGAGTTCTGGGCCTCGGTGACGAGCCGCTGGATGCCGGCGAGCGCGGTGTCATCGCCGATCGCGGTGACCTCGATGCGCACGCCGGAGTCGGTCGCGACCGTGCCAGCCGAGACGGGCTCGCCGACGCCGCGGCCGACTGTGCGCGATTCGCCCGTGACCATCGACTCGTCGAACGAGGCCCGGCCCTCGACGACGCGACCGTCGGCTGGCACGCTGCCGCCGGGCCGTACGACGACAACGTCGCCGACGCGCAGGGCGCTCGGTGAGACCTTCACGATCTCTCCGCCCTCGACGCGCTCGGCCTCGTCGGGCAGGAGCGCCGCGAGCGAGTCGAGCGCCGAGGTCGTCTGCGCGAGCGAGCGCATCTCGATCCAGTGGCCGAGCAGCATGATGACAACGAGGAGCGCGAGCTCCCACCAGAAATCGAGCCCGTGGTGGATCAGCCCGAGCGTCGCAGCCCACGACGCGAGGAAGGCGACGGTGATCGCGAGCGCGATGAGCAGCATCATCCCGGGCTTGCGCGCCTTGATCTCGTCGACGGCCCCGGTGAGGAACGGCTTGCCGCCCCAGACGTACATCACCGTGCCGAGCACCGGCGAGATCCATTTCAGCCACGCCACATCGGGCAGCGGGTAGCCAACGATCGACGCGAACATGCCAGAGAGCCCCACGGTGGGGATCGCCAGCACGAGCATGATCCAGAACATGCGGCGATACTGGGCGACGTGGCCGTCGTGGCCCGCGTGGCCCGCGTGGTCGGCGTGGCCGTCGTGGCCGCCGCCTTCGTGGCCGCCGTGGCCGGCGTGGTTACCGGCCCCGTGTGCATCGTGGTCGGCTTGGTCGGCGTGACCCGCGTGGTCGGCGTGGTCGGCGTGGTCGTCGGCTCCGTGGCCCGGGCCCGCTGGCGAGCCCGGGTGGCCTTCGTGTGTACCGTGTTCGTTGTTCATGGTTCCCCCTGCACTGCTGTTGGGTCACTTCCACCGTACCCCCTGGGGGTATCTCTTGGCCACAACCAATGTGCCCACGGCCCTATTCCCGCGGCGTCGTATCTGCGAGGCCTAGGATTGAGGCATGGAAACTTCGGGGTTCAGCTGTATTCTCTGGGACGTTGACGGCACGATTGCAGACGCCACTCGCGGCATCTTCGCGAGGCTCACCGAGGTGTTCGAGTCGTTCGGCCGGCCGGCCCCAGATGCTTCGGAGCTCGCGATGTGGATGGGCCCGCCGCTGCTCGAGTCGTTCCAGCTGCGCGGCGGCATGAGCCCAGATGAGGCGCAGCGCGCGCTCACGCAGTACCGGGGCCTCTCGTCTGCCCCCGGATACGCGAGCACGGTCGACCTGTACCCTGGCGTGCCCGAGATCGTGCGCGCTGTTTCGGCTGCCGGGATTCCGCAGGCAACCGCGAGCACCAAGCCCGAGACGCAGGTGCGCGCGATTCTCGACCACTACGAGCTGCTGCCCTCATTCACCGCACTGTCTGGCGCGCGCTCGGGCCCCGAGGGGCAGCTCGACGGCAAGGCGTTCGTCGTGCAGCAGGCGCTCGACCGGCTCACGGCCGCCGGTGCCGACGTCTCGCGCCCCGTGCTCATCGGCGACCGCTACCACGACGTCGAGGGCGGCGCCGAGCACAACATGCCCGTCGTCTTCGTCGAGTGGGGCTTCGGTAAGCCGGAGGAGGCAGCCGGGGCAGCGCACCACGCGATGACCCCGGCCGACCTTCGGCAGTTCGTTCTCGGCTAGTGCGGGCTGGGGCAGCAGTTCCCTAGGTAATCCGCACCCGGTAGGCAATTTAGGGCCGCATCTGGGCTATTGAGCGCTGTCTGCTTATTGAGCGCAGACCGCGGAATCCCGGGCGCGGAGCACAGGCGCGGGTCGGCAGCTCAGCCCTCGACCGTGGCCCCGAAGTGGGCGGCGAAGGTCTCAGCGAGCAGTTGGGTCTGCTCGCCCGAGATCGTCGCGCCGCGCAGCCCCTCGAGCCCCTCGATTGCGTGAAATTCGAGCCCGCGCAGGTCGAGCCCGTCAGCCCTGGCTTGGGTGAGTGTGAGCTTCTCGGTGACGCAGTCCTCGAACGCCACGCGGGCGAGCTGTGCCCCACCGAAGTCGAGCTCATCGAACGTGCAGTTGCGAAATACCACGTCGTGCACAGTTGAGCCGCGCAGGTTCACCCAGCCGAGCTTCGACCCCTCGACGACCAGGCGGCGCACGTCGGCATCGGTCACGTCGAGCGCCCCGATGCGCGATTCGATGAGCTCCGCGTCGCGCCAACTACTCCCGTGCGCGGCGATGGTTGGCGCCGCCCAGCGCGCCAGCCGCGACTCGAGCACGCGGGCCCCACGCATATCCAGCCGATCGGCGGTGAGCTCGGTCACCTCACATTCGAGCAGCGTGGTGCCCGCGAGCGAGGCGGGGGCCACCAGGCGCTCGAACCGCAGCCCGTCGAGATCAGCACCTGCCACGAGGGCCGCTCCCTCACCCTCGGTGAGGTGGTTGAGCGCGAGCGGTTCGATGCGCGGGGTGCGGGCTGAGCTTCGTTTGGCCATGCCGCTCACAATAGCGACGGCCACTGACACCACGCACGGTCTGAGTCGAGTCACACCTGCTACCTCGGCCGCGCACAGAGCAATCCCGCCTCGATGCGCCTGCTCCGCATCGAAACACGAAATACCCATGAGATACGCAGGAGGGGCCCACCCGGCACAATGCCGGGTGGGCCCCTTCTATGGAGGGAAGAGCGTACTAGCGGAAGCTACGCGTTACCCCACACCACGCTTACGCGGTGCGGCGGCGCCAGAGGATCAGCGATCCACCAGCCGCGAGCAGCGCGAGGGCGATGCCCCCGAGCGTGAGCGGCAGCGAACCACCGGTGCTCGGCAGATCGTTCACGCCGGGCGTGCCCTTCTCTGCTGCTGCGATGTCGAGCACGATCACGCCTGCGTCCCACGTCGGGTCGATGCCCTGCGTCGCACGGAAGGTGCCGAACTCGTAGTCGAACGTGAGGTTCGCGTTGTCATCGTTCAGCACGATCTTCGTGGTGAAGCCGGTCTTCGGGTCTGCGTTCGAGTCAACCGCGTCGCTGTCGCCAGCGTGCTGCTTCGTGAACTTGTAGACCTTCTGCTGCTCCTTGGTGAGCGTGAACTTCACCTCGTACTCGCCGGCCATGAGGTCGTCGAACAGGTAGCGACCGTTCTTGTCGGTGGTTGCGGTCTTGATGACCTTGCCATCCTTGAACAGCTCGACCTTCACACCGGGCAGCACCTTCTCAGAGCCATCCTGAATACCGTTCTTGTTCGTGTCGATCCACACGACGTCACCGATCGCGTAGCTCTTCAGCACAACGCCGGCATCCCACGTCGGGTCGATACCCTCGGTCGCCTTCACCTCAGCGGTCGTGTAGTCGAGCGTGAGGTTCGGGTTGTCGTCTCCGAGCACGATCTTCTCGGTCAGACCGGTCTTGCGATCAGCATCGGAGTCGGCAGCATCGTCGTCGCCAGCGAGCTTCGACGTGAAGGTGTAGACCTTCTGCTGCTCGTCGGTCAAGATGAACTTGACCTCGTACTCGCCAGCCTCAAGGTTGTCGAAGAGGTAGTGCCCGTTGTCGTCGGTCTCCTTCGAGGCAACGAGGGTGTCGCCCTGCCACAGCTCGACGGTGACGCCCGGAAGAATCTCGTCCTTCTCATCCTGAATACCGTCGCGGTTCACGTCGACCCAGGTAAAGTCGCCGATCGCGTAGGTCTTCACCACAACGCCGGCGTCCCACGTCGGGTCGATGCCCTCGGTCGCGGTCACAGGCTTGAAGTCGTAATCCTTCGTGAGGTTCGGGTTCTCGTCGCCAACAACGATGGTCGTCGTGAGGCCCGTTCCGCGCTCGGCGTTCGAGTCGATCGCGCCGTCGTCGCCGACTGTGCGGTCAGTGAAGGTGTAGATCTTCTTCTGGTCGTCGGTGAGGGTGAACCGCACCTGGTACTCGCCGGCCTCGAGCTCGTCGAAGACGTAGCGGCCGTTCTCGTCGGAGAACTCCGTCGCGATGACTTTGTCGCCCTGCATGAGCTCTACCTTGACGCCGGGGAGGAACGTGTCGCCCTCACCCTGAACGCCGTCACGGTCGACGTCGATCCAGGTGTAGTCACCGATCGCCCAGCTCTTCTTGATGACGCCAGCGTCCCACGTCGGGTCGATGCCCTCGGTCGCACCCACCTTGGCGGTGGTGTAGTCGTGCGTGAGGTTCGTGTTCGAGTCGTCGAGCACGATCGTCTTCGTAATACCGGTCTTCGGGTCTGCGTCAGAGTCAGCAGCAACGTCGTCGCCGGCGTTCTGCTCGGTGAAGCGGTAGACCTTCTGCTGCTCGTCGGTCAAGATGAACTTGACCTCGTACTCGCCAGCCTCAAGGTTGTCGAAGAGGTAGTGCCCGTTGTCGTCGGTCTCCTTCGAGGCAACGAGGGTGTCGCCCTGCCACAGCTCGACGGTGACGCCCGGAAGAATCTCGTCCTTGTCGTCTTGAATACCGTCGCGGTTCACGTCGACCCAGGTAAAGTCGCCGATCGCGTAGGTCTTCTTGACAACACCGGCATCCCACGTCGGGTCGATACCCTCGGTCGCCTTCACATCGCCGTGCTCGTAATCCTTCGTGAGGTTCTTGTTCGAGCCGTCGAGCACGAACTTGGCGGTGAGGCCAGTTCCGCGCTCGGCGTCGGAGTCAACAGCACCGTTCTTGCCCGAGTTCTGGGTCGTGAACGTGTACTGCTTCTGCTGCTCGTCGGTGAGGGTGAACTGCACCTGGTACTCGCCCGCGGGGAGCTCGTCGAACAGGTAGCGGCCGTTGTCGTCGGTGTACTTCGTGTCGACAATCTTGCCGTTCTGCAGCAGGTCAACCTTCACGCCCTTGAGAATCTCCTCGCCGGCATCCTGAATGCCGTCGCGGTTCGTATCGATCCAGGTAAAGTCACCGATCGCGTAGTTCTCGCGGTCGTTGAAGAGCACGACCTCCTTGGCGCTGTCGTCGGCCTTGAAGCCGATCTCGAGCAGTTCGTCGGTCTTCTTGTAGCCGGCGGGTGCGGTGTCCTCGCGCAGCCAGAAGGTGCCAGGCTGCTCAACGACGGGGGTGCCGCCGTCGGCCGTCACGATCCTGCCGTCCTTGACCTGCAGGTCCTTGAGCACAACGTTCTTGTCTACATCAAGCACAGAGAAGCGAGCGTTCTCGTCGGTGATGAGCTTTGCCGCATCGGCACTGTCGCGCTTGAGGAGGCTCAGCGGGTAATCGTTCGTCGGCGTGATCGTCGCGCCAGACGAACCGATGATGTTCGTGACGCCAACATTCTCCTTCGGATCGGTGAGCCTCACCTTGAAGAAGAGCGAAACGACCTCGCCCTTGTTGAGCTTGCCCTTGGCAACCGTCAGGGTGTTTTTCGTCTCATCAAAGGTCACGCCAAGGTGTGAACCCGGAATCTGGTACGAGGTGCTCGCGTCGTAGCGGCCCGAATCGAGGTCGCTCTTCGCGACGAACCCGAGGAACTGGAGCTCCTTTGGCAGCACGTCGACGACGTCGAACACCATGCGGTCGAAGGAGCCGTGCGGCTCGAGCTCGACGCGGTAGGTGAACTCGTCCTTGATGAGCTTTCCGTTGCCATCAACTTCGGCGCGGAAGTTCGTCGTGAACTTACCGTCGCCCGCGTAGACGTGCTTGCGCACCTCCATCTCGTCGCCGTAGCTCGTGGCCTTGGTCGACGAGCTCGAGGTGATTGAGTACTCGAGGTCGCTGCCGTTGTAGTCGGCGGTGTTCGAGACCTCGAGAGTCTGCTTGCCCTTGAACACGTGGGTCGGCAGCTCGAAGGTGATCTCCCAGGCCTTCATGAAGGGTGCGGTCGCGCCAGTGCCCTTCGCGAAGTCGGCGTTCGGGGTGAAGACGAGCCGCTGCTTGTCATCGAGCGACAGGTCGAAGCTCGCGCCGTCGATCTTTGCCCCGCCGTAGTTGCCGGTGATCGAATCCTTGATCTCGGGGAGCGTGGCCTCGGTGACGTTGAAGACCTCGTGGTCAACCTTGTCGACGATGCTCGACTTCGCAGCGTCGCCGACGCCCTGTGCAACCTTGAAGGAGTAGGGCACCTTCGCCGACTCGCCCGAGGTGAGCGAGACCGTGCCGCCGAGCGCCGTCTTCGAGAACTTGTTACCGTCGGTGATCGTCTCGCCGGTCAGATCCTTCAGCGTCGTGATGGTCGTCGTCGCGTTCTTGGACTCCGACTTGCCCGCGCCAAAGATGAACTTCGCCGAGTTCTTCTGCTTGAACTCCCAGAGGTAGGTCGTCTGGCCTGTCTCCTTCGCGGGCAGCTCGTCGAGCTGCGCCGGGACTGTCAGGGTGTAGTGCTTCGTGACGTCTTTGCCGAGGTTCACGAAGAGGTTCTGGCCGTCAAAGACGTAGTAGTGCTCGTACGCGTTGTCAGCGATGAGCTCGGCAATCTTGTCCTTGCCCTTGAGCTCGGTCGCCTCGGTCAGCTTGAAGGTTGCGCCTGCCGCGTCGGTAAGCACCGGCGCGCCGGCCTCGCCCGAAAGCCAGGTTGCGGGAGCCGCGAGCGTGTCGCTCACGACGACGTTCTGCTTCAGCTCGTGCTTCGTGTTACCCACGAACGGCCCCCACACGGTGAGGTCTGCCTTGAGGGTGTAGCTCAGGTCGATGGGAGCATCGAGCTTCGCGCCGGCGGTGAGCTTTTCTTCGAACGCCTGCTTGCCTGGAACGACCTTCTTGTCGAACGCGTCACCCGGTTTCGGGCTTGGGGCGACCGGAACATTGCCCTTGATCAACGTCTCTGCGACCTTCGTCTCGCCCGCAACGGTAACGCCGTTCGTCAGCTTCGTCGAATAATCGCCGCCCGCTTCCTTTTCGTCGGTGTCGTAGGCAACCGCGTCGTAGGCAGCCTGCAGATCTGCGGTGATCTTCGCAAGCCCCTCCTCGCCGTTAATCTTCGCCCCGTAGGTGAAGGTGTACAAGGAGTTCGCCTCGGCGGTGAAGTCGTAGCTGAACTCCGTGCCCGAGATCTCGGGAAGGTCGGTCAGGGCGTCTTCCTTCGGATTCATGCCGTTCGCATCGCGCACGACCTTCGTGCCCTTCAGTTCCCCAGCGAACACGAGGTTCGGGCCGAGCTGATCGGTGAGCGACACAGGGCGACCGTCTTTGCTGGAAACCCGAACGGTGTAGGGGAACACGGTTTCGAGCACCGACCGGTCGATCGAGACCTTGCCGTCGACGACCGTGTGCTCGAGCCAGGTCACGTCGCCGTGCTTGTCAGCCCAGGTGTCGGTGTTCTGCGGCTTGTTGTCTTCGGTCGTGACGATGAACGTCTGCTTGGTTGGCACGCCATTCACGCCCCACACAAGCTCGTTCACACCAACGGTGTCGATCTTGTCGAGGGTGAACTTCACGCCGAGCGTGCCCTGGTTGGTCCCGTCTTTCGGGAACGGGTTCTTGAATTTCACGAGCAGCTTGCCCGGCTCGACCATGGTCAGCGACTCGACGGCCTTGTTGCCAACCTGCACGCCGAGAATCTCCTCGGGAATGGAGACGCCCGCTGGCAGCGTGACGAGAATCTCCTCGCCGTCATCCATGATGCCGTAGCCAAAGACCATGTTGTAGGTCTGGCCTTCGACGAGCACGGGCAGCCCGTTGTGGGTCTCGGTGTCTGGCATCTCGACAGTGAAGCTGTCGCTCGACGCCATCGCCGGGGCACTAAAGCCGCCGACGACCAGCAGTGCGACTAACGCCCCCGCTAGCCAATTCATGAAAATGCGCGCGCGCGAGCGCTGCGCGATGTACTCAGACATCGACGCTTCCCCCCAGGATCAAAAAATTAGACGCGCTCGAGATTGAGTCGCGTCTATGCGTCGGTAGCCACGAATGCGGCACCGAGATTGACCAAACCTGCCCCAACAGGCTTAATCCCCAGCGAACACCCTATCGGGTGCGACACCCCCGACGCCAACCGATTAGACAAAATTCGCCGAGAGCGCCAAGTGGCACGCGTCCAGAGAAAGTTCGCCTACCCGTATTAATTTATTCGGCGTGTCTCACTCTCAACCCGGCGCGACCGTCGCATACTACATATGCCCAACTCGCACACCAAGACCACTAGATCTAGTGTTCGGCGAGTACGCGCGTCTCACTCACCACTTCGACTGGAGCGGCATGCACCGACCACACTCGGCCAATCGCACAGCCCTCGCGCCCCGCGAGCTGGCAGCAGATTCTTCACCAGACCTCGTCTACTTCTCAAGCGTCTCGGAGAACACGAGGCGCTTCGTCGAGCGCCTCGACAGGCCCGCCGTGCGCATTCCACTGAGGCCCCGGCTCGAACCCATGATTCGCGTCGCGCGGCCGTTTGTGCTCACCCTCCCCACCTACGGCGGCGGCGAGCGCGCGGGGGCCGTGCCCCGGCAGGTCGCGCAGTTTCTCAACGACCCCGCGAACCGAGCGCTGCTGCGCGGCGTCATCACCGCCGGCAACACGAACTTCGGCGAGCACTACTGCATCGCCGGGCCGATCATTGCGCGAAAGTGCGGGGTGCCAGAGCTCTACCGCTTCGAGCTGCTCGGCACCGACCGCGACGTCGAGCAGGTCACCACCGGGCTGTCTCGCTTTTGGCAAGAACTCCACGCGCACCCAGAGCGCAACCCACAGCGCAACCCCCAGCATCACCCGCACCTCCACCCACACGAAACAAGGAAGTCAGCATGACGACAATCACCGCAGCAGCGCCCGCGAACGAGCGAGCCGCCCGGCCCATCGGCACAGGCATCGGCACAGGCATCGGCGCGCGCAAGGATTATCACGCCCTCAACGCCCAGCTCAACCTCTTCGCCCCAGACGGCAGCATGCAGCTGGGCAAAGACCGCGAGGCAGCGCGCGAGTACTTCAGGCAGCACGTCGCGCCCCGCCGCAGGCAATTCGCCAGCACGCACGAGCGGCTCGACTGGCTCGTCGCGAACGACTACTACGAGGCCGGGTTCTTGCAGCGCTACGACCGCGCGTTTTTGACGCGGATCCACGACCGTGCAGCGGCCGCAGGGCACCGGTTCCAGACCTTTCTCGGGGCCTTCAAATTCCATCAGTCATACGCGCTCAAGACGTTCGACGGCGAGCAGTACCTCGAGACCTTCGCCGAGCGCGTCGTCGCGACAGCCCTGTACCTTGCCAGCGGCGACGAGGCGCTCGCGACGCGACTCGCCGACGACATGCTCGCGGGCCGCTTCCAGCCGGCAACGCCAACGTTCCTCAATGCCGGCAAGGCGCAGCGCGGGGAGCTCGTGTCGTGCTTTCTGCTCAGGCTCGAAGACAACCTCGAGTCGATCGGCCGCGGCGTGAACTCCGCACTGCAGCTCTCGAAGCGCGGCGGCGGGGTGGCGCTGCTGCTCACGAACCTGCGCGAGTCGGGTGCGCCGATCAAGCAGGTGCGCGACCAGGCCTCTGGCGTCGTGCCGGTGATGAAGATTCTCGAGGATTCGTTCTCGTACGCGAACCAACTCGGCGCGCGGCAGGGGGCCGGCGCCGTGTACTTGCACGCCCACCACCCCGACATTCTGCGGTTTCTCGACACGAAGCGTGAGAACGCAGACGAGAAGATTCGCATCAAGACGCTGTCGCTCGGCGTCGTGATTCCTGACGTCACGTTTCGGCTCGCGAAAGAAAACCTGCCCATGCAGCTCTTCAGCCCCTACGACGTTGAGCGCGAGTACGGGGTGCCGTTCGCTGATATCGCCGTGAACGATCGCTACGACGAGCTCGTCGCGAACCCGCGCATTCGCAAGACCGAGATCAGCGCGCGCGATTTCTTCAAGACGCTCGCCGAGCTGCAGTTCGAGAGCGGCTACCCGTACGTGTTGTTCGAGGACACGGTGAATCGCGCGAACCCGCTCCAGGGGCGCATCAACATGTCGAACCTCTGCAGCGAGATTTTGCAGGTGAACACGCCATCGCGCTTCGACGCGGCGATCGGCTACGACGAGATCGGGCACGACATCTCGTGTAACCTCGGCTCGCTGAACATCGCCGAGGTGATGCGCTCGCCCGATTTCGGGCAGACCGTCGAGACCGCGGTGCGCGCGCTCACGAGCGTCTCCGAGCAGACCGACGTCGCCGCGGTGCCGTCGGTCGCGGCAGGCAACGACGCGTCGCACGCGATCGGCCTCGGCCAGATGAACCTCCACGGCTACCTCGCATCCGAGCGCGTCAGGTACGGCAGCGCCGAGGGCATCGATTTCACCAACCTGTATTTCCTGACAGTCGCGTACCACGCGATCCGCGCCTCGAACCTGCTCGCGATCGAGCGCGGCGAGACGTTCGCCGGCTTCGCGGAGTCGAGCTACGCCGACGGCAGCTACTTCGACCGCTACACGGAGCGCGAGTGGCAGCCCGCGACCGCGCGGGTGCGCGAGCTGTTCGCCGCTGCGGGGGTGCGCGTCCCGTCGCGCGCCGACTGGGAGACCCTCCGCGAGTCGGTGCGCGAGCACGGCATCTATAACGCCTACCTGCAGGCGGTGCCGCCGACGGGATCGATCTCGTACGTAAACAACTCGACGGCGTCGATCCACCCGATCGCCTCGAAGGTTGAGATTCGCAAGGAGGGCAAGCTCGGGCGCGTGTACTACCCGGCGCCGTTCATGACGAACGATAACGCCGAGTTCTTCGAAGACGCCTATGAGATCGGCCCCGAGAAGATCATCGACACCTACGCTGCGGCGACGCAGCACGTCGACCAGGGCCTCTCGCTCACGCTGTTCTTTAAGGACACGGCGACGACCCGCGACATCAACAGGGCGCAGATCTACGCGTGGCGCAAGGGCATCAAGACGCTCTACTACATTCGGCTGCGCCAGCCAGCGCTCGAGGGCACCGAGATCGAGGGGTGCGTCTCGTGCGCGCTGTGACGCCCGCGGATCCGCCCCACAACCCATCACCACCCCGCAAAGGAACCACCATGCCGCACCCCATTAGCACTCCCCTCGAACCCGGCCGCCCGCTCACCGAGGTGTCGGTGACGCCGCCAGGCTACCGCCGCGACCCCGCCGCGCGGCTGCGCCCTATCAACTGGAACCGCATGAGCGACGACAAAGACCTCGAGGTGTGGAACAGGCTCACCGCGAACTTCTGGCTGCCAGAAAAGGTGCCGCTGTCGAACGACCTGCCGGCGTGGGAGGGGCTTAAGGCCGAGGAGCGCACGCTCACGATGCGCGTGTTCACCGGCCTCACGATGCTCGACACCGTGCAGGCGACAGTCGGCGAGATCTGCCAGATTCAAGACGCGCGCACCGAGCACGAGGAGGCCGTGTACACGAACATCGCGTTCATGCAGTCGGTGCACGCGCGCTCGTATTCGTCGGTGTTTTCGACGCTCACGAGCACCCCCGAGATCGACGACGCCTACCGCTGGGCCGTCGGCAACGAGCTGCTGCAGCAGCGCTCTAAGACAGTGCTCGCGCACTACTTCGGCGACGACCCACTCAAGCGCAAGGTCTCGTCGACGCTGCTCTCGTCGCTGCTGCTCTATGCCGGGTTCTACCTGCCGCTGCACTTCTCGGTGCACGCGACGCTCACGAACACGGCCGACATGATTCGCCTGATTCTGCGCGATAAGGCCGTGCACGGCTACTACTCGGGGTACAAGTACCAGCGCGGGCTCGAGACCCACTCGCAGGCCACGCAGCAGCACATGCGCGAGTTCACCATGGAGCTACTTGAGGAGCTCTACGAGCTCGAGCTGCAGTACTCGGGCGAACTCTATGAGCCCCTCGGCCTCATGGACGACGTCGCCGTGTTCGTGCGCTACAACGCGAACAAGGCGCTCATGAACCTCGGCTACCCCGCCCGCTTCGACGCGGGCGAGACCCAGGTGAACCCCGAGATTCTCGCGGCGCTCGCGCCGGGCTCCGACGAGAATCACGACTTCTTCTCGGGCTCCGGCTCGTCGTACGTCATCGGCAAGGCCGAGGAGACGAGCGACGAAGACTGGGATTTCTAGCGGAGCACGCGCGCGGCGGCGGATCCGCGGCAGATCTGTCGCGGATCCGCCGCCCTCCCCCAACCCCTCAACCAACCCCGAACGAAAGGCACACTGTGACTCACACCATCTCCGTCATCGTCGGGAGCCTGCGCGCCGGCTCCTTCGCGCGCAAGATCGCGCGAAACGCGATCGCTCTGATGCCAGACGGCTTCGAAGCGAACATCGTGCCCATCGGCGAGCTGCCGCTCTACAACTTCGACTACGACGACCCCGCATCGCCTGGCACCCCGACGCCTGCCGAGTACACCCGCTTTCGCGAGACCATCAAGGCATCGACCGGGGTGCTGTTCGTCACCCCCGAAAACAACCGCACGATCCCAGCGTGTCTGAAGAACGCCGTCGATATCGGCTCGAAACCGAACAGCGACGTCGCATGGCGCGGGCTGCCCGCCGGCATCATCAGCCACTCGGTCGGCCGCATGGGCGGCTACAGCTCGCAGAAAAACCTGCGGCTCGCGCTCTCGTACTTCGACATGCCGCTGCCCGGCCAGCCAGAGGTGTTTCTCGGGCAGTCGCCGACACTGCTCGACGACAGCGGGGCCTTCGTCGACGAGCGCACGCGGGAGTTCGTGCGCGACTACGTCGCCCGCTTCGCGGCGCTCGTCGCGCTCACGGCCGAGCGGGGGCGGGCGGCGTAGCGGGGTTCGCGGGCGACCCGCTAGGCCGCGGTGCGCCGCCGGTGCCAGGCCCGCAAGATCTCAACGAGCACGATGCCGACCGCGACGATGCCAACCACGAGCAACCCAAGGTCGTCGGGCAACCAGGTCACCTGGAAGAAGTCGCGCACGAACGGAATCGCCCACACGAGCCCGAGCCCCGCGTACATCGCGAGCACGACGAGCACCCGGAACGGGTGGATCGGCCGCGCGAGCACGGCGAGCACCCACAGCGCGATACCCGCGAGCGTGAGCGTCGATGCCGACTGCAGCTCCATCTCGGTGAACGGCCCGATGGCCCGGGCAACGAAGTGGAGCGTCAGCACCGCGGCGGTCACGATGATGCCCGCGGGAATCGAGAATGAGAGTGAGCGCTTCAAGAAACCCGAGCGGTAGCGGTCAGCGTTCGGCATGAGCGCGAGGAAGAACGCGGGGATGCCAATGGTGAGGCCGTCGGTGATCGACAGCTGTCGCGGCAGGAAGGGGAAGGCCCACGCCAGGAGCCCAAAGATCAGGCCGATGGCGAGCGCATAGGTCGTCTTGGTGAGGAACAGCTTCGAGACTCGCTCGATGTTGGCGATCACGCGCCTACCCTCGGCGACAACCCCCGGCAGCCGCTCGAAGCGCCCGTCGAGCAGCACAAGCCTGGCAACAGCCTTCGTCGCGGGGGTCGCGGTGTCCATCGCGATCCCGAGATCCGCATCCTTAATCGCGAGCGCGTCGTTCACGCCGTCACCCGTCATCGCGACGACGTGGCCGCGGCTCTGCAGCGCGTGCACCATCTGCCGCTTCTGCCGCGGTGTAACCCGGCCAAACACGTGCTCGCGCTCGAGCACCTCGGCGAGCTCTTCAATGTCTTCCGGCAGGGTGCGCGCGTCGATGCCAGCGCTGTGCTCGATGCCGACCTCGCGAGCAACGGCCGACACGGTTCGCGGGTCGTCGCCCGAGATCAGCCGCACGTCGACGCCCTGCTTTTTGAAGTAGGCCATCGTTTCGGAGGCGTCTGCGCGCACCTGCTCGCGGAACGTCAGAATCGCGACCGGCGTGAGCCCGGCGGGGAGCTCGGGGTGCTCTGCCTCGCCGATGTGCTCTGGCGAGTGCGCGAGCACCAGGGTGCGCAGGCCGGCCTCGGCGAGCGCGCCGGTGCGCCTCAGCGCGCTTCGCGCGGCGTCGGAGTCAGTGCCGGTCAGCACGAATTCGGGTGCGCCGAACACCCAGGTGCCGGGCGCACACGCGCCGTCGGGGGCGGCGCGGTCGGGGGCGGATCCGAAACCCGTCGTCGCCAGCGCGCTCCATTTCCTGGCCGAATCGAACGGCACCTCGGCAGCGATCTCGACGGCGGGGCGGGAGCCATACGGATCCGCCAGGCAGCGCGCAGTACCGTTCGCCCCCGGGTCGGTTCCGATGCTGCCGAGAATCGCCTCCCAGCCGGGAACCGGGGCGAGCTCGATGGCGCTATCGAACCGCATCTCGCCGGTGGTGACCGTGCCCGTCTTATCGAGGCAGAGGGCGTCGACCCGAGCGAGGCCCTCGACGGCCGGGAGCTCCTGAATGAGCACCTGATCGCGCGCGAGCTTCGTGCCGCTCACCGCAAACGCGATGCTCGTGATGAGCACGAGGCCGAGCGGCACCATCGCGATCACGGCCGCGACCGTGCCGACCGCCGCCTCGCGCCAGGCGCCCGACGCGAGCGCGGCCTGCCACCCACCGAACGCCATCATCTGGCCATTGACGACCACGAGAATGAGCGGAATCAGGGCCCACGAGATCCACTTGAGCAGGCGATCGATGCTGCCGCGCAGCTCAGACTTCACGAGCGAGAACTCCCGCGCCTCGACAGTGAGCTTCGACGCATACGAGTCGGCGCCGACGCCGACAACCTCGGCGAGCGCGGTGCCAGCGACGACGCTCGAGCCCGAGAGCACCTCGTCGGCGACCGCCTTTCTGATCGGGTCAGACTCGCCGGTGAGCAGCGACTCGTCGACCTCGAGGCCGCGCGGCCCCCGGTGGTCTGTCTCAACCACCTTCGCATCGGCAGTGACCTGGTCGCCGGGGCGCAGCACGAGCAGGTCGCCGAGCACGACCCGCTCGGGTGCGAGTTCAACCTCTGCGCCGTCGCGAAGCACCCTCGCCGAGGGCGCATTGAGCACCGCGAGGCGGTCGAGCGTGCGCTTCGCATTGAACTCCTGCACGACCCCGATCACGGTGTTGAACAGCGCGGGGAGCCCGAACAAAGCGTCTTGCCACCTGCCGAGTACCAGCAGCAGCGCGAAGCCTGTGAACACGATGCCGTTAAACAT
>NZ_BAAAKZ010000001.1:27788-37018 GCF_039528015.1 Leucobacter albus | reverse complement strand
TCGTGCCGCTGCCTCAGCCTCGCTCAGCCCGCGCCGGGTCTCGACCTCTGCCATTACTCGCCCTCTCCTACCGCCGTCGCCCGGCTTACGCTCTCGCAGGGGCACGGGCACCCCGGGCAGCCTTTGGAGCAGCCCTACACCGCCCTCGAACCTCTGTTGCGTGCACTCGGGAGTGACATCAAGTAACCAAGTTATCTGGCTTCTACTGCATACACACAGTCTTTCAGGGGCTCCAGGGGGTTTCCCCTAGGGGCCGTAGGGGTAAACCGGTACCTGGGTAGGACGGCGAGGGGGTACGGGGGCGTGCGCACGTCGGGGCTGTCAGTGCCGGGGCTGTCAGTGCCGGGCACGGGCACGGGCACGGGCACGGGCACGGCGGGGCCCTGCGGGGCACGGCGGGGCACGGCGGGGCACGGCGGGGCACGGCGCGGCACGGCGGGGCACGGCGCGGCCCAGGCGCGGCGAGAGCCCCAGGCCCGGCACCCCGCTCAACCCTGCACTTCCCTCCGAGCCCTTGCGTTGTTTCGGGAGGTAAGCGGGGGTTCCCGGAGACAAGTGTGGGGGTCAAGGGCTGCGGCCGGGCCAGGGCCGGGGCTGCGGCCGGGGCCGGGCCGGGGCGCCTAGTTTTGCAAGGAGGCTACGAGAATTGCGTTTTCCGCAATGGCGCCGGTGCTTGGGTCGATGATGCAGGTGATCACTACCAGTTGGCCGTCGCGATGCTCCCAGATGTTTTGATCGCCAATGGCAGCCTTGTCTATCTCGAGCTTTTCATCGACGAGGTACCGGGCGCCCCGAAAGGTCAGCGAATCACCCGGCACCAACGCGCGTGCGTCGTCGCCCACGCACTGGCCGTCGTAGCAAGCATGCGCGAGCAGATAGGTAGTGCCGCCGAATTCGGGGTAGCCGTTATCGTCATCGACAACCTGCCAAAAGTTCTCGCCCTCGTCTGGCGGGTCCCAGACCGGGGAATACGGCATGTACAGCGTCGACGCGATATCGAGCTGCGACGGCTTCGAGGCCGCCGCCGACTCTGCTGGTTGAGGCTCACGCGATGGCGCATCAGTGCTCGCGGGGCGCTCATTCGGTGCGGCAGGCTCGTGCGGCTCGCCGCCGAATAGCCCAGAGACCAGCACCGCCCAGACGCCGGCGCCCACGAGCACGACGGCCGCGCCCGCGCCGATCCACCCCACCCATCGCGGCAACCGTGAGCGTCGACGACCGGCCGGGTTGGCCTCCTCATTCATCATTCCTCCTCTCCGCGCAGCGGCGACCGGCGGGCGGCAGCATTCACCGCCCGCCGATCACCCCAACGTGAGTTCGGTTTCGCTAAGAAATATCGGTGTCCACACGCTCGGGCTTTCGCGGCTCATTCGGCTTGCCACCGTCGCCCCCGCCGTCTCCTCCGTCGCCGCCATCGATGGCCCCGCCGAGCACAATGCCCTCGCGGCGCGGGTCGGCGCCGCCCGCCCATCGGCCCTCTGAGGTACGAAGCAGCGCGCCCAGGCCGGAGCCCTGCGCCGACACCGACACGTCGTGCCCGCGACTCCTGAGATCTGCCACGATGGCCAGGCCCTCGTCTGACGCTGCGAGCGGGTGCCCGGCGTCGAAGTTTGTCCGCGGGCTATTCGCCGCGCCGACGTTTGCCATCGATACGGCCTGCTGCGGGTCCATGTTCCAGTCGACCATTGCCACGATCGTCTTGATCACGAACTGAATGATGCTGCCGCCGCCGGGCGAACCGACCGAACCGATTGCTGCTCCATGCGAGCCGTCTGCGTTGAGCTCGTACATGATCGTCGGCGCCATCGAGCTGCGGGGGCGCTTGTTTGCCTCGATGCGGTTCGCGATCGGCGTGCCGTTCGCGTCAGCGGGCTCGACCGAGAAGTCGGTGAGCTCGTTGTTGAGCAAGAAGCCGTCTCGCGACATATGGAAGCTGCCGAGCCCCGCTTCGATCGTGGTAGTCATTGCCGCAACGTTGCCGTACGAGTCAACGACCGAGATGTGGCTCGTACCGTTCTCGACGTCTGCGTACAGACCGGAGGGGTCCCAGTCGGGGAACTCCCCCGGCTCTGCCTTACCCATCGATGTCTCCATGTTGATGAGGGCGGCTCGTTCGGCGATGTAGTCGGGAGCGAGGAGCAAATCGGGCGAACCGCCGGGGAGCGGAACGAAGTCTGCGTCGGCCACATAGGCGTCACGGTCGGCATAGGCGAGCCGCTCGGCTTCGGTGATGAGGTGGATCGCGTCTGCCGACGGAATGCCTCCGTCGAGCGCGCCGGTATCGGGCCCGAGCCCGCTCAGGTCGAAGTGCTCGAGAATCTTGAGCGCCTGCGAGACGGCGATGCCCCCCGAAGAGGGGCTCGACATGCTGCACACTCCGATATCGCGGTAGTTATCGCACACCGCCGGGCGCTCGATAACGCGGTAATTTGCTAGGTCTTCAAGCGTCATCATCCCAGCAGTACGCCCACCAGACTCGGAGGCAACTGAGTCGACGATGTTCTGCGCAATCTCGCCGGTATAGAAGACGTCGGCACCGCCCGCAGCAATTGCTCGGAGCGTGTCGGCATAGGCCTGGTTCTGAATCACGGCACCGACCGGGTGCGTCTCGCCTGCTTCGTTGAGAAAATAGGCGCTCATGTTTTCGTCGCGGCGAATGTTGTCGATGCCACTGGCGAGCTGGCCACCGAGCCTCGGCCCGACACTGAAGCCCGACTCGGCCAGCCTGATGGCGGCGTTGAAGGGCTCGCCCCACGCCTGCTTGCCGTGCTTCTCGTGCAGCGTTTCGAAGAGCCGCACAGTGCCTGGAACACCGATTGCTCGGCCAGACAGACGCGTGCTCGGCTGCGGCGCACCCGCGGCCGCATTGCCCGCTTCGAGGTAACGAAGGTAGTCTTCGGTCGCAGCAGCGGGCGCGGTCTCGCGAGCGTCATAGGCTGTTGTTTCGCCGGTCTTCGCGTCGTAGTACACCACGAACGACCCGCCGCCGAGCCCTGACGATTGCGGCTCGACGAGACCGAGCGCCGTCTGGGCCGAGATGAGGGCATCGGCCGCTGTGCCACCGGCCTGCAGCGTTCTGCAGGCCGCCAGTGTGGCGGTGGGGTTTGCCGTGACGGCGCCGAAGTCTGCGAACTCAACGACTTTCATGCCCGAGCGATAGCCCGAGCTTTGCTCAGGGTTCACCGCGATGTCGTCGTCTTCGTTCACATCGTCGCCCGGGAGAAAGGTCTCGTCGTCGACGGGAATGGCGCACGACGGCACGTTTGCCGCCGGCGCGGCGACTCCTCGCGCTGCCTCTTCTGGAGACTGCGCGCACCCCGCCAGAACGAGCGAGGCAGCGAGCACCCCCGCCCCTGTCGCGAAAAACCGACTGTGCGAAAAAGAGTGTTGTTTCATTCGATCACCAGCCTTTGCATTGGCCAAGGCGGGACGATTCCCTGGTGGTTTGATGTGCGCCACCCTCAGCTACTTCGCTGTAGCGCACCGCCCGGCCCCAGCTAAGCCGACGAGCTCGCCCGGGTCTAGCGCCTTGAGGGTTCCTTGAGGGAGGCCCCGTCGCGCGCGGCACGGAGCGAGGTCACCCAACGTCTGGGCCCTGCGCACACCGATCCCTGCACTTCCCTCCGAGCCCTCGCCCTGTTTCGCGAGGCAAGCGGGTGTTCTCGGAGACAAGTGCAGGGCTCAGTGCTGGGGTGGGGCGAGGGCCCCGGCCCCCGGCCAGCCCCGGCCCCCGGCCAGCCCCGGCCCCCGGCCAGCCCCGGCCGAGACCGGACCCGGCCTAGCCAAGCCCGCGTCGTCGGAGCGAGGCGGGCCGCCAGCGCGCCCGCGCCCGTGCCCGGCGGGTGGCCCCGGCAGAAAGGTCGGCGCTGACACCGGCAACGACTGCCGCCAGGCGTCGCCGTGTGTGCGGTGATGGGGAGCTCTGGCGCTCGGTGCCGCCGCCAACACCCCGCGGATCCGCACCGCTGCCCGCGGGGGCATACCGCTCCGCGCTCACCTCGGTCGCAAGCCAGCCAACACCGCGAACATTCTCTGACTCCGTGAGCACCCCGGAGGCCACGACCCACTCCGCGATCGCCTCGGGCGTTTGCGAGCGCGGGGCGATCGCAAACGCCCCAGGCACCACCCCATAGTCGCGGAGCAGTGCGGTGAGCTCGGCCCACGCCGCGCCGGCAGGCTCGGCGTGGGCCCGGATCGCGCGCAGGCGCCTGGCCCGCCCAAGCGCGCGCAGGAGCGCTGGGGCCGCCGCGCCCAGCAGCAGGAGCAGCAGTACCCCGCCAGCAACGCCGCCAACCACGACCGCGCCGCTGAGCCCACCGGCGTCAGCACCCCCGCCCGCCTGGTCAGCGCCAGCCGAATCGTCGGCCTCGTCAGCGGCCTGAGGCCGCTCAGTGAGCTCAGGGGCGGCGGCTTCGGGCGACTCGGTTTCGGGCGCTGCGGTCTCGGCGTCAACCGTCACAGCATCGGTTTCCTCATCAGACTGGGCCCGCAGGCCAGCACCACCCGGCGTCGGCTCATAGGGCACCCAACCGACGTAATCGACGTAGATTTCGGGCCACGCGTGCAGGTCTTTGCCGCGAACCGTCACCGGCGTCGCGCCCTGGGAGCGCGAGGCATAGCCGACCGCAACGCGCGTCGGCACCCCCAGGCTGCGGGCCGCGACCGCGAAGGTGGTCGCGTAGTGCACGCAGAACCCGGCGCGGGTGGTGAGGAGGGCATCCATCACGCTGTAGGGGTCGGCGGGGTCTGACCCGGGCAAGAACGGCGCGCTCTCGTCGTACGAGAACCCTCCGCTCTGGCGAAAATAGTGCTCGAGCGCGCTGGCGGCGCTCACCCGGTCGAGCCCCTCGAACTCGACGCGTTGTTTGAGCTCCAGCAGCGACTCCGGCAGGCTGCCTGGCAGTTCGAGGTACGGGCGCAGCTCTGGTGGTGCCGCAGCGGGCTCAGGGAAGACGCGGAGCAGTTCGGGCGGCAGCCACCGCAGCGCGGCACGGGGCGGCTCCCCTCCGCCCGGGTAGATTTCCGCCCGGAAGCTGTCATCGGGCTGGGTCATGACGCCCTGAGATCGCGCGGTGTTAGCGCTGTCGGCCCACACCCAGGGGTTGAGATCGAGCGTCGCTCGGGCCTTCGACACCCGCGCCGTTCCGGTTGGCAAGGGCAGCCACGAGCTCCGCAGCCCGGCGATCTTGACGTCGACATACCCGCGGCGCTGCCCCGCATACTCGAACGCGTGCTCGTTCCATTCGAGCTGGCTCGGAGAGAACCCGAGCACACGGCCGTCGACCGGCGAAAACCTAAAACTGCCAGTCGGTGTCTGCACGACGATGCTCCCGTAGCTGTCGCGTTCGCCGCCCGACAGCGCTTCCAGCTCGGCGAGCGGCTCATCGCTTTGCGTCGGCCGCACACCGGTGAGCGAGCGCTCCTGATCCACTCCAAGCCCCTCTGCATCGAGCTCTTCGTCGGGCAACCAGGTGCCGCCCGAAAACGTGCTCAGCGTCGCGAGCCGAAAGTACTGCGGCTGCTCATCGCTGCTCGAGTGGGTGAACACGGGCGCTTGGCTGCGCTCCCCGAGCGAGCGGGCGAGTTCGATGGTGACGTCATCGACGTACTCGCCGACTGGCCCGTACTGCAGCGAGCCGTTCCAGATGCGGTCGCGAGATTCCGGCAAGACGGTGAACACGCCTGCCGCGAGCGCGAGCGCGCTCACCGCTGCGATCCCGCCCTTGAAGGTCACGCGCGGCGAGGCAAGCCACAGCACCGCCAACACGATGGCGCCGAGCGCCGCGAGGTAGGGCACCTCAAACCGCTCGTTCGTCACCACCGGCACGATCAGCGCTGGCAGCGCAATCGCCAGTGCCGCGGTCACGGCGTGAGGCACGCCCCGATCCACAGGTTCGCCGTGCGCCCCCGGCTCGCGGGCCTCGCCGTGTTCCCGGGGCTCCCGCGACTCGGCGTGCTCCCGCGACTCCCGCAGCTCCCGCGGATCCGCGATTCGCAACCTGCCGGCACCGGTGAACACGAACATCGCGACGGCGCTCCACACCACCACGCAGAGCAACAGCAGGTCTTCGAAATGCGTGCTCGCGGCGATGGGGGCCGAGCCACGCAGCACCTCGCTCTGAATTCGCGCGAGGGTCTCCCCCGGTTCGGTGCCCCACGACCGCAGACCGCCGCTGACGAGGAGCCTGATCACCCAGATCGCGGCCCCGATCGTGCCGGGGAGAGCTATTGTGGCGGCCTGCGACAGCCCAGGTGCGGCCACCGAAACCAGCGCCGCTCCGGTCACCACCGTGGTGATCGCGATGCCCCAGACCAACCAGCTTCCCTGCTGCAGCAGGCCCGTGATCGCCGCGAGGCTCAGAGCCCACAGCACGATCAGCAGCACGCCGAGCACGGTGAGCCTGAGTCGCGGTGCGATGCCGCGGTGCCCGCGGTGGTGGCCCTGGTGGATCGCCGGGTCAGTCACGCGCACCCGCTCTCCCGGCGCTGTATAGCCGTACGAGCGCGAGCGCGCGCATGAGTGCGGCGACGCTCGAGAAACGCTCCGGCGTGCGCGCGCCGAGGTGGAGTCTGACGGGGTTGCCCTCGCCGAGCTGCGCGACCCCGGCGGTCGCCGCCACCGAAACCGCATGTTCGAATTCCTCCGCTGAGGCGTAGGCGGCCGGGTCGGTTTCGAGCCGCACATCGGCGACGCTGCCGAGATCGCGCTCGGGCAAGCGCACGACGAGCTCGCACTGCCTGGCGCTGTGCTTCCAGTGGATCTGCCTGGGCGTGTCGCCCCTGCGGTACTCCCGGGTGTCGCTGCCTGGCGCGCCGTGCTGGGCGGGCCCGGCGCCATAGGCGTCGTCGCGCTCGCTGACCGTGACATTCGGCACTGCAGTAAAGTCCGTCACTTCAAGCAGCCGGGGAACGACGAGCACCTCTGCTGCCGCTCCGAGCTTGATGCGTCGCCGAACCAGGCCGAGCGGGTCTTCGACCCGCAGCGCGACGAGACGCAGCACTGCGGGCCCACGCGAGTGGTGGGTGAAGACAACGCTGGCGGTCACAGTAGTAGTTCTGTGCCGGCGCTCATCGGAGCGCGGCGCTGCAGTGGGGGTCGCGCCGCCGGGGTGCGGATCGACGGGCGTTTCGATCAGCCCAGCCCGTGCGGCCCACTGCGCGGTAATTGCGGTCGCTGCCAGTCGGCGAAACCGCACTGTCGCGCGCACCGTCTGCGGGGTTCCGACCGCGGGAGTGGGCGTGTCGAGGCTGATGGTTGCCTGCGGCCGCCGCACAACCGCCAGGGCGAACAGCACAGCGACAGCGAGGCTGGCGGCGAGCAGCGCCACAAAGAACCCAATGTCACGCTGCCCAAGCAGCACCCACAGCGCCGCCAAGATCGCGACGCTCACGAGCAGCGAGACACCACGCCGCGTCGGGGCCACTGGCCACATCGCGGGCAGTGTCACGGGCGACGCTGGGCGCGGCCCCTCGTTGGGAATTGGCGGTGGCGCAGTGCCCACGTGAGCTCACTCCACTCGAGTGTTCGCCACGATCTCGGAGAGGGCTGCTTCGACCGCACTCCCAGCATCTTGTTCGGTCGCAAAGTAGCCGCGTGGCAGTAGCCGGTGCCCGAGCACCGGGCCGGCAAGCACCGCAATGTCGTCGGCGGTGACGAAGTTTCGCCCGTGGAGCAGGGCCCGGGCTCGGGCCATCTGCGCGAGATGCAGCGACGCTCGCGGGCTCGCGCCGAGCTCGAGCGCCCTGTGCTGCCTGGTGGCGGTGACGATCGCGACCAGGTAGCGCGCCGCCGCCTCAGACAGGTGCACGTCGTCGACCGCTCGCTGCGCGCGCACCACCTCGGCGATGGTGGCGACGGGGGCGAGGGAGCGAAGCGGATCACGCGCCGTGCGAGAGCGGAGCATCGCGATCTCGGTGTCGGCACCGGGGTATCCGAGCGAGATGCGCGCCATGAAGCGGTCGCGTTGCGCCTCTGGCAGCGGGAACGTCCCCGCCATGTCGCTGGGGTTCTGGGTTGCGACGACGAGAAATAGCTCGGGCAAGCGCCTCGTGTGCCCGTCGATTGTCACCGAGCGCTCGGCCATGGCCTCGAGCAGTGCCGACTGCGTCTTCGGCGTCGCGCGGTTGATTTCGTCGCCGATGACGATATTGCTGAAGATGGGGCCGGGGTGAAACACGAACTCGTGCGTGTCTTGCTGAAAGATCGACAGCCCAGTGACGTCGGCTGGCAGCATGTCGGAGGTGAACTGGAGCCGGCGCACGCCGGCATCGATCGCCTTGCCGAGCGCGGTGGCGAGCGTCGTCTTCCCGACGCCAGGCACGTCTTCGATGAGCAGGTGGCCGCCGGCGAACAGCGTGATCAGGGCTGCCTCGACCGCCTCGCTCGAGTCTTGCATCACACTTTCGATGGACTGCGTGATGCGACCGGCAAGGTCTGTTACAAACTCTTCGGTTACCTGGTCAATCTCCATCGACTCCATGGTGCAACCCTAGCCGCGACGGCCGCCGCGCGCCCAGCTTACCGCCACGCCATCCAGCGCCCAGCCCCAGCCCCAGCCCCTGCCCAGCCCCCAGCCCCAGCCGAAACCGGGGCTATCTGCACAGCCAGGGCAATTTTTGCCGGAACTCGGTGCTTGGGAGCGCAGATCTCCCGGGTTGCGCAGACCCCCAACCCCGGCACCCCGACCCCAGCACCCAACAACCCCGCCGCGAATGCACTGAGGGCCCGGATCAACGATCCGGGCCCTCAGTGTCTTACTCGTGCGCAAGGGGGGACTTGAACCCCCACGCCCTTGCGGGCACTGGCACCTGAAGCCAGCGCGTCTACCATTCCGCCACTTGCGCGAGTTCGCTCTCCGCTGATGAAGCGTGCGGACAACTCGTCTAGCTTAGCAGTACACAGCAATCTAAGACAAAATGGTTAAACTTATGCACACTCGAATGTGCCAGCGCGGCTGTTGCTGCGCGGTTTCGCGGGTCTTCCCCGCATGAGATGAGACAGAAAGGAGTGGGGACATGGGATTTCTCGACAGTGTCGAGCGCTCGCTTGAGCGCGCCGTCAACGGCGCGTTTGCTCGCACGTTCCGCTCCGGGGTGCAGCCCGTCGAGATCGGTTCAGCTCTGAAACGCGAGCTCGACATCGGGGCTGTGGTTGTCGACCGCGACCGCGTGCTCACCCCCAACCGTTTCGTCGTGAGGGTGTCACCGCAAGACGCGGATCGCCTGCTGAA
>NZ_BAAAKZ010000001.1:16869-27692 GCF_039528015.1 Leucobacter albus | reverse complement strand
CGCCGATGAGTCGCTGACCGGCGGGGTACTGCAGGTCGACGCCACCCAGGTTGAGGGCGGGGTGAACTGGGTGGGTGCGATCGATGTCGACGGCCATCGCTACGAGCTCGCCCGTGGTGTGACGGTCGTTGGCCGCGGTTCTGACTGCGACATTCGCATCACCGACAACGCGGCATCGCGCAAACACCTCGAGATTATGTGGGACGGGCAGAGCGCGCTCGCCCGAGACCTCGGGTCGACAAACGGTTCGAAGATTGAGGGTCAGCGGTTCCGCGAGGCAAGGTTGCAGGCGGGCAGCGTGATCATGATTGGACAGACTGCGCTACGCTTCCAACTGGTGCCCGGCCGAACCGCGGCGCCGAGGCAGAGTAGTTCGGCGGCGACGCCGGGTCGCAGTTCTGCCGGAGTCGACCAAGATTTCTGGGGGGCCCTGTGAGCAGTGAACTCACCTTGCTCATCATGCGCATCGGCTTTTTGCTGATGCTGTGGTTCTTTATTTTTTCGATCGTCTACGCGCTGCGCAGTGATCTTTTCGGGGCCCCGGCCCGCAAGCTGCGAAGCGACAGCCCCGCAGTGCAGGCACAGGGCTCGCCGGTTTCGCAGGGCGCACAGGCCCCGACGCCGGCCCCCTCCCAGGCTCCAGCCGCAGCGACGCGGCAGGCACAGCCCGTCATAACGCCCTCGGGCGGCGCACTCCCCTCAGCCGGTGCGACCGGCCCGGCCCGCTCGCTCGTCATTACCTCGGGTGTTGCAACGGGCACCGCGATCCCGCTCGACGAAGATTTTGTGACAATCGGCCGCTCCTCAGACTCGACCCTCGTCATCGTCGATGAATACACCTCGACCTATCACGCGCGGCTCGCACGGTCGGGCAGCGAGTGGACACTCACCGACCTCGATTCAACCAACGGCACCCTGCTGAACGGCGAGAAGGTTCGCAAGACCGTGAGCGTCCCGACCTTCACCCCGGTGACCATCGGCAAGACCACCTTTGAGCTGAGGCCCTAACCGTGACATACGGGTATGCGAGCGCGGTTGCCTCTCACGTCGGCATGGTGCGCGCGAACAATCAAGATTCGGGCTACGCCGGGGACTACCTGTTTCTCGTCGCAGACGGCATGGGCGGCCACGCCGGAGGCGACGTCGCCTCGGCCCTCGTTACCCGCGACATTGCGAAGCTCGACGAGCCTCAGACCGGGGCGCCAGAGCAATCTGCCGAGCGGCTTCGCTCCTCGCTGCTCGCGGCGAACACGATGCTTCGCTCGACGGTCAAGGAGCACCACGAGCTTGCTGGGCTCGGCACCACATTCGTTGGCTTCCTCACGGTCGGCGACCAGCTCGCCCTCGCCCACATCGGCGACTCGCGACTGTACCTCTTCCGCGACGGCGACCTGCGCCAAGTCACGAAAGACCACACCTTTGTGCAGCGCCTCGTCGACAGCGGCCGCATCACCGAGGAGGAGGCGCAGTATCACCCGCGCCGCTCGGTGCTGATGCGGGTGCTCGGCGACGTCGAATCCTCGCCCGAGATCGACACGATGGTGCTCGACACCAGGCCCGACGACATCTGGCTGCTCTGCTCCGACGGCCTGTGCGGTTACGTCGGTGACGACGACATCGAAAAGATTCTGCGCCGCCGCAGGTCGCTCCAGGGAGCGGTCGACGACCTCATCGATAAGAGCCTGTCACACGGCGCCCCCGACAACGTCACCGTCGTGCTGGTCGAGCGCACCCCATCTGAGGAGCTTGCCGACGCTGCGCTCGCGGCCCCCGCGTCGGCGCAGCGCCCCGGCGACACCCTCGAGATCGGCGGGAAGCTCTTCGAAGACGAGGATCCGCTGACACCGGCCACCGGCGAGACCGAGGTGCCAGGCGCCCGCAACCCGCGATTCGTTGGCTCGGCAGCGACCGCGCCCCAGCTGCGCGACGGCACGACGAACACGGGCCGCACCAGGCTCGCCAATCGCCGCAGAATTCGGCGCCTTCCCGCCGTCGAGGAGAGCCACTTCGAGGCGCGCGCCGACGAGTACCTCGCGGAGCTGCTCGCGGAGACCCGCCGGGCGAACCGGCGCCGCCGCCTCATGTGGCTGCTCGGCGTCATCGCGGTGCTCGCCGCGCTCGGCGGCGCGCTGCTGTTTGGGTACCAGTGGACGCAGACGCGCTACTTCGTCGGCACCGACGGCGACACGGTGATTATCTACCAGGGCGTGCACCAAGATCTTGGTTCGCTCTCGCTCTATTCAGTCGCCGAAGACACCGGTATTCCGCTCGCGGCCCTCGACGGGCTCGAGCGTCGCACGATCGAGCGCACCCTCGGCGCCGGTTCGTTGCAGGAGGCCCGCGAGATCGTTGTGCGACTCGGGAGTGTGCCAGATGGCGAATAGCTTCGAGAAGAATCGCACGAGCGAGACGGTGCTGCAGCGCATCACCGCGATCCGCGCTCCCCGCAAGCTGCGCACGCTCGAGACCGCACTGCTCATTTTTGCCCTCGCAATCGGCATCGCCGCAGTCGTGATCATCGATCTCACCGTGGGGCAGCAGCTCTCGACGGCGCTCCTGCCCACCGGCATTCCATTCGTGATCTCGGTGTTTGCTCTGCACCTGCTCGTGCGCAAGATCGCGCCCGACGCAGACCCGCTGATCATGCCCATCGCGGTCATGCTGAACTCCATCGGCGTCGCGATGATCTATCGCATCGACCTCGGCAATGGGGTGAGCGGCTGGGGCGCCACGAGCGTGCGGCAGCTGCTCTGGTCAACGATCGCGGTCATCGTGGCAGGCGCGGTGCTATTCGTGGTGAAAAACCACCTCGTGCTCTATCGCTACACCTATCTCTTCGGCCTCGGCGCGCTCGTACTGCTGCTGCTGCCGATGCTGCCGTTCATCGGCCAAGAGCTCAACGGCGCCCGCGTGTGGATCCGCATCGGCTCGTTCTCCTTCCAGCCGGGTGAGATCGCAAAGATCTTCCTCGCGATCTTCTTCGCCGGCTATCTCGTGCGCAACCGCGACGCGCTGTCGATGGTCGGCAAGAAGTTCGCGGGCATCCGCTTTCCCCGCGGCCGCGACCTCGGGCCGCTGCTCGCGTTCTGGCTCGTCGCGATGCTCGTGCTCGTCTTTCAGCGCGATCTCGGCACGTCACTGCTCTACTTCGGCCTGTTCCTCTCGATGCTGTATCTCGCGACCGGCCGCATCGGCTGGGTCATCTTGGGCGTCGGCCTGTTCCTCGTCGGCGGAATCGTCGCGAGCCAGACCCTGAGCTACGTCGGGCGCCGCTTCGAGAACTGGCTGCACCCGTTCAACGACCCGACGAACGCCGGCTACCAGATGGTGCAGGGGCTGTTCGGCATGGCGAACGGCGGCATGACGGGCACCGGCCTCGGCCAGGGCTACCCCCACGATACGCCGGTCGCCGAGAGCGACTACATTCTGCCGAGCATCGGTGAAGAGCTTGGGCTGATCGGGCTGTTCGTGGTGCTCGCCGCGTACCTGCTGCTCGTCGGCCGCGCGATGCGCATCGGTTTCGCCGGGCAGGATGATTTCGGCAAGTTGCTGGCATCGGGGCTCGGTTTCGCCATCGCGCTGCAGGTCTTCGTTGTCGCCGGTGGCGTGACGCGCGTCATTCCGCTCACGGGGCTCACGGCGCCGTTTCTTGCGGCGGGCGGATCATCGCTCGTGTCGAACTGGATCATCGTCGTGCTCCTGCTGCTGCTCTCGAACTCGGTGCGCAACCGACCGAAGTTGGTGATTCGCTCATGAACAAACAGCTGAAATTCCTCTCACGCACGGTCTTCGGGATGTTTCTCATTCTGTTCGCCTCGGTGACGATGATTCAGTTCGTGAACGCCGATGAGCTGCGAAACAACCCGCTGAATCAGCGCACGATCAAAAACGGATACAAGGTCGAGCGCGGCTCGATTCTCGTCGACGGCGACCCGATCGCGTTCTCGTCTCCGACGAACGACACGTTCAGGTACCTGCGTGGCTACGACCCGGGCGGGCTCTACGCCCCCGTGACCGGCTACTACTCCAGGCAGCAGGGCATGACGGGCCTCGAGCTCGCCATGAACAAGGAGCTCACGGGCAACGCCGACGGGCAGTTCTTCACGCGCATTCAGAACACCCTGAACGGCGTCAAGCCGCAGGGTAGCTCGATCGACACCACGATCAACCCTCAGGCGCAGCAGGCGGCCTTTGACGCGATGCAGGAATTCGGCTTCGAGGGCGCGGTTGTGGCGATCGAGCCGAAGACGGGCCGCATCCTGGCGCTCGTATCGACGCCGACCTACGACCCGAATCTGCTCTCCTCGAACGACGACAGCGAGATCATCGCGAACTACAAGACGCTGAACGCCGAGGAGCTCAGGCCGCTCGTCAACCGCGCCATCGCTGGCGACCTGTACCACCCGGGCTCCGTGTACAAGCTCGTCACCGCCGCCGCCGCGATCGAGAGCGGGGCCGCTACGCCGTCAACAGAGTTCCCGAACCCGGCGAGCCTCACCCTGCCGCAGGCGAGCTCGGTCATGCGCAACTCGAACCTGCTCACGTGTGGCGACGGGTCGAAGGCCACGCTCGAAACGTCGATCGTCTACTCGTGCAACATTCCGATCGCCGAGATGGCGATGGACATGGATCGCACCGCGGTGCCGAAGATGGCGCGCGAGTTTGGTTTCGAACAGGAGCTATCGATTCCCATCGAGGTCACGCCGAGTGTGTCGCCCGTTCCGCGCGATAAGGCGCAGGTAGCGCTCGCGTCGATCGGGCAGCTCGATGTGCGCACAACGCCGCTGCAGGTGGCGATGGTGTCTGCCGCGATCGCGAACGGCGGCGAGCTGATGACCCCGCAGCTTGTCGACCGGGTGATCGCCCCAGACCTTCGCGTCGAGCAGGAGTTTGGCCCCGAGCTTCTTAACGAACCGATCTCAGCTGACACCGCCCAGGCGATAGCTGGAATGATGGAGAAGGGCGTCTCAGAGCCGACAGGTTATGCGCATGCCTCGGCGATCGATGGCGTGCGTGTCGCCGGGAAAACCGGCACGGCACAAACCGGCGAAGACGCCAATGGCAATGATCTTCCCTATACCCTTTGGTATACGGGCTTTGCGCCGGTGGACGATCCGAAGGTGGCCGTCGCTGTCGTCATCGCAAACGGGGGCGGATCAAGTTTTGATTTTCAGGGAAATTCGTCAGAACTCCCGACAGCAGTTGGAAAACGAGTCATGGAAGCGGTGTTGAACGGATGAGACCAGCAGCAGGGATCACATTCGGCGGGCGCTACGAGCTGAGCTCCCGGATCGCGGTGGGCGGCATGGGCGAGGTCTGGCGTGCGAGCGACAGCATCATCGGCCGCACCGTCGCCATCAAGATCCTCAAAGACGAATACATGGGCGACCCCGGGTTCCTCGAGCGCTTCCGCGCCGAGGCGCGTCACGCCGCGCTCGTCAACCACGAGGGCATCGCGAACGTCTTCGATTACGGCGAGGAGCAGGGCTCAGCGTACATCGTCATGGAGCTCGTTCCCGGCGAGCCACTCTCCGCGATCATCGACCGCGAGGGCCGCCTGCCGGCGAACCGCGTGCTCGGCATCGTCGCGCAGACCGCGACCTCGCTCCAGGCAGCCCACGACGCAGGCCTCGTGCACCGCGATATCAAGCCGGGCAACCTGCTCATCACGCCCGAGGGGCGGGTCAAGATCACCGATTTCGGTATCGCCCGCATCGCCGACCAGGTGCCGCTCACCGCAACCGGCCAGGTCATGGGCACGGTGCAGTACCTCGCGCCCGAGCAGGCCAGCGGCCACGCCGCGACGCCCTCGACCGATATCTATTCGCTCGGCATTGTCGCTTACGAGTGCCTCGCAGGCAAGCGCCCCTTCACCGGGGAATCGCAGGTCGCCATCGCGATGGCCCAGATCAACGACACCCCACCCGAGCTCCCGGCAGATGTGCCAGAGCCCGTGCGCAACCTCGTCATGAGCTGCCTATCGAAAGATGCGGCTGGCCGCCCGGAGTCGGCCATCAAGCTCGCGCAGGCCGCCACGGCGATCCACCGCGGCAACATCGACCTCGCTGCGAGCTACGTGCCTCAGGTGCGCGGAGCTGCTGAGGACCCGACGGCGACTATGGTGATGCCGCAGCAGCCCGGCTCCGACGCCGCGACGACCGTGATGCCGCGCACACAGGTGATGGACCCGACAGTCGCGCTCACCGAGAACGGCGAGGGCCAGCTCGAGGAGGAGCCAGAGAAGAAGCGGAACCGCTGGCTGTGGCCCATCGTCACGCTGCTCGCGCTGCTCATCATCATCGGCGGTGGCACTGCCTACGCGCTGCTGTCTGGCGGCGAGAAGGAGCCCGCAGAGACCTCGCAGACGACGACGAAGCCGACGAAGACGACCCCGAAGCCGACGAAGACCACCGCTCCGGTCACCTCGGCAACGGTCGACGAGAGCCAGATTCTTGGCAAGTCGTACGACGAGGCGCTCGGCTACCTGACGGGCCTCGGCTTCACGAACGTGACGCCGAAAGACGGCTCGCCTGTTCCCGACGACCAGGTTGGCCTCGTTTCTGCGGTCTCGCCAACCGGCAAGACCGAGTTCAACGAGCTCATCACCCTCACCGTGAACGTCGCCTACGGCACCCCGCCGACACCGCCGGCCCCGACCGCCGCGAGCGCAACGGCCACCGTTGGGGGCACGATCGTAATCAAGGCGCTGCGCGCGGAGTGCCCCGCGGGGCTCTCCGTCGGGGGCTTCGACGTGCAGCTCAGCGACCCGTCGCTCGGCCAGCTCGCGAACAACCCCAGCGCGAGCGGTGTGACCATCAACGCGCTCGCCCCCGGCACGCTCAACATCACCTACAGCTACCGCTGCGAGGGCCCGCAGCCCCGCGATTCCGGTGTTTCGGCCCCCGTAACCATTACGATTGCGCCACAACAGGGCGAAGGAGAGAACCAAGACTAGCGAATAGGGCTATTGACCAGGGACTTGGGCAATAGACTTTGGTGCAGATGTTTGGAAGTTCGGAAGAGGTGAGTATGTCGGAGGCCGCTGGCGGGGCAAACTCGCGAGTGCTCGGTGGGCGCTACGCAATCGGCGAGTTTATCGGCCAGGGCGGCATGGCGACCGTGTACCGCGGCACCGACATCAAGCTTGGCCGACAGGTCGCGATCAAGGTCATGAAGTCTGAGCTTTCGGGCGACGAGCAGTTTCGCGCCCGCTTCAGGCAGGAGGCACAGTCGGCCTCGCGCATGGCCCACCCGACGATCGTGCGCGTCTTTGACGCCGGCGACGACCTCATTCAGACCGCGGAGGGCGCGAAGCGGCTCCCCTTCATCGTGATGGAGTACGTCGAGGGCACAAACCTCAGGCAGTTCATCGAGGAGAACGAGCTCTCGCAGACCGAGGCGGCCCGCATCGTGGAGTCGGTGCTCACCGCCCTCGAATACTCGCACCGCGCCGGCATTGTGCACCGCGACATCAAGCCTGCCAACATCATGATCACCAAGTCGGGCCAGGTCAAGGTCATGGACTTCGGCATCGCCCGGGCCGTCTCAGAAACCTCATCGACGCTGCAGCAGACGACCGCGATTCTCGGCACGGCTGCCTATTTTTCGCCCGAGCAGGCAAAGGGCGAGTCGGTCGACGCGCGCACCGATCTCTACTCGACCGCCGTGCTGCTCTACGAGCTCCTCGCGCGCGACGTGCCCTTTCGCGGTGACACGGCGGTTGCGGTCGCCTACCAGCACGTCAGCGAACGGCCGAAGCCGCCGAGCGAGCGCAACCCCGACGTACCGCCAGAGCTCGACCGCGTCGTGCTCTACGGCCTCGGCAAAGACCGCGCGAAGCGGTTCCAGACCGCCGCCGAGTTTCGCGATGCCCTGAGCGTCGCCGCGAGCGGCCAGATGCCGAACCTGCCCCGGCACGACACGCAGAACACCGTGCTGTTTTCGTCGGGCGAAGAGGTCTCGGAGTCAGACCTCGCCCTGCGCCAGCTCGCGGAGGGCGGCGGCAGCCGCACGCAGAGCCGCCCGCCGGTGATGTGGACGTGGGCGGCGATTCTCACAATCGCCGCGATCGTCATCGCCGTCGTGTTCTGGCTCGTGAACCTCGTGCCCAACGAGATCTCGCCGTCGACCGTGCGCGATATTCCCGACCTCACGAACCAGACCCGCTCCGAGGCGGTCTCCACACTGCTCGAGCTCGATCTCAAGCCCATTCAGATCGATCAGGTCGACGAAACCGTTCCAAACGATCACGTCATTTCTACCGACCCCGAGCCGGGCACCTCGGTGAACGTGGGCGACGAGGTCACACTCTACATTTCGACGGGGCCCGAGCAGGCCGATGTGCCCGCGTTCTCCGGCCAGTCTCAAGACAGCTACACCGACTCCCTCGAGGCGCTGGGGCTCACCGTTGGCCAGGTCACGACGCGCGACGACGCCGTCGCGCCCGCGGGTCGCGTGCTTGAGGTATCGCCAGAGCCCGGCACCAAGCTGAAGGCTGGCGAGTCCGTCAATCTCGTCGTGGCGAGCGGTCAGGTCGATATTCCCGACGTCATGAACCAACCGTTCGAGACCGCACGCAACCTGCTCAGCGGGTTGAACCTTGACCTCGAGTGGGCACCGCAGACGGTGCAGGCGACCGGGTGCAGCTTCAACGAGCAGCTGCTCATCACCGGGCAGTCTGTTGTGGGTTCAAACCCGCAGGGTTCGAAGCTTATCGTCAGCTACTGCGCCGGCTAAGCGGCGCGGCACGGACCGCGCCCGACCAGCGCCGCTGGGATCGCGGCCCGACCAGCGCCGCCGCAAGCCGGGCCGCCTCCGACCAGCGTCGCGCTAGTCGCTCGCGATGAGCGGCGAGAGGGTCGCAGCGATCTCGGCTGCGTTGTCGAGCCCGACGATGCGCAGCCAGTTGCCGAGCTGCTGATACCCGCCCTCGGTGAGCACCGACTCCGGGTGGTACTGCACACCGTAGATTGGCAACTCGCGGTGACGCAGCGCCATCACGACACCGCCACTGGTCTCGGCGGTGATCTCGAGGCTGTCTGGCACCGTGTCGCGCACGACAGCAAGCGAGTGATACCGCGTCGCGTCGAACTCTGCGGCGACGCCAGCGAAAAACTCGTCGTCGCTGTGGCGCACCCGCGAGACCTTGCCGTGCATGAGTTCGCTGGCATGCGTGACGGTCGCGCCCAGCGCCTCTGCGATGGCCTGGTGCCCGAGGCACACCCCGAGGAGCGGCACGCGCTGTTTCAGGGCGATGTCGACCATCGACAGTGAGACACCGGCGGCCCCGGGGGTGCCCGGGCCGGGTGAGATGAGCACGCCGTCGAACTGCTGCACGAGCTGCGCCAGCTCGCCGACGCTCACGTCGTCGTTGCGAATCACCCGGGTGTCTGCGCCCAGCTGCTGCAGGTATCCGTTCAGCGTGTAAACGAAGCTGTCGTAGTTGTCGATCACCAGAATGCGCGTCATGTTCCCACCGTCGATTCTTGTTCGGGCAGCATCTCGAGCACCCACGGGTACACGTAGGTAATGAGCGCCCAGACGAGGGCGACCGCTGCGAGGAGCAACACTATGACCCGGAGCCAGGCGGGCCCGGGGAAAAACCGCCAGAGAAGTGAGAACACTATGCTTCGCCTCCCGCAATCGCTGGGTTGAGTTCGATGAGCTCCGCTGGCGGGCCCTCGCCGCGCGGCTGGAAGCTCTCGAAGACGGTGTACGCGATCGCGCGCTCGTCGGTGCCCCAGTTCTTCGGGTGGCACGTGGTGAGCGTCATAATCTGATCGGTCGGTTCGATGCCCTCCATCCGTGGGAAGGAGTTCAGCACCTCGCCCTCGGTGGGCCAGACGTATTCGAGCGAGCGGAAGCGGTAGGTGTACCAGCCGTCGACGGTCTCGAAGAAGAGCGGATCGCCGACGCGCAAATTCATTACCTCTTTGAAGGGCGTGATGTAGCCCCCGGAACGGTGGGCGGCGATGGCGAAGTTGCCGTTCTCGCCCGGCATAGCGCTGTTCGGGTAGCGGCCGATGCCCTTGTCGTCGTAGTTCAGCGTCTCCCACCAGCCCGTGCCCTCGGCGACGTTGTTCACAAAGGTCGTGCCGAACGCTGGCACATGCAGTTGCCCAAACACCTCGCCGAGGGCTGGCACCTCGGGCACGGGAACGGTGCCGTCGAACGGCGGCCTGGCGGCCGCCTCCGCGTCCCACCTTGCCGAGGTCTCGTGAGATAGTTCGAGCTGCTTGCCCGTCACGACGACGCCCGTGTGCCAGGGCTGCCACACGATGTAACCGAACACGGCGAGGCCCCCGACGATGAGCAGCTCGCCAATCACCGTGAGCGGGCTCAGGCGAGCGCGGCGCCGGCGCCGTCTGGGTGAGAGTGCATCGTCCATTTGTAGCCATTCTAGAGCGATCACACTGGGCACTGGCCACGAACTGGGTAGACTGTGCTCATGGCAGCAGCGAGTAAAGAAGTCAGCAAGCGCAGCGCGGCAGAGATCGCGGCACAACGCGAGGAGCGCCAGGCCGCTCGAAAGAACGCACCCAACCCGGTGTGGTTCAAGCCCGTGATGTTCGGTTTCATGCTGCTCGGGCTCGTGTGGATTGTGTTGTTCTACATCACGAGCTCAAACCTGCAGCTGCCGATTCCGCAGCTCGGCCAGGCAAACATCTTCGTCGGATTTGGCTTTGTGCTCGTTGGCTTCCTCATGACCCCGTGGTGGAAGTAATCCACAGGTTCAACCGAACTACACCGGTGTAATTCTCCCCAGCTGGGGAGAAGCCTGTGGATAACTTTTCACAGGCCTCGGCTTCCACCGGAAACGCAAA
>NZ_BAAAKZ010000001.1:1632-16857 GCF_039528015.1 Leucobacter albus | reverse complement strand
CGTTTGCGCGTTACGCGACCGTGTTACAGCGGCGATACCACGAGGAACGCGCACGACAGCGCGACCAGCGCCGCGGCGAGCACCGCGAGCCAAATCGTCTGCCTGGTCTGCAGGCGCGGCCCTCGGGTTTGCACGATGATCCACATCGCGATGGCGCCGACGATCATGCCGCCGAGGTGGGCCTGCCATGAGATACTCGCGCCCGGCATAAACCCGATACCGAAGTTGATCGCAAGCAAGACGATGAGCGACGTCGCGTTAACGTTCATCGAGCGGAACGCCACGACGGTCGCCGCGAGCACGCCGAAGATCGCCCCCGAGGCGCCGACCGTCGGGGTGAACAGGCCAACGGTGTCGGCGTAGCCCCACAGCATCACGCCGAGCGAGCCGCCGAGGCCAGCCAACAGGTACAGCGCGAGAAATCGCCACTTCCCTATCATCTGTTCGAGGTTGCGGCCGAACATGAACAGCGCCAGCATGTTGAACAGAATGTGCGGCAAGAAGCCGACCGAGTGGGTGAACATCACCGTGAGCATGCGCCACGGCTGGAACTGCGCATCGACGTACGCCCCATCGGGGTAGCCAGCCAGCGCGCCAGGAGCGACCTCGTGCATGCCGTCGGCGAGCGAGTACGTCGGAACGTACCACAGCCCCGTTGTCACGCCGTTCGTGCCGAAGTGATTGCTCAGCAGTTGCAGCACGAAAACGATGACGTTGATCGCGATGATCGACATCGTCACGGGGTATTCGAGGGCGGCGAAGCGCCGCCCGGCGACCCGAGCTGATCGGCCGACGCGCGCGGCGCCCTTGGGCCCAGCGCTCGTCTGCTTCACGCAGTCTCGGCACAGCACCCCCACGGGCGACTGAATCTGGCACTCGGCGCAGATCGTTCGCCCGCAGCGCTGACAGAGCGTGAAGCTCTGCCTGCCGGGGTGGCGATAGCACACGTCGCTCTCGCCGTACTCTGCCCGCTCGCCGAAGCTCGGGCCGCTTGTTGCCAAGGTTAGGCCGCGACGATATCGACGCCGGTCATCACGACGTCCTCTACCGGGCGATCGGCTGCGCCAGTCTGCACTGCCGAGATGGTGTCGACGACTGCCTTCGACTCGTCGTTAGCGACCTCACCGAAGATGGTGTGCTTGCCGTTGAGCCAGTCGGGAGCGATCGTGGTGATGAAGAACTGCGAGCCGTTCGTGCCGGCGAGACGGCCGGTCATGTCGGGGCGCTTGCCCGCGTTTGCCATAGCGAGCTGGTAGGGAGCGTTGAAGGTGAGCTCGGGGTGAATCTCATCGTCGAAGTTGTAGCCGGGGCCGCCGGTACCGGTGCCCGTCGGGTCGCCGCCCTGAATCATGAAGTTCGGGATGATGCGGTGGAAGATCACACCGTCGTAGAAGCCCTTCTCTGCGAGATCAACGAAGTTCTTCACCGTCTTCGGTGCGTGGTCACCAAACAGGTTGATGACAATGTCTCCGTGGTTGGTGTGGATAGTCGCTACTGCGGTGTGAATGGTCATGTCATAAGTGTACGGTGTAGCGTGGGAAGCCAAGTGGACGCGTCCCGTGCTACTTGAAGGAGGATCCGAATGAAACTCTCACGCAAGCGCCGCCGCGAGCTCCGTGACCTGCGCTCCGATGCCCAGCTGCTGCTCGATCAGCAGCTCGAAGTGCTCGGCAACGCCGGCGCCGTCATTAAGCACGCCGGGCACCAGGCCAGACTTCTCAGCGATGAGCATGTCGCGCCGCGAGTCGATCAGGCAGTCGATCGGGTTCGCCCGGTGGTGGATCGCGGGGTCGCATCAGCGCGCAACGCCGCCCGCACGGTGAAGCGTGCGACCGCCCCGGCAGTCGCGAGCGCGCTCGTCTCGACAATTCGCACGCTCGACGACATCGAGAACCCGAAGGCTGCGGCCCAGGTTCGCGACTTCGGTGTGCGCACAGGCTACCTCGAGCCAGTCAAGAAGAAGCGCAATGTCGGCGGCACCATCGCCATCGTGCTCGGAGCGGCCGCTGCGGTCGGCGTCGGCTACGCGCTGTGGCAGGCCTTTCGCACCGACGACGAGCTCTGGGTCGCGCCCGAGAGCTAATGCTTAGGCGGGTTGCCCGCCCGAGCGGCCAGCGCCCCGCGATCTCGATCGACCCGATCCTGTTCGCGGGGCGTTCGCCTTCGTGGCGCCCTTCGTGGCGCCCTTTGCGGTGCCCTTGGCGCCGCCCTTCGGGCCGCCACCTGTGCCGCCAGCCCTGCCGGCGCCCTTTCCACCGCCCTTCGAGCCGCCCGGGCGCCGCGAAATACCGGCCATGCGCAGCCCCGTCTGCACGAGTGAGAGCGTCTTCAGCGAACCGATGTCTTTCAGCGAAACCCACCTGGCCTCGTCAGAGGAGCCGTCGACCTCGTGCTGCAACGGCCCGTCTTGCACGCTCGCCCGGTAGACGATTCGAATGGTGTGGAGTTCGGGGTCATCTCCGGCCGGAACCTCCTCGCGCACCATGACGCGGGAGTCGACCCCGAGCAGACGGCCGACCTTCGCAGTCAGCCCTGTTTCTTCAAGCACTTCCCGAAGCACGGCGTCTCTCGGGTCTTCGCCGCTTTCGATGCCACCGCCCGGCAAAGTCCAGCCGTGCAGGTGCCCGCGACGCCAGTGAGTGAGCAGGATCTTGCCGCGGCGCTCGATGACCGCGTAGGCCGCTACCCGTAGATCCATACAGCGAGCCTACCGTGACGCTTAGTCGAGCGCGCAGCGCCACCCCTGAGCGAAGCGTCCGAGCCGCGCGTATGCATCGGCTCGCGGCACATCGCCCGACACGAAAACGTCGTGCAGTGCCCCGTCAATGCGCTCCACGGTCACCGATGGCCCGAGGCGCAGCGCCGCTCGCGAAATATCGTCGACGTCGAGCACCGAATCAGCCCGGGTGAGCTCCTCGCTCCACCGGGTCGGCAGCGCGGAGCGCCTCGACAGCAGCACGCACACCGGTGCTTCGATGTTCAGGCCGCGATAGACGCTGTCGTGCCCGGCGAGAATCGCGCGCAGCCAACCCGCGTGCACTGGGTGGCTCTGCTCGGGCTTCCACTCGGTGTTGATGCGCTCGACGTCGCTTGCCGGGCCGACCGTTCTCACCGCGCGAGCGTAGAAGCCGTAGTCGAGCTGTGGAATGCCCTCGAGCGGGCTGTACTTCGCGCCGAGGTTCACTATCGGGGCGATCATTTGCCTGCCCCTCGCCGAGAGCTGCAGCTCGAGCCACGGGCTGTTGAGCACGAGCGCGTCGGCTATGCCGGGGTGACGGCTCGCCCAGAGGCTGAGCACCAGGCCTCCGGTCGAGTGGCCGAGCAGCACCAGTTTGCGCGCCTCCTGGCTGCGCGGCGCCGAAGCGCGCATTTCGGCGAGCGCGAAGTCGATCTCGGCGTCGTAGTCACCAAGGTCGGCAATGTAGCCCGCGGTTTGCCCAGGCCGCAAGCTCCGCCCGTAGCGCCGCAGGTCGAGGGCGAAAAAGCGGGCGCCGCGCAGGGTCCAGAAGCGCGCGAGGTCGGCCTGAAAGAAATAGTCTGACCACCCGTGCACGTACAGCACATCGACGTCTTCGAGGCCGCGCTGCCGCCCAGTCAGCCGATTCCACCAGCTCAGCGGCTCCGGCAGCGACCGAACGAGGGTCGCAACGAGCTGGTGAGCGTTGAGCGGGCCCTGCTGCGTGTCGCGCGTCGAGTCGACGAGGCCCGGGTCGTCATCGATGCCGAGCTCGAAGGTCAGCTGCTCGAACCCGTCGCCAAGCACATCCGGCCGCCAGTCGATCATGTTCACAGTCTACGATCGGGCGGGTCACTGCGCGCGACAATATTTTGCGGCGCCCGCACGGCGCCCACACTGCGCCCACACTGCGCCCACACTGCGCCCACACCGCGCCCACACGGCGCCCACACGGCGCCGGCTGGCCTGCGCCAGCTAGCCAGTGCAGACCGGGCGCTACCGCCGCGCGCGCAGCGCCCTCGTGGAGGTCACGAGCACATTACTCGCCACAACGAGCGCGATTCCGACGAGCTCGTTGGTGTGCAGCTGCTGGCCGAGCAGCGCAAACCCGACGAGCGCCGCCCACACCGGGTGCATGCTCTGTAGCGTGCTGAACAGGCCTGCTGGGAGGCGGCGCAGCGCAACGATGTCGATGGAAAAAGGCAGCACCGACGACGCGAGCCCGCACAGCACCCCGAGGCCGATCGCCCAGAGCGGCGGCGGGTGTGACGCGAACCACCAGGCGGCGATCGGGATCCACGCGACCCCAGAGATCAAACTCGCGATTGCCGTGCCCTGCACCCCGGGCAGCGTGCGCCCGATGTGGCGATTGAGCAGAATGTAGGCCGCCCAGGCCGCGGCAGACAGCAGGCCAATCGCCACGCCAACGAGGTCTGAGGTTGGGCCGGGGTTGACGAGCGTCACGACGCCAACGACGGCGATGACTCCCCCGATCGCGTCGATGAACCGCCGCGCACTGAGTATGACGAGCGCGAGCGGCCCGAGAAACTCAAGAGTGATCGCGAGGCCGAGGCCGAGTCGCTCGATGGCGAGATACACAGACGTGTTCATCACGCTGAACACCAGGGCAAGGGCGAGGGCCGCGAACCAGTCTGTGCGTCGAAGCGCGCGGAATTTCGGTCGCCCGATCGGCACGAGCACGGCAGCTGCCACGAGTTGGCGGATCGCGACGACGCCGACCGGCCCGATCGCCGGGAACGCGAGTGCCCCGGTAGCCGCCCCGAGCTGGTTACCGAGCGAGGCGATCTGCGTCAGCCCGATGCCGCGCCAGAGCCCCGCCGCGCCCGCGGCATCGCTCGGGAGTGCGACGGGAATACTCGCCCGCCCGCCGCCGCGCGACGCCGCTGCGCTCCCGCCTCGCGATGAAGGGTGCAGTTTGCTCACAAACCAACCATAGGCTCAGTTTCGCTCCTTGCATTGTGCAACTTTTGGCGTAGGCATACGCTTTATGTATGGAATGGTCTCTGCGCGAGCTGCGCTGTTTCGTCGCCGCTGCCACCCACGGCACAATCACCGACGCCGCGGCCGAACTCCACGTCTCGCAGGCGTCGGCATCGCGCGCGATCGGGAGCCTCGAAACGGCGCTCGGGCAGCGCGTGCTCAGGCGCGGCAGATACGGCTGCGAGCCGACCGCATTCGGCGAGGCGCTGCTGCCGCAGGCCCGCAGGCTGCTCGCCCAGGTCGACACCGTCAACTCGCTCGCGAAGCGCGAGCATCACCGCCTCAGACTCGGCTACGCGTGGTCAGCTCTTGGCACGCACACTACCGGGCTGTTGCGCGAGTGGCGCGCCGCACAGCCGGGCATCGAGCTGCACTTCGACCAGCACGGCTCCCCCACCTCCGGCCTCGCCGAGGGCCGCTGCGACGTCGCGATCATGCGCAGCTCCCCCGACCAAGCAAAGTACGCGAGCGCCGTGATCGGGCTCGAGCGCAGGGTCGCGGTGTTCTCGGCCGATGACGCGCTGTGGTCGCGCCGCCGCAGCCTCCGCATGCGCGACTTCAGCGGGCGAACCGTCGCCGCCGAGCCCCGCGCCGGCACCACGAGGCGCGAGTTGTGGGACGGGGGCCCGGCCCCAGACCGCTTCATCGCCGTCGCAGACACTGAGGACTGGTTGAACACGATCTCCGCAGGCATCGCGGTCGGGGTATCGGCAGAGGCGACCTCGGTGCACCACGCGCGCAGCGGGGTCAAATTCATTCCGATCACCGACGCGCCACGCATCGCGGTCCATCTCGCGTGGTGGCGCGGTGAACCCCCCGCTGGGCTCGACGCGCTGATCGAACTCACCACACGGCTGTACGCCCGCGGCTAGCACGCAGGCGCGCTGCGCTCTCAGATAGCTCCGGGCGCACACCTCGCCGGGCGCGACGCCGCTTCGCGCTCGAGGCCGGTTTCGCTCCCTAGGCCGATTCCCCGCTCTCTGCGCGAATCGTGTTGATGATGCCCGAGAAATCCTGCTGCGCACCAGGCCCCGAGGCATAGTCGGCGTAGCGCTGCTGCGCCAGCAGGCCCAGCTCGGCGTGCACTCCAGTGAGCGCGATCATCTGCTCCGCGAGCCCCAAATCTTTCGCCATGAGCGCGCCGGCGAAGCCTGGCTGATAGTCGTTGTTCGCGGGGCTCGTTGGCACCGGGCCGGGCACCGGGCAGTTCGTCGTGAGCGCCCAGCACTGACCCGACGCGTTGCTCGCAACGTCAAAGAGCGCCTGATGTGAGAGCCCCAGCCGCTCGCCGAGCACGAAGGCCTCTGCCACGGCGATCTGGGTCACCCCAAGAATCATGTTGTTGCACACCTTCGCCGCCTGCCCGAGACCCGCACCACCGCAGTGCACGATCCGCCCACCCATCGCATCGAGCGCGGGCCGCGCGGCCGCGAAGTCTGCCGCCTCGCCCCCCACCATAAAGGCGAGCGTTCCCTTCTCGGCGCCGACGACGCCGCCAGAAACCGGGGCGTCGAGCGCGCGGTGACCCGCGGCGACCGCGAGCCCCGCCGCGCTGCGCGCCTCGTCGACCGCGATCGTCGAGCAGTCGAGAAAGAGCGTGTTCGGCCGGGCCGCCGCCAAAAGCCCGGGGGCCGCTCCGCCCGCATACGCGGCGAGCACGTGTGAGCCCGCCGGCAGCATGGTGATGACGATATCGGCGGTCGCTGCCGCATCAGCCGCCGAGTCAGCGATCTCGATACCGGCCTCCCGCGCGGCCTCGCAGAGCTCTGGCACCAGGTCGAAGCCTCTCACGGTAAACCCTGCCCGCGCGAGGTTCGCCGCCATTGGCCGCCCCATGTGCCCGAGCCCAATAAACGCAATCGTTGTCATGATCTCTCCTTCGTTTGCTTCGGTTTGCCACGTTGCCCGCCGCCGCGCTCCCGCGGCCGCGCTCCTGCCGCCAGCGTGCGCCGCCAGCGTGCGCCGCTAGCGTGTGCCGCTAGCGTGTGCCGCTTTTCAGCAGCCCGCGGCCCACGATCGTTCGCATGATCTCGTTCGTTCCCTCCAGAATCTGATGAACGCGCAGGTCTCGCACGACCCGTTCGATGCCGTACTCGTGCAGGTACCCGTACCCGCCGTGCAGTTGCAACGCGGCGTTTGCCCCGTCGAACGCGACATCGGTAGCAAAGCGTTTTGCGAGGGCGCAGGCCACCGCGGTGTCTTTCGCCCCCGCGTCCATTTTCGCCGCGGCGCGCTCGAGCAGCGCGCGGGCGGCCTGCAGGTTTGTCTCGATGTCTGCGAGCGTGAAGACGATCGACTGGTTCGCGGCGAGCGGCGCTCCGAACGCGTGACGCTCCTGCACGTAGCTCGCCGCCCGCTCGAGCGCCCACTGCGCCCCGCCGACGGAGCACGCACCGATGTTCACGCGGCCGCCATTCAGCCCCTTCATCGCGATGTGAAAGCCGTCGCCCTCCTCGCTGAGGCGGTTGGCGACGGGCACGCGCACCTCGTCGAAGATGACCTGGCGCGTCGGTTGCGCGTTCCACCCCATCTTGTGCTCATTCGGCCCGAAGCTCAGCCCCGGAGTGTCTTTCTCGACGACAATGGTGCTGATTCCGCTCGACCCCGGGCCGCCCGTTCGCGCCATGACGACGTACACGGCCGCGGCCCCCGCCCCAGAAATGAACTGCTTCGTGCCGTTAATGACGTAGCTGTCGCCGTCGCGCCGCGCGCTCGTGGTGATCGCGGCTGCGTCTGAGCCCGCGCCCGGTTCGGTCAGGCAGTATGCCCCGAGATCTGTCATCGCTGTCATTCGCGGCAGCCACCTCGCGCGCTGCTCCGCCGACCCAAAGGTGTCGATCATCCAGGCCGTCATGTTGTGAATTGAGATGTAGGCCGCAACCGCCGTGTCTCCCCTGGCGAGCTCCTCGAAGATCGCGACTGCGTCGAGCCGGGAGAGCCCCGAGCCGTACTCCTCGCCAACGTAGATGCCGCCGAGACCCAATTCGCCCGCGGCCGCGAGCGCATCGAGCGGAAACGTGCGCTCGGCGTCGCGAGCTGCCGCGAAGGGCGCAAGCTCTGCATCGGCGAAGTCACGCACGGCGGCTACGAGGGCTGCCCGCTCCTCAGCTGCTGTGTTCTCCATCGTGTCTAATCCATCGTTGGGATGACGAAGCTTGCGCCTTCTTTGGTGCCCGAGGGCCAGCGGCTCGTGACGGTCTTTGTCTTGGTGTAGAACCTAAACGAGTCTGGGCCGTGCTGGTTGAGGTCGCCGAAGCCCGACCGCTTCCAGCCGCCGAAGGTGTGGTAGGCGATGGGCACGGGAATCGGCACGTTCACACCGACCATGCCGACGTTGACCCGCGCGGTAAAGTCGCGCGCGGTGTCGCCGTCTCGGGTGAAGATTGCGACGCCGTTGCCGTATTCGTGATCGCTCGCCAGCGCGAGCGCCTCTTCGTATGTCGCTGCGCGCGCGATCACGAGCACCGGGCCGAAGATCTCCTCGAGGTAGATCTTCATGCTCGGGGTGACGTGATCGAACAGCGTCGGCCCGAGGTAGTAGCCGTTCTCGTAGCCCTCGACGACGTGGCCGCGACCGTCTGCGAGCAGCGTTGCGCCCTCGTCAATGCCGAGCTGAATGTAGTGCTCGACGCGCGCCTTCGCGTCGGCGCTCACGAGCGGGCCGTAGTCGGCCGTCTCGTCGAGCGCCGGCCCGACGCGCAGCTCCGCAACCCGTTCGGTGAGTTTTGCCGCGAGTGCTTCTGCGGTCTGCTCTCCGACAGGCACAGCAACCGAGATCGCCATGCAGCGCTCACCGGCGGAGCCGTAGCCAGCTCCGATCAACGCGTCGGCTACCTGGTCGAGGTCAGCGTCTGGCATCACAATCATGTGATTCTTTGCCCCGCCGAAGCACTGGGCTCGCTTGCCCTCGGCGGCTGCGGTCTCGTAGATGTACTGCGCGATGGGCGTCGAACCGACGAAGCCAATCGCCCGCACGCGCTCGTCGTGCAGCAGCGCGTCGACGGCCTCTTTATCGCCGTTGACCACGTTGAATACCCCGGGCGGCAGGCCCGCCTCGAGCAGCAGCTCCGCGATGCGCAGCGGCACGGAGGGGTCGCGCTCGGAGGGCTTGAGAATGAAGGCGTTGCCAGCGGCAAGCGCCGGGCCAGCCTTCCACAGCGGAATCATCGCGGGGAAGTTGAACGGGGTGATGCCCGCGACGACGCCGAGCGGCTGGCGCATGGAGTACACGTCAACGCCGGTGCCGACGGCGGTGGAGTATTCGCCCTTCAGCAGGTGCGGCCCGCCCACGGCGAACTCAATGACCTCGACGCCGCGCTGAATGTCGCCGATGGAGTCTGCGACCGTCTTACCGTGTTCACGCGACAGCAGCTTCGCAAGCTCAGGGGTGTCGCGAGCAATGAGGTCGAGAAACCGGAGCAGCACGCGGGCTCGGCGCTGAGGGTTCAGTGCCGCCCACTCGAGCTGCGCCGCGGCGGCGTTGTCGATCGCGGCAGTCACTTCGGCCGTGCTCGCGAGCGGCACCTGTGCCTGCACGAGCCCGACGCTCGGGTCGTACACGTCGCTGAACCTGCCCGACGTGCCCGCGACGTGTTCGCCGCCGATGAAGTGGGTGAGTACTCGCTGCTCGCCGGGGTGTTGTGGGTGAGCTGTTGCGGTCATTGGACGCTCCTTCGGGCCGTCGACGTGGTCGGGGTGGGCGCGCTCGTAACTCGCCTCCTCCGCTACTCCCGAGCGTAAACGAACGATCGTTCAAAAACAATGGGCAAGGCAATTATTCCTGCCGCGCTAGCGCTCCCCGCGGCCGATCCGCTCCCGCCCCGTTACCGCGGAGCGTCGATCGCACCGACCATGTCGAGCGACAGCCGCGCGTATCGCTCGGCCAGGCCCTGGGGGCTAATGTCGCCGTCGAGCTTGTACCAGGTCGCGACCGCGATTCCCATGTTGAGAATCGCGCGCGCCGCCTCGCGCGGATAGGGGGTGGTAAACGCGCCGAGCCGCGTGCCGCGCTCGATCGTTTCGACGAAGAGCGCCTCCTGCTCGTCGCGCAGCGCGATGACCCGCTCGCGCCCCTCACCCTCGAGGCAGTGCACCTCCGAAGCGCCAACGCGCGCGTCTTCCTGCCTGACCGTGTGAAACTCGACCCAGGCCCGCACGAGCGCCTGCAACTGCTCGGCCGGGCGATCGTCGGAGATCGCCTGCACGCTCGCGCTCGTGCTCGCGAACACATCTTGGATGGTCATCGTCATGACAGCCTGCAAGATCTCCTGCTTGCTGGCGAAGTGGTGGTAGATCCCTGCGAGCGCAATCTCAGCCTCCGCGGCGATGTCGCGCATCGAGGCGCCGAAGTAGCCGCGCGCGGCAAAGCATTTGAGCGCGGCGGCAATCACAGCCGCTCGCGCGTCACCGTTACGAGATCTTGCGCGCGGCTGGCGTTTGGCCGCGCCAGCATTTTCGGCGTTGCTCACGCACACACACTATCGCGGCCTGCGGGCGACCGTGGCGCCATCGACTCACTTCTGCCATGCTGGAGCCATATTCAGAGCCATTCTGAGCCGCACCGGAGCGTCACACCCTGGCTGCGTGCGGCTCTTCACCCGCCACAAGGAGCCATGACACCGTGATCACGACCGAGCGAATCGCAATCGTTGCGGGGGCACGCACCCCCGTCGGAAGCTTCGGAAAGGCCTTCCGCGAGACCCCTGCCCACGAGCTCGGGGCTGCCGCCGTGCGCGAGGCGCTCGCGCGCTCCGGGGTCTCGGCCGACGAGATCGGCGAGGTTGTCATGGGCAATATCGGCCAGGTTGGTGCCGACGCCTACAACGCCAGGCGTGTGGCCCTCGCCGCCGGGCTGCACACCAGGGTGCCCGCGTTCACGGTCAACCGCCTCTGCGGCTCGGGCCTCCAGGCGATCTGGTCGGGTGCGCAGCAACTGCTCTGGGGCGGCGTCGATGCGGTTGTCGCGGGCGGTGACGAGAACATGACGAGGCTGCCGTTTTACGACTACAACGCGCGCTTTAACGACAGGCTGGGTGATCGCACGCTCGTCGACGGCACACTGCAGATGCTCTCAGACCCGTTCACTGGCATGCACATGGGCATGACAGCAGAAAACGTCGCTGAGCGGTTCGGGGTGAGCCGCGAGGAGCAAGACGCGTTCGCCCTTGAGAGCCAGCGACGCGCGGCACTCGCGGAGTCGCAGGCCGCGTTCGCCGAGGAGATCGTGCCGGTGACCACCGCCGGGCGCCGACCGGTGACGGTGACGGTCGACGAGCACCCGAAGCCCGACACGACGCTCGAGGTGCTCGCTGGGTTGCGGCCGGCGTTCACGGCGGGCGGATCAGTGACAGCCGGAAACGCCTCGGGCATCAACGACGGCGCGGCCGCCGTCGTGCTCATGCGGGAGTCTGACGTGCGTGCTCGCGGGCTCTCGGCGCTCGCCACGATCGAGGCCGTCACAACTGCCGGCATCGAACCCGAGATCATGGGCTACGCGCCAACGCTCGCCCTCGAAAAGCTGTTCGCGCAGACCGGTCTTGGGCCGAGCGATATTGGGCACACGGAGATGAACGAGGCGTTCGCTTCGCAGGCCGTCGCCGTGATTCGAGATGCCAGCCTCGACCCCGAGCGCACCAACCCGTTTGGTGGCGCAATCGCGCTGGGGCACCCCGTCGGCGCGACAGGGGCGATTCTCAGCCTGCGGGCAGCGATGAATCTGCAGCGCAACGGCCTCGATCATGCTGTCGTGTCCATGTGCATCGGTGGCGGCCAGGCGCTCGCGGCGCTGTTCAAGCGCTGGGAGGGCTAGCCCAGCGGCTGGCTGGAGCGTCATCAGTGTCGTGATGACCTCGGAACAGCGGTAGCTCGACGCGCACGCGCAACCCCCCGCTCGGGCGCGCGTCGAGCGTCAGTTCGCCGCCGTGCGCCCGGGTGACGCTCGAAACGATCGCCAACCCGAGCCCCGCCCCGCTGTCGTCGCCGCGCGCTCGCTGCGCCCCGCGCTGAAACGGCTCGGTGAGCGTCGGTATCAGCTCGGCCGGGACTGTGCTTCCGGTATTCTCGACGCTGAGGCGCACGCGATCGCCCACGCTCGCCAGCGCGATGCTGATCCACCCGCCTTCCGCTGCGTTGTGCACGATCGCGTTGAGCACGAGATTGCTCACCAGCTGCAGCAGCAGCGTCTCGGATCCCTCCACAACGGCAGCATCGAGCTCGGTTTCGATGGCTATCCCGCGTGATTCCGCGCGAGGCAGGTGTGTCTCGATAGCCTCCTCGACGAGCAGCGACAGATCGACGCCTTCGCGCTCGAACAGCCTGTGTTCGCTGCGGCTGAGCAGCAGCAGCGATTCGATGAGCTCGATTGCCCTCACGTTTACTCCCCAGAGCCGCTCGACGAGCTCGCTGGCGTCTTCGGGCGGCTCGCGCCTAGCCACGTCAAGCATCGCCTGCGTGATCGCGAGCGGGGTGCGCAGCTCGTGGGAGGCATTCGCTGCGAAGCGCTCCTGGCTCGCGACGTGCTGCTCGAGCTCGTCGAGCATGGCATCAAAGGCAGCCGCCAGTTCGCGAAACTCCTCGGCGCCGTCTTCCAGGGCGATCCTGGCAGTCAGCTCGCCGTCTGCCACCCGTCGTGTCACTGCTGTCACTCTTGCCAGTGGCGCGAGCATTTTGCCGGCCAGGATCCACCCGCCAACCGAGCCGATGAGCAGCATCACCGCGAGCGCCCACATCGCCGGCGGCACGAAGGCCCGCAGCAGGTCGCGCTGGCCCGGAAAGAACTCGTCTCCGTGCAGCATCGCGCGCGCTGGCACGTAGCGCAGCAGAAACACCCACACAACCGCGAGCATGAGCAGGCTTGCCGCAAGCACGAGGCCGACATAGCTTGCGGTGAGACGCAGCCGTGCGCTCACAGGCCAGCGCCTACTTCGACGCTGCACCGGGCGCCTCTCCCGTGTCGATGCGATACCCGACACCAGGCACCGTCGCGATCGCCCACGGCTCGCCGAGCCGCTTGCGCAGCGCCGACATCGTGATGCGCACGGCGTTCGTGAACGGGTCTGCATTCTCATCCCAGGCGCGCTCGAGCAGCTCCTCGGCGCTCACCACGCCGCCCTCTGCCGCGACAAGCACCTCGAGCACCGCGAACTGTTTGCGCGTGAGCGCAATGTAGCGTCCGTTTCGAAACACCTCCCGGCGAAACGGGTCGACCCGCAGGCCCGCGAGCTCCCGCACCGGGGGGCGGTGGTGCGCGCGGCGACGATCAAGCGCCCGCAGGCGCAGTGTCAGCTCGTGCAGCTCGAACGGCTTCGTGAGGTAGTCGTCGGCGCCGAGCTCGAAGCCCGAGGCCTTATCGTCGAGGCGATCTGCCGCGGTGAGCATGATGATGGGAAGGCCGCTCCCCGACGCGACAATGCTCGCCGCGACCTCGTCTCCCGAGGGGCCAGGGATATCGCGGTCGAGCACCGCGATATCGTAGTCGTTCACCGCGAGCAGCTCGAGTGCGGCGTCACCGTCTGCGGCGATGTCGGCCGCGATGGCCTCGAGCCGCAGCCCGTCTCGAATGGCCTCGGCGAGCAGGGGTTCGTCTTCGACGAGCAGTACGCGCATGCCTCCTATCGTACGAACACCCCCGTATCGCGAACATATGAAAAACCTCAGGCGCGCCTGCGCAGCGCCAGGAGCATTCCGAGCAGCAGCCAGCCCCCAAGCAGCCACCACTGCTGGGCCGTCGCTGCCTCAGGGAAGTAGCTGATGTTTCGCGCGAGCGTCGTCGTGGCCCCGGGAATGAGCCACTGCCCGAAATAGCCGAGGCCGGCCGGCAGAAACTGATGCGGCACAGCGAACGCCGCCCACGGCATCGCTGCGAACAGAGTGAGCGCCGCAGCCACGCCGATACCCGCTCGCCCCAGCGCGGCGTGCAACCCGACGAAGAGGCCGCTGGTGGCCGCGAGCGAGAGTGATAGCGCGAGCCAGACTAGACCAAACGGCGCCTCGTAGATCTCGAGCCACGTCGTGAGGGTCAGCGTGAGAAGCAGGCCAGCGGTCACGCCAAAGCCGAGCACCGCGCCAATGCGCTGGGCTCGACCACGTATGGTGAACGACATGAGCAGGCCCGAGAGCAGCGCGCCAACGGTGAGCGGGATGCCCGCCGCGGTGATTCCGGCACCGTTCGGGTCGCCCTCGGTGTAGGGCGCGAGGTCGGTCAGGGTGACAGTTGGCAGCTCTGCGGGCAGTTGGCTCGCCGCGGCCGCCGGGTCGGGCGCTGCCCGCACTGCGCCGTGCAGCGCGCCGTAGAGCTGCGTGTCGAGCGTGTTTTGAAGCTGCTGCGTGATGCCCGCCATCAGCGAGGCGCTCGTCGCCCCGGCAGCGCTCGCGGTGACGACCTCTGGCGCACCCTGGGTGAGCACGAGCGCTCCAATGTAGGTGCGATCTTCGACGCCCGCCGTTGCTGCTGTTCGGCTGTCAACTTGTTCGAGCTCAACAATCTCGCCGAGCCCCTCCTCCGCGCCTGCAAGGAACCCATCGACGAGCGCCGAGTCGCCCGTCACGGCGACGGCGAGGCCCTCTGGCTCCCCGCGCGCGGCCGGCCAGGCAAACGTCACCACAAGCAGCGTGAGGGCCACTGCGGCGCCCGCAACGACTCCCGCGCTCCTCGGCCAACGGTTGGTTCGCGGTGTAGTTAGTTCGATGGGGGCGGTCATGTCTACCTCCTTAAAGCGAATGTTCATTCTTTATACTACGCCTGTTGCGCACCATGTCTAGGGGGTGTTCGGCGGGGCCCGGTGGTCAGCGGACGGCGGCCGGCGGTGGGCCGACAGCGGCTGGCGGTCGGCGGACAGCAGCTGGCGGTCGGCGGACAGCGGTCGGCGGTTTTGGGCACGACCGCCCCGGTTATTATCGAAAGCAGGTTGGTTCTCGAGCGAGAGAGGGGCGCCATGCCCAAGGTCAGCGCCGCGCACATGCAATCCAGGCGCGAACAAATCGTACGCGCGGCGATCGCCGAGTTCAGCGCCAACGGGATTCACTCGACCTCAATGGCCGCCATTATCGCGGCCTCTGGCCTCTCTGCTGGGGCGATCTACACACATTTCTCTGGGAAAGACGAGATCATCGCGTTTGCATCGCAAACGGCGATCTCCGGGGTGTTCGCGGGCGTAGAGCATGCGCTCAAAGACCTGCCGCCGCAGAACGAAGCGGCCATCTTTCAGCTCATCACCGCCGGCATCAACGAGGCGGCGGTGAGCCCCGGTTTCATCGTGCAGGTCTGGGCC
>NZ_BAAAKZ010000001.1:0-1561 GCF_039528015.1 Leucobacter albus | reverse complement strand
AATACCTGTCGCGTGGCGCTGCGCCCGAGTCGAGTCCCGATCCCTCTGACGAGCTCTCTGACGAGTTCTCTAGCGGGCCCTCTGGCCACCCGGGCGTCGGAGATGACGCTGGCGCGCCTCCGCGCGCACACGAAGCGCTCCCACGGGCGCGCAGTCTGCTCGCGCTTGTCTATGCGCACATCGTGCAGCGGGCCGTGCTCACAGAGACCGAAGGCGGTGCGAGCGAGTTCGACGTCGCCGCGGTATTTGAGAGCTGAGGCCCGAGGGCGCGGGGTACCGGCCAAAAATAGTGGATAGGATCCCGATCTAGCCGCACCATCACGCAGTAAAACAGGGAACGCTTTACCCAGGCACCCTTAACTGTGCCAACATCACTGAACTCGACCACCTGTCTGCTATGCGGAACAAAGCTCGTGAAAAACGGTAGGCACCCATCCGGCACCCAACGCTGGCGCTGTACCTCCTGCGGCACATCCCAGACGCGCAAACGCCCCGACCTCACCCAACGAGAACACCTCCGCGCATTCGTCTCCTGGCTCACAGGGAAGCGCTCACAACCCGAGATCGATGGCACCCAAACCGGCCGCTCGTTCAGACGCCGAACCGCGAAGTGCTGGACTATGCGTCCACACCTCCCACCCTGTAACACGATCCATCACGCAGTCATGGTCGACGGGATCTGGATCGGGTCGTGGTGTCTCCTGATCGCGCTCTCTGACACCGGCCACGTACTGGCCTGGCAATGGTGCAGCGGAGAAACGACAGCAGCATGGTCAGCACTCCTCACGAAAGTCCCACCTCCCGCGGTGCTGGTCTCTGATGGTGGCACCGGCCTCCCTTCCGCACTCCGGCAAGCCTGGCCACACACCTGGCACCAACGCTGCTTGTTCCACCTACAAATGAACGTGACCAGGCACCTCACGAGAAACCCGCGCACAAAAGCCGGGCGAGCCCTTCGCGCACTCATCCAACACCTCAGCGATGTCCGTGACGAGGATCAAGCAATCCAATGGCAGGTGCTCCTTAACCAGTGGTGGCAGGAATACGGGTACCTCACGCGTGAACGCACACTGTTGCGCAATGGGTACTTCGGGTTCACTCATGACCGGTTAAGAAAAGCGTGGCTCCTCGTACACAACGTTGTGCGCAAAGACCTCATCTTCACCTATGTCAGGTACGGGAATCCGCGGACGACTTCACCGCTCGAGGGTGGAGTGAACGCGCAACTGCGTGAGATGTTGCGGCGCCACCGGGGAATGAGCGAGGAACACCGCAGGCGGGCCGCGGAATGGTTCCTCACGGTCCGAGAAATCGGCATCGACGAAGCACTCGCCACAGCGACCACGGCCATCGAGAAGCCACGCCCCGAGCCGAGGGAAGAACCAGAGGGGCCAGCGCTCTACGACACGGGTTTGGACTCAGGCGAGGGCCTCTGGATGCGCGCAGGGTGGGCGGGCCGGGGATGACACACCGGGGCTATCCACTATTTTTGGGGGGTATCGGCCAAAACGTGTGGATGGAATCTTGATCTAGCCGCATGATCACGCGCTAAAACAGGGAT